>NZ_JBGFCE010000009.1:0-183386 GCF_041205415.1 Falsihalocynthiibacter sp. BN13B15
AATCCCATGTCGATCACTCCATATCTCCCTGACCAAATCCGTCAGGGTAGTGTGTTTACATGGGTCAACTCTCAGTGAAAATTTATGGGGCTACCGGGTCAGCTCTCAGTGCAAAACAACAGGTACAACCCTACCACTGGACCCAAATCGTCAACATCAAACGCGATCCGTTCGAAACGTCGGTCGGTAGCCAGTTGAAGACACTTCAGGGTGTCGGCGGCGCGCTCGCAGGACCGGTCACCGCATATGCGTATGACTGGAATCTATTGCCCATCGGACAAGCGCTGTGGCTCAGAGAACTTGAGACCTACCACACCTTCCCACCGATGCAGGATCCTTCGAGCTATAACCTCGAAGATGTCATTAAGCAGGTGAAGAACTTGAATACTTCGAGCCACGCTGGCCAATAGGCACAGCTCAGGTTTCCACTGAACCAACTCGCCCCGCCGGTCATTTCTTATATCGGCGGGGCGAAATGTTAGTCAGAAAACGGCTCTCGCCAACCGCTGATCTGCACCCGTTTTGACCGGATTTAGTCGTGTAGCGTGCTTCCAATCCGGCATTTAGACTAGCTTCCGAGGCCAAAACCCTCGACCTTTCCGGACGGAATTTCCCGACAGCGCAACCAAGGGCTGGGTCCATTCCGAAAAGATAGATCAGGAGGATTCAAATTTTACCATTTGTTAATATTGGTTAACAGTAGGTAAACAAACAATAAATTTATAAAATTGTTGAGAAAATTCTCGACTCGTCGAACGCGCTGGGCTACACAACCTATGGTGGTTATGGAGTGAGATGCTCGTTTTTCGGGCGATCGAGGCCTATTGAATGAAAGACCATACTGATAATGTAGACTTTTGCGAGACAGCCTATGTCTCTAGTGACGTTCGCTACTATCCAACACACCATCGGGCACAAATAAGTACCCTTCCAACCTACCCAAAACGGCTTTTCGACTTGGGGTTCGCGATGGTTGTTTTGCCGATCTTGGTGCCGGTTCTTGCAATCCTCTGGATGTTGGCCTCAAGGGGCGGTCCGGGTCTATACTATCAAAACCGGGTGGGTCGCTATGGTAAGGTTTTTAGGTGCTACAAGTTTCGCACTATGGTGTTGGATGCGGAAAAAGCGTTGGAAGCTCTCTGTCAGGACGATCCTGAAGTTGCAGAGGAATGGCGGGTTAACCAAAAGCTGGAAAATGATCCACGGATTACCCCAATTGGTCGCTTCCTGCGGGCAACGAGCCTAGACGAACTACCCCAAATTTGGAACGTGGTTAAAGGCGATATGAGCCTCGTCGGGCCAAGACCCTTCATGGAAAACCAAGACACGCTTTATCGTGCGGCTGGCGGGCGTTCCTACTATAATCTTCGGCCTGGGATTACCGGATTGTGGCAAATTGAAGGGCGCGGCACCTCTAGCTTTCTGAGCCGAATTTCTTACGACAACACGTATAATGATCGCCAAAGCTTCTGGATGGATTTATGCCTCATTCTAAAGACAGTGACCGTCGTTTCCAAGAAAACCGGCCATTAGGTCTGAGCGTCAGGCCAATACAATCCCCGTAGGATCGCGCGTACCGTGTCTTCGCCAAACTGAGTGCGAATACGATTGATCGAAGCTTCGGCAAGGACATCAAAAGACGGAGTCGACCAGAGTTGCGCAATTTGTGAAGCGATTTCGACTGTTTCAACGCGATCCTTGATGATGATGCCACAGTCCGAAATCGTTGACTGATTGAAGCCATGCTGGGTCGCAACAGGAACGCATCCGCGCGCCATAGCCTCGGTGAGAGCATTTGAATGACCCTCGCCGGGCCACTTCGTTAAAAAAACGAAAAAATGGCTTTGGTCAAGGAATGTACGAACATATTCAAAGCTCTGCGCGCCGTGTCCCATGACATAGGGTCGGTCTTTACAATTTCTCTCAAATTCTTTCCGAAAGGATTTGGTGGGTCGACCAATGATATCCAGCTGCACGGGCAGACCAATTTGCACCAGATGATCCGCGACATTGATAAGATCAGGCACGCCCTTAGCCTCTGATACGGTTCCCACATAAACGAGGCGACAAACCTCTGAACTCCGTGTAGGGGGTTTTTCCGCGATGTTCTCCCCATCCACAAAGTTCGGAAGATAGGTGACCTCAATATCGGGAGCGATTGACCGAATAAGGGGAATATATTCCCGCCCCTCAACAGAAACCTCGTCGGCCAATTTTATGCAGCCGTCAAAAAGTTTACGATAGGTTTTCCCAAAACGTGCGCGATCGCTCGCTTTGTTTCCGGCACGCAAATCCAAAACGATGCGCATTCCAAGGCGTTTTGCACGACGGATCAGAAGGAACTCCGGTAGAATAAACTGCTTAAATAAAGGGGTGATGTGAAATGGTATTGCGTTGCCTTTGGCCTGCCGTTGGATCAATTTTTTGCGCAGCGCTAGAAAATTCAGGAAGTAAGAAATTGCCCTTGGAAGGAAACCTTTCCCGAGAGTATCCGGATAGGCATACGCATCCACGTGACAGCCCGCAGCTTCGAGGAGGGAAATTGTGCGACGATTTGCGGTCTCGTATCCACCACGAGACACACCCTTTTTTGGCGCTATAGGACCGCAAAGTATGCTGTGCCCCGGGAGTCCAGAAGTATTCACTATTTACTAGTCCTAAATGTTTATACGCTCTCCCTCGCTTTGGTCTCAAATTCCCTCCATAATAAAGGGTTACTTTGGCGACAGGGCAGCATTGTTCTATCTCTTCTCCTTCTGGTTGTATATTGTTAATCCGTGAATGCGTAGCGTTGTTTGTAGTTAGGGCGAAATGAAGAATTCTTTGGTTATTTCGTCGATTACTCTCATGGGAATTCGTGCATTAGGTGTCGGGGTGCAGCTTGCGACGACAATCTTTTTAGCGCGAAACCTAACCCTCTTGGAAATGGGGCAGTTTGCTTTGATGTACGCCGCTCTCGGGCTAGTGCGCGCAATTGGGTCCTTTGGAGTTGATCAAGCATCAATGCGTCAAATCGCAGGGACCATGGATGGCAGACGAGTTTCCACGGTGGCGCAAAAGTTGAGCCTCGCTGGAATTGTGATTGCAATGGCTTCGGGTATCCTCATTTCCATTTGTGTCCTATGCGCGCAAAAGTTAGGTCTTTTGGGTGCCCAAAACGCTACTCTTTTTGCCATGGCGGCACCGGCTTATGTGTTGATCGGTCTTTTGGTAGGACAGGTAAGAGGGTTGGGGCATAATTTGGCTGCCCAAGTACCAGAATCAATTGGGCTTCAGCTCTTTATTTTTCTGGGGCTTATGCCTGCCTATTTGAATGGAACACTGAACGGAAACGACACGTTACATGCACTCTTGTGGGCAGGATGGCTCACATTGGCGATACAAATTCTCATCCGTTTTTTCATCGGCGGCGGCCCGATAGGGAGTGTAGATCGCGCATCATTCAAAGTACTACTGAGCGATGGATGGAGCATTTTTCAAGCGCAAATATTTACGGTTTTGGCGATGCGTGCCCCCATATTTTTGGGGACAGCTTTATTGGGTGCGGGTGGCACGGCCATCATCGAGGTTGCTCTTCGATTTGGCACCTTACCGTCCCTTCTGACAAGTTCCGTTGGCGCAACGTTCAGCCCTGCCTATGCGCGCTTGTCAAAAGATAACAATATTTTGGGTCTTAACAAGGCACGCAAACAAGCTGGATTATTGGCCGGAATTCCCTCCTTCGTTTATGTCCTTTTCTGCACGTTGGGAGGAGGCGTACTAATTGGGTGGGCCTTTCCAGCTTCCTATAGCGCTGCGGTTTTGCCAATTTCCCTCATCGCATTTGGCTCGTTTGTAAACGCGGCGTTTGGGCCCGCGAGCAATGTGTTTCTGATGTCTGGACAGGCAAAAATTGTCCGAAAATATTCAATTCTGCGACTGATCTGCGTTGTAGCTGTTTCGTTCTTGGCGGGGCCGATTTGGGGGAGCGTTGGAATTGCGATTGCAATACTTCTGGGCTTTGCCCTTCGGGATATCGGGCTTAGTTTGGTGGCGCGCCGCAAAGGTTTTTAGGCGGTTTTACGCTCAAGGTACGCCTGTCGAGCCGCGCCAAATGCAAACAGCAAGAATGCCGAATTTGGGCGAGAAAGATACGCGTTAGAGACACATGACGCCGCAAGAAGCGCGAGGCTTAGAGCGAGAAGTACCCCCTGATTTCGCAAGCCCACTAGCAGCCAGAACCATAGGAATACTATCAGGCCGAGTACCCCGCCGCCCCAAAGAATCTTTAGAACGTCGCTGTGGGAGTCCTTCTCATCCCACCACCAAGTAGAGGTTTTTAAAAGGTCTGAACCAGGCCCCGTACCGAACAGAAGCGTTTGAAGGTCGCGCTGATTAAGTAAGTCGAACCGCTCGCCGTAATTGCTCAAGCGGCCACTAGAAAACTGGTTGAAAACGGACAGGTCAATTGTCATGGCGACTGCTGCAACGGCGACGAGCGTAACAGCACAGAGAACCAAAATTACAGAGCGGTTATGCCGCAAAAACGGGTTCGACAAAAGCATCTCAAAGCCGAGGTAGAAGAGCAAAAACAAGATGGGTGTACGCACACCATTCCCATTCAACAGGAACAAGCACACGAGCGCGAAGAGGATAAACCAAACGGGTTTGAGCCTCTCGGACGTATACAAAAACCAGAATAGGAGGAGCGTGCCAACGAGCGCATATCCTGAGGCATGGAGGTTTGTCGAAAACGGTGCAAAACGTTGGCTATTGTTTAGGAAAACGTTTGGCAAGAAGACTGCGTGAAGCGCCGCCGACGCGAGTATAGAAAATGCACAAATGGCAAGAAGCGCAGGGGAGATTTCGCGGCGGCAAATAACGAGCGCAATGAGGGCAACATAGGGGGAAAGTTGCCGGACTGCCGCAAGGACGGATGCTTGGTTTTGTGTCTGCGACATTTGCTCAAGGGCAAGGCCGATGAGGCCCATGAATACAAAAATACCGACTGGTAGAAACAAAATAAGGTCTTTGCGGTCGCCTGTGCGTTGGAGATAGGCGACAATCGCAAAAATGTAGAGCAGGTTAATTCCGCCTGCCAAAACCAGACGCAATGCTGCCGGAAAATAGTCAAAACCGAGCAGCAGGAAGAGCTGTGCGCCGATTGCGACGTTGATCATTTGTTCAAGACGCGAAGGTAGGCCGAAATGAGGGATGAAATTTGGTGCGGCCACGCAAATTTTCTCTCGACCCGTTCGCGCCCGATGGCTCCCATTTCGGCCCGTCGATCAGGATTATCCAAGAGGTCCTCGATCTTTTGCGCAAAATCTACGATGTCGTTTGAAAGCGCATAGAGCGAACTTTCACCCGCCGAAAAACGCCCTTCGGTCACATCGAATTGCACGATGGGTTTCCCAAAAGCCATGTACTCTAGAATTTTATTCATCGTGGATTTATCGTTCATCGGGTTCACGCGATCAGGGTTTACACAGATCGCGGATGTGGAAAGAACTTCGAACAACTCTTGATCCGGCGCGCGTCCGGCGAAGGTGACGTAATCCTGAAGCCCCATGTCGGCGCAGAGGTTTTTCAAATCATCAAGGGCAGGCCCGCCGCCAACAAGGACGAATTGGATATCGCGCCGCCGTCGATCGTGGACCAAATACCGCACGGATTCCAGCAACAGATCAATGCCTTCCTGTTCGCCCATAACGCCAACATAACCGACAACATAGTCACGCCCGTTTTTCCACGACTCCACGGGGTCGACAGATTTAACACGCGTGAGGTCAGGACCAGAGCGAACGACAAAAACGTCATCGGGGGGCATTTTCCCGCGCTCGATTGCGATGCGTCGATAGCTTTCGTTGGTGGCAATTGACACCGACGCGCTGGCAAATGTGACACGTTCGAACAAAACCATCAGCTTCCAAAAGAAACCGCGCTTGTTGAATTTCGCCTCATAGAGTTCAGGGTTAATATCATGGTGATCGAAAACAAATCGCCGCCCAAGCAGGCGAAATTGCCACGCGACCAAGAAGATGAGATCGGGGGGGTTGCATCCGTGAATGACATCAAAACCGTGCTTGAAAAGGATTTTCCACGCGAGGTAACTTTCCCAAAACAGCGCGGCCCCATATTCAACCAAATATCCTAGCGCCCCTTTTGCATCCAAAGGGAGGCTGTGGCGATAAACATGGATACCCTCAATCTCTTCGTACCGTTTGTCGAACCCTTTTCCAGTTGGGCAAATGACGCTTACAACCGCACCTGCTGCCTTAAGGGTGCGGGCTTCGAGCCAGACGCGTCGATCAAAGGGAACGGGGAGGTTCTCGACGATGATGAGAACTTTGCGCTCTTTGAGGGGCGCGCAAGCCTGCAACTCTTCGAAAGAGGTAAAAGCGGGGGATTGGGTGGGTTCTGGCATTTATGAGACGGTCACATATTTTTAGGGAACTCTACTTAAGGTATAGTCAATACATCTCTAGATTGATATTTATTCTTTTTCGTTTGACTGGATTTCTCAAGTTTTGCGGTAAAAGTATCTAGAGGTGCATGGGAATAGCGAATTGTCGTCAAAATTGAGGTGGTACTTTGACCGGTTAAAGTCGATGTCTCCCAGAGAAGTTGTGCATCGGATGAAAGAGCATTCTCTGCGCCGGCGTGGGCGCACTTTTACGCTTGAAGCCGGTGATTTTGGAACCCTCGCCCTTTTTGAGTTTTCCCAAGAAACGTTTGTAGAAGTCACTAAGAATTGTTGGCAAGAATGGCAAACAGAAGTCGAGCGTGCGCGGGTTGGTCGCTGGCACTATCTTGGGTGCACATGGGATCCTGTGCCTCTTGCCGACTTATGGCACTTTGACCCAGTAAGTGGCGAGTATTGGGAGCGCGAAAAATACTGTTTCGACGTCGCTTATCGGCATCGCCCTGATCGCGGCGACATTAAATACACATGGGAAATGAATCGGCTGCAAATTTTGCCCGTTGCTGCTGCGTTATTTCGAGCGAAAGGTCAGAAAGAAGACCTGCGGTTTTGCCTCGAAGTGATGGAAAGTTGGATCGACTCCAATCCGCCTTTTCTAGGGGTGAATTGGAATTCCGGCATCGAACTGGCCCTTCGAATTATGAGTTTTACGACGGCGGTTTCGCTTCTTGGACAAGAAAATATCCCCGAAAACCTAAAGTTAAAACTTGTCAAAACATTGAACGCTCATTTGGTTTGGCTCAACAGGTATCCGTCTAAATATTCCTCCGCGAATAACCATTTGATCGCCGAACTGTCAGCGACCTATATCCTTGGTCGACTGATGCCGCGTCTAAATAAGGCGAAACTCCTTGCGGACAGGGCTTTCGTTGAGCTCGGCGAGCAAATATTGTGCCAAATTCACGAGGATGGTGTCGGGGCCGAGCAATCCCCCACCTATTCCTGTTTTGCGCTAGAATGGGTGCTGCTTGCTCTAAACATGGCGCGCCATCAGGGTGAAAAGTTCGAACCTCAAGTTATGAACCGTTTAAAGTCTTCGGCCAAACATCTGCGCTGGATGATGGATGAGGGCGGAAATGTTCCGCGCATTGGGGATGATGATGAGGGGCGGGTCATTCTTTCAGGTGGTGCGCGGGAGGAGGATTATGTGCGAAACATCCTTTCTTCTTTGGCAGAAATTGCAGATTGTCCAGAGTATGCGCCACTCAAGGATCGCGCCCACTTACGTCAGATTTGGACGGGCCGAGCAGCATCGGCAGGACCATCACCTGAAGGAGCGGGTTTTTTCGACGAGGGTGGCTACAGTGTTTTCCGACATTCCGGGAAGGGGCTCAGAAGCCTAATCGCGCTTGACCATGGTCCCCTCGGGCATCTGTCGATTGCGGCGCACGGGCATGCCGATGCGCTTTCAGTTTGGTGGCATCTCAATGATCAACCCGTGTTTGTTGATGCGGGAACGTATCTATATCACTCGGGTGGTGAGGCGCGTGACATGTTCAGAGGGACCATGCAGCACAACACGCTCTGCCTGTCCTCCAAGGATCAAAGTAAAATTTCGGGTGCGTTCAATTGGTCCAATCCCGCGCGTGCAAAGCGTGTGCCAATGTCGCAGACGGCGGGCGGGTTGTGTGCTGTGGGGCGACATGATGGCTATAAAAAACCCTTCGGCGTCATCCATGAACGCAAATTAGCCCTTGATGCTCCATATGGTTATTCAATCCGCGACCAATTGCTGGGAACACCAAAAAAGGGTCTCAAAGAGGTGTGTTTGACTTATGTTTTACATCCCTCGATCGCTGTCAATTTAAGAGAAAATGGCAGTGTAGATTTGCTACGGGATGGGAAAAAAATTGCTGGTGTCGAGCTTTGGTTGCGACCTGATGATACGCTTCGGCGCTCCGGATCCCGCGTGCATTTTTTGATTGAGGAGGTTGCCTATTCGGGTAGCTTTGGCACACGAGAAACGACGTGTTCCCTTAGAGCGCGCTTCGCTCCAAACGACCTGAAAAGCGGCTGGCTGGAAACAAAGGTTTCTATTGATGCCGCCTAATTCCACATTCGTAAATGATCCCATCGTCATCGTCGGGCAACCGCGCAGTGGCTCGACAATTTTGACCCGCCTGCTCAATGAAGACCCTTCAGTGTTTATCGTTAATGATTTCTATGTCCTCCAAAAAATTGATGCAGAAAACCTATGGGAACCGTTGACCAGCGACGAGGCATTTCGGGTTGCGCAATGGGTTTACCGCATTTTGGAAATTCGCAGCACACAAGAAGTTGGTAAAACACTTGAGCAACCGATCCACCTTTCGCTGGATAACCTTGGCGAGGTTAAGCAACTTGTGTGTGCAGAATGGCCGGATTTTCTGTTGTGGAGCGATGTGCTCCACATGATATTTGAGCGTGCGGCGACTCTCGCGGGGGCGACGCGCTGGGGGTGGAACACGCCTCAGGACCACCAACATTTGGATCGTATTTACGCGGGCTTTCCGCAAGCTTTGGTCGTCTGTCAATTACGGCAACCAAATGCGGTCTTGGCGTCCTATAAAAATGTCGAGGGGTGGTGGCATGATCGGCGGCGCTATAACCCAGTGGTGTTGGCGTACGCATGGAAAAAAGCCGCAGCCAGCACGGAATTCTGGCTGAAAGAGAAGCCGGAACAGTTTCAGTTTATCCGCTACGAAGATTTGGTGGGTGATACACCCAAAACAAGTGAGGCCTTCGCAAGGTTTTTGCGATTGACAGCCCTGCCAAATTCTCTCGAAGGTTTGGGGGAAAATTCCTCAATGAGTGGCACAAAACCGAAGAAAAATGTAACTGGGTTGGAAAGCCGATTGGCGCAGAAAATATGTGCAGAGTCAGCGACACGCCTTGGATTTCCGGCGGCGGCAAAAATTGGGATCAGAATGTCCGATTTTGGCGCGGCCCTCTACATCGTTAAAAACTCAACGTCTCTTCTGTTTGCAGAATACCTTTTTAACAACGATAGGCGGCGTCGTCTTTTGAATTTGGCCTTCAAAAAGTAGTTTCCAGCCCGCGTTTCTGCGAGCTGGAGTTATTAAGTTATCGATATTTTTCGTATGAATCCGTTTATGAATTCGCCACCCACGTTTCCGCCGATATTCATCGATGAAACATGGGCTGCTCCCGGTCCATTTTGCGACGTTACACTGCCCGCGCTTCCGTTTAAGCTTTCCGACCACTCGATCTTGAATTCAGAAGCGTTGCTCGTGAGCGTCATTGTGTGAATGCCCACGACTGTGCCGCCGCCAACTCCGGAATTCATGCCAAGGGTGCCAGCTTCGTTCCTGATTTGGGCAAAGGTGGCACTGCCCGCTCGAATACGCGAATAGCCAGCATTTCCGGACCACCTCGCAACATTCCCGACACCATTGCTCGCGAGAGAACCGTTTTGAAGCTGCTCCCATTCGATTGTGAAGGTCATGTTGTCAGGCGTAAACCAACCGAGATCATGGGGTTGGACGCGATCATAAGATCGCGTCACCGAAGTGGTTCCCGTGGCGATTGGTGAGGTGGAAAATGCGCCGTCTTCGAGTTGAACCCAAATGGGGCTTCCCGTCACCGCCAAGTCTACATTGCCCGATCCGGACAAAGTAAACGTGTCGCTTGAGCCTGCGGACGCAGAGGCTGACGCCGCTCCAGATAAGGAGGCTGATCCACCTGCGCCAACGGACACCGTATAGGTGCCCGCCGCCAATGTGACTGTTTGGTTGGTTGGCGCGAAGCTGTTTAGCAAGACGTTATTTCGGGCCTCTTCAATGAGGAGGCCTTGTGTGGAGAGGCGAAGGGTATTTGGAGCGAAAACTGTTCCGTCCTCCAAACGCCCTTCAGTTGTACGCGTGCACGCAAAGATATCCGAAATGTGAACGATGTTTTCGTTCAGAACGGCGAAACCTGTTGTGAAATCGCACAACATTTTCAACCCTAAAGTATCGGGTTGCACGGCGGGCGCGTTCGGCCAAAGCGGAAGACCCAAACCAATCATTATACTAATCCCACCAAAGCGAGCGCGGTGGTGCCGCTGGCCAGCACCTTGGAGATACGCAGCGGTAAAATCGCACCATTTGTGACGTTCTCAAACGTGACGGTTGTTCCAGATTTCGTCACAGCAGTAATTGTGCCGCCTTGGCCCACAAAAAGGGCGCGGGTGACTTCGGGCAATTCGGATGTGTCATTGGGAACAATATCAAATGCGTCAATTGCAGGGCCGTTTGAAACAGGTGCAATACCTTCGTAGCGGTCTAACATTTTGGAGTCTCCTGAGTTGAAAGGGATAGGTGTTTATATCCCGAGCGGGCCTAAGCGGTTGACAACGCAACGCTCGGTTGTGTTGCATTTGGCCTTCACTCTCGCAAAAGGAGAGTTAACAAGTTGCCACTAGCTCCTTTTTCGTATCCCTAATTCATCACCCACTGTACAAATTGAGGTGTTTTTACTGAACTTGGGGCCGTCACAATGCAGATTTCTATTTTCGGAATGGGATATGTCGGATTCACCGCAGCGTGTTGCATCGCAAGTGAGGGGCACACAGTCATCGGCGTCGATGTAAGCGACACCAAAATCACCGATGTTAACAATTGCATAGCGCCCTTTGAAGAGCCCGGACTTCAGGAGCTCATGGAGAAATCCTTCAAATCTGGGCGGTTATCGGCCACAAAATCGGTGAAAGACGCGCTGTTGGATGCGGATATGGCCATCGTATGTGTCGGTACGCCGAGCGGGATCGATGGCGCGCATGATATGCGATATATCGCGGATGTTTCCCGCCAAATCGCGACCAATATCGCCCGCACGGACCCTGTAAAAAAACTGACAGTAGTCTTTCGTTCGACCATGCGCCCCGGATCAATTCGCAAACTTGTGATACCGATTTTCAAAGCCAGCATGGGCGAGGCGTGGAGTGACAAGGTCGATCTTGTCTATAACCCTGAGTTTTTGCGCGAGGCACAGGCGATTAACGACTACTTTAATCCGCCGAAAATTGTCATCGGCACGGCGGACGGAAAACCCAATGCTGTCATGGACGAACTTAACAAAAACATTGAGGCGCAGGTTTTTGTTACCCAGTTTGAAGAGGCCGAATTTACCAAGTTTGTGGACAATTCGTGGCACGCTGTGAAGGTTGCTTTTGCAAATGAGTTTGGGCGGGTTTGCCAGAAAATGGGCGTGTCCGCAAAGCAGGTACATGAAATTTTTGTCTCGGACACTAAGCTCAACATCTCCCCGTATTACACCCGCCCGGGCGGCGCATTTGGCGGTTCATGCCTTCCAAAAGACGTGCGGGCGTTGCAATATATCGCAAGCGACGTTGGCGCGAATACACATTTAATCGACAGTCTCATTCGCTCTAACGACGCGCATAAAAACCATCAGTTTGACCACATCGTGCGCAACCTGACGCCCGAGTCCGAGGTGCTGATGGCAGGGTTGGCGTTCAAAGCGGGGACAGATGATTTACGCGAGAGTCCAAACGTTGATTTGGCGCGTAAACTCCTCGAGGCTGGGTTTCGTCTGCGAATTTTCGATCCCTGTCTTTCGCCTGAAAAATTACGCGGTCATAACTTGGGGTATCTTTATTCAACACTTCCCCAAATCGATTCACTCTTGATAAATTGCAAAGACGCAGAGGCGGGGAATTGGGAGCTTGTTATTGTTTCAAACGCAACAGGGCTTGCGATGGATTTGTCGAAATTTCAAACCGTGGAAACACATAGTATTGCATAAATAGGGTTGCGCTTCGACCGTCGAAGCGCAACCCGTTGTTTCATTTAACGACGCGAACAGCACCTTTTGCAGCACTGGATGTCAGAGCCGCATAGGCCCGCAGGGCTGTCGTGATCTTGCGTGGGCGTGGTTTGGACGGCACCCAGCCTTCAGCGTCCCGTTTGGCACGGCGTTCGGCCAAAACCTCATCCGAAACAGCAAGATTGATCGTCCGGTTTGGAATGTCGATCTCGATAAGATCGCCTTGCTCCACCAGTCCAATCGTTCCACCTTCGGCCGCTTCAGGAGAAACGTGCCCGATGGAAAGCCCAGAAGAGCCACCCGAGAAGCGTCCATCCGTCACAAGCGCACAGGCTTTGCCCAGGCCGCGGGATTTTAGATAGCTCGTGGGATAGAGCATCTCCTGCATCCCCGGCCCACCGCGTGGTCCCTCATAGCGGATCAAGACAATATCGCCCTTCGCCACTTTGCGGGTCAAAATGCCGGAAACCGCGTCATCTTGGCTTTCAAAAACATTCGCAGGGCCAGTGAATTTGAGGATCGAGTCGTCAACACCTGCCGTTTTCACGATACAGCCGTCTTCTGCGAGGTTCCCAAACAACACGGCCAAACCACCGTCTTGCGAGAATGCGTGCTCTGCTGAGCGCACAATGCCGGTTTCCCGATCATCATCCAACGCCTTGTAGCGCCGTGATTGCGAGAACGCGACCTGCGTGGGAACTCCGCCCGGTGCAGCACGGTAGAATTCGTGCACCGCTGCGTCGTCTGTGCGTTTGATGTCCCATTTATCCAAGGCCGCCCCAAGGGTGCCCGCGTGGATGTTGTTGACGGTTGTATCCAGCAATCCTGCGCGATCCAATTCGCCCAAAATGCCCATGATGCCACCCGCGCGATGGATGTCTTCCATGTGCACATTGGCAATCGAAGGCGCAACTTTGCACAAAACCGGAACGCCACGTGAAAGGCGGTCGATGTCGGACATGTCGAAATCGATTTCGCCTTCGTGCGCTGCGGCGAGCAAGTGCAAAACCGTATTGGTAGAGCCGCCCATGGCGATATCGAGCGTCATGGCGTTTTCAAACGCAGCTTTTGTGGCCACATTGCGCGGCAAAACGCTTTCGTCTTCTTCGTGGTAATAGCGGCGCGCAAGGTCAACGACCAAACGGCCCGCTTCGAGGAACAATTCTTTACGATCAGAGTGTGTCGCTAGTGCCGAACCATTCCCCGCAAGCGCCAATCCAAGCGCCTCGGTTAAACAGTTCATCGAGTTCGCGGTGAACATACCCGAGCAAGAACCGCAGGTTGGACAAGCAGAGCGTTCGATCGCAGCCACATCGTCGTCGCTCATGGTTTCGTCAGCTGCGGCAACCATTGCATCGACCAGATCAAGGGACCGTTCTTCGCCATCCAGCACCACTTTTCCGGCTTCCATTGGGCCACCGGAAACAAACACAACTGGGATATTCAACCGCAACGCGGCCATCAACATACCAGGAGTGATTTTATCGCAGTTTGAAATGCAAACCATGGCATCGGCGCAATGCGCGTTGACCATATACTCAACCGAGTCGGCAATGATTTCGCGTGAGGGCAGGGAATAAAGCATCCCGTCGTGACCCATCGCAATGCCATCATCCACCGCGATGGTGTTGAATTCTTTGGCAACACCACCCGAGGCTTCGACTTCGCGCGCAACCATTTGCCCCAAGTCTTTGAGGTGTACGTGTCCGGGAACAAACTGCGTGAAAGAGTTCACAATCGCAACAATCGGCTTGCCGAAATCGTCGTCTTTCATGCCGGTCGCACGCCAAAGGCCACGGGCCCCTGCCATGTTGCGACCATGTGTCGAGGTTTTTGATTTTAAGGGTGGCACAGCGCACCTGCCTTTCGAAATACTTGTTTGACGAACGGCAAATATCACTGCTCGCACCAGAAAACTAGGGGATTAGCAGTATTCGAGTTCACGGTTTAAGGAACACGCCCTCAGGACGGCAATTACTCTTTGGAAATCGCGTCGTAACGACGCAAGTTTGCAATCAGGGCGCCCATTTGATCAATCGGAATCATGTTCGGCCCGTCGCTTGGCGCGTTGTCCGGATCTTGGTGTGTTTCGATAAACAATCCAGCAACCCCGACCGCCACTGCCGCACGCGCCAAAACGGGCGCAAATTCGCGCTGACCGCCCGAAGACGTGCCCTTCCCGCCGGGTTGTTGAACCGAGTGAGTCGCATCGAAAATGACGGGGTAGCCCGTAGCGGCCATCGTTGGCAGGCCACGGAAATCGGTAACCAAAGTGTTGTACCCAAAGCTCGTGCCGCGCTCACACAGCATGATGTTATCATTGCCCGTACTTGCGATTTTTTCGGCGACATTGCCCATGTCCCAAGGCGCAAGGAACTGACCCTTTTTCACGTTGATCACCTTGCCAGTCTCGCCTGCTGCGAGGAGCAAGTCGGTTTGGCGGCACAAAAACGCAGGGATTTGCAAGACGTCGACAACTTCGGCGGCGATGGCGCAATGATCAGGAAGGTGCACATCGGTAATCACGGGAACATTAAACTCGCGGGCAATATCGTCCAAAATTTGCAAACCCTTGTCAACGCCAAGCCCGCGCTCTGTCCCGATGGAACTGCGATTGGCTTTGTCGTAGCTGGCCTTGAAAACGAACTTCGTTCCTGTCGGCTCGCATGCTTCAGCGATCTTCTCGGCCATCATGCGCGAATGCTCAAGGGACTCTAGCTGGCATGGTCCGGTGATGAGGAAAAACGGATTTTTACCACCAACTTCGATATCACCGATGTTTACGATCTTGCTCATAACTGGGCTCCTAGAACGGATTCAATGCGTGCGACATCTTGTGGATTGTTGAGTTCCCAAAATACCCGCCCCCTGCCGTCCACTTCAACACAGCGAATGGGGTGGCCGTTTTCCAAGAAACGGAGTTGCTCCAATCCTTCGAGTCTTTCAAGCGGGCCTGTTTCCCAACTGCCATAATCGGCGAGGGCATCGGGGCGATAGGCGTAGACGCCAACGTGATGGAAAACGGGGATTGGGTTTGGAATTTTATTAGGGTCGACATAAGGGACGACTTCCTTGGTGAAATACAGCGCGTCTTTGAATTTGTTAAAGATGGCTGTTGTTCCTCCAACGCGATTGTTGCGGCGGTCTTCGGTGAAAAGGGCATAGGTTTGGGCATCACAGCGCAGAACGGGCGTTGCCATACCCACGGAATTGTCACGCTCCAGCTCGTCGATGAGGGCCTCAACAAACCAAGGTGGGGTCAAGGGGGCATCGCCTTGCAAATTAACGATAATATCGGCTTCTAATCCTGCGTTTTGCATGGCTTCTGCGCAACGTTCTGTGCCGTTGGCGCAATTCTCGGAGGTCATGATAACATCGGCACCAAAGGCGCGTGCAGCCTCGGCGATCCGCTCGTCATCGGTTGTTACGAAAACTTCATCCGCTCCGCGTACTGATTTGGCGGCCTCATAGCTCATTTGAATAAGCGATTTTTGTGTGCCATCCGGCAATGTCAGTTTGACCAGTGGCTTACCTGGATAGCGCGTAGACGCGAACCGCGCCGGAATTAGAATAACTGTTTTCATGCAACCCCCGCCCGCAGGCAATCATGGATGTTTAGCACGCCGATTGGCGCATTCGTGTCGTCGACAACCAGAAGGGCGCCGATCTTTTTCGTATTCAAAACGCGCAGCGCTTCTTCTGCAAGGCTGTCGCCGCGGATCGTGACAGGATTGAGGGTCGCCACTTCCCGTGCGGTTTTCTCCATCAGCCCTACGAGGTTGCGGCGCAAATCCCCATCTGAAACCACCCCGATGAGGCGGCCGTTTTCTACAACGCCCGCAATCCCGAACCCTTTTGAAGTCATTGTCAAAATCGCTTCGGACATCGGGGTTTCGGCGGCGACAATCGGAACCGCTGTCCCACCGTGCATCAACTGGCTGACCTTGATGAGTTGTGCGCCAAGTTTGCCGCCGGGGTGATAGGTGCGAAAGTTCTCGGGCTTGAATTCCCGAAGTTCCATCAGGGCCACCGCGAGGGCATCCCCAAGGGCAAGTGACAGTGTTGTTGATGTTGTCGGCGCCATACCAATCAAGCAGGCTTCGGGCACATCGGGCAGGGTTAGGGTCACATCAGAGGCTGATCCGAGCGCACTCTCTGGCCGTTTTGTGATGGCAATCATTGGGATCGCGAAGCGGCGGGTGTGGGCGATTATGTCACCCAACTCAAAAGTTTCGCCCGAGTTCGAAATCAGGATGCAGACATCTTCGGGGCGGATCATTCCCAGATCGCCATGGCTTGCTTCCGAAGGGTGAACGTAAAACGAGGGCGTGCCTGTGCTCGCGAGTGTTGAACTTATTTTGCGCGCAACATGACCCGATTTTCCAATCCCAGAGAGAATAATGCGCCCCTCGCACTTGAGCATCTTTTCAACGGCAACATGGAATTCAGGCGTCAGGTTTTGGGCAAAATGAACCAGTGCTTCGCCCTCAGACAGCAAAACACGGGCGCCAATGGCATTGATTATTTCCGGAGAGAGGCGAGGTTGGGTCACGTTTGGTCCCTTGGTGCAATTTTTTACCAGTTTGGCACGGTCTTAAACTCAAATGGGGGAAATCAACATAGGGTAAAAATTTCCCCGCTAGATTTTGCCAAGGGCGATGGCACTCCACATTGCGGCGTTGCTAAACTTAGTTTGCCGATAGACGCCAACTTTCTGCAGATCATTTAAGCGCGCAATCCCGCGCCGCCGTCGCGCCCGCGCAAACAGTGCAAGGCGACGTTGGTTTTCGGGGGTAAACCGATGCGCAGAGCGGCGCAGCGCGGCGATGTTGATATCGTTCCATTCGCTGAACCTGCCGTTGGCAACCATGCGCGTCCGCGTGAGGAGGGCAGCGGTGCCAACATTCGCGCCGATGAGATTGCCGCCATGTTGGCGATAATAAAGCGACGGTTCCTGATCAAAAATAACCTTTCCGCCCACACCTGTGATCATCTGATAAATCCACCAATCATGGGCCACAATTGCACCCGCTTCCAAGCTGGCGTCCTGCAGCAAATCAAGCGCGGCACGGTTCATCATGATCGTGTTTCCCGCCGCCACATTTTGGACCAACGCATGTGGAAACCCGAGGGTTCGGGCAGGCATCCGGGACAGTCGGAGCGACTTTAATTCGTTGTCACACCTTAGGGTCCGACTGCAGTAAATTGTTGGAATATCTGCGGGTTCGATTTCCAGCATATTACGGCTGCGTTCTATTTTTGCCGGAAACCAGACGTCGTCCTGATCCGAGAGGCAAGCGTAGGCGACATCGGGGCCAGCCAAGCGAATGAGCGAAAGGAAATTCTGAGCAAACCCCTCGCGAGGGCCACTTGCTAGCGTTACAGGGCCTTTGGAGAACCGCTCAAGTGTGAGACGCAAAAAAGCCGAAGGCTCCCCTTCAGAGTCGTCGCTGACGATCAAGGACAAGTCCTCAGCCACTTGCTCTTGAAAGCTCACCACTTGCTCCACGAGAGTCTCGCAAGGTTCATAAGTAGCCATCAAAATTGCGACCTGTTTATTTTCCGACTCTATCTTCAAGGACCGTTCCTGCGTTTGTAAAAATGAGCGGTATGCACGCTCGTTTCCGCTGTTCTAGCACAGGTTTTAAGCTTCAAAAAGGATTTGTAACACAGGGGGAACCGCCGACCTTAAAGGGCGTATTCAAAACGCATTTGTTAAGGATTGTTTGTAAATACCTTATGGGTGCCACATTTGGAAAACGTTTTGTTATCCATCTGGCCGCTATCTTCCCAGCATGCGTGTGGGCGCAGTATAACAAATGGGGTAGCCTGCGTGGCTTATTTCTCTTACAAAACAACGCTTTTGGGCGGCCATGAGAGCTATTGGTCGGGTATTTCCGACATGGCTGTTCAATGGAATGATGGGGTGGCATCGTTGTATGCGGCGTCCCAAGCTGGCAATGGCGTGACGTCTTATCAGTTGGGTTCTGGTTGGGATGCGCTTTTCCGAAGCCAGACTGCCTATAGTCAAATCGAAGTCCCTGGAGTTGCGACAGCACTTGAAACCTTCACAATGGAGGGCGGCACTTATGTTATTTCTTCGGGTTTGCAGGCTGATAATTTGCTGTCCTTCACTTATGCTTCATCGGGGGTTTTTTCGAAACTTGAGACTTTCGCTAGTGACGTTCCATTTGAGGCGAATTTGCGGGATGTAACTTGTGTCATGGTGGCAGATTCGATGTTTCTTTTCTCGGCGCACTCGGGCATTGCTGGCATCTCGATTTATGGAATTGATAGCGACAGAGTGATGACCCAAAGGGGGTCTGAAGCCTTGTCGAGCGGGCGGACGGGCGAAGATGTGGCGGGGATGACAACTCTCACCAATGCTTCCGCAACGTACCTTTTGGTCGGGTCCGCGTCGCTCGACAATGTCACGAGCTATCGTATTGGAGGCGACGGAACGCTTACATCCGTTGGAAGTATGGGCACAGAGCAAGGCCTTGGGATTAGCGACATTTCGGCGATCTCGACGGTCTCTAATAACAGTGGAGATTATGTCCTTGTCGCCGCAAGGGGGAGTTCGTCCATTTCCGTTCTGCGGATGTATGGCAGTGGAACTCTTGTGCCAGTCGATCATGTCATTGATGACCTCTCGACGCGGTTTCAGAATGTAACAACAATGGAAACCATCGTGAGTAATGGGCGCACCTATGTTCTGGTCGGGGGGGCGGATGATGGGTTGAGTCTGTTCACTCTTTTGCCTGATGGTCGGTTGCATCATTTAACCAGCATGGCTGACACCGTCCAAATGGCCTTGGAAAATATTTCAGCTGTGACGATGTCTGACCAGAACGGCGAGTTGCAAATTTTTGCGGCGAGTGGCGTGGAGGCCGGAATTACCCAGCTTACTGCGACAATTGGTGAGGTGGGAGAAACGCGAACTGGTACGGGTGGCAATGACACGATAACCGGTTCGGCCAGTGACGATATTCTGTTTGGCGCAAACGGAGACGACGAGATTTCGGGAGGTGCGGGCGACGATATTCTCATGGATGGATCAGGGGTGGATCAGCTGCGGGGCGGCGCAGGGCGCGACACATTTATCCTGTCCGAAGATGGTCAACGCGACACAATCCTCGACTTTGATGCCACTTTGGACATTCTTGATCTCTCAGGATTTACGCTCTTCAGAAGCATCGAACAGCTTACGGTCACAACGACATCAAGTGGCGCACTGCTGACCTTTGGAGACGAAGTCATCAGCCTTATGTCTGCCAATGGCCAGCCCATTTACCATGCCACACTCGCTGGAATGACGATCGTGAATGCGACCCATACTCCGGTCTCGTGGATTTTACCCGAAGGTGCGCGCAATGGCAGTGCGGATAATGACGTAATGGAGGGGTCTAGTGCCGTTGATATTCTCTATGGATTAGGAGGGGCTGATTTCTTGCGTGGCTACGGCGGCAACGACACTCTCGATGGAGGCGACGGGAATGACATTCTGGTCGGACTCGCGGGGGCAGATTACCTCTTAGGGGGGCGCGGGAATGACACCGTGGCATATGTTTATGATGCCGCCAGCGGTGGCACATCTGGCGTATTAGTCAATTTGCATGTGGGCGTGGCATGGGATGGCTTTGGAAATAAAGACACAATTGAGGAGGTGGAAAACGTATCAGGAACCAATCAAGCCGATACGATTACGGGTAACAACGGTGGAAATCGACTTTTTGGACTAGATGGCAACGACAAAATCTATGGCCTCGACGGAGATGATCTTATTGCTGGCGGAGTTGGCGCTGATTATCTTCGTGGCGGCCTTGGAAACGACATGATCTATGGCGGAACTTGGGGTGACCAACTTTTTGGAGAAGCAGGAAATGATCTTCTCAATGGGTATTGGGGAAACGACTATCTTGACGGTGGAACCGGATATGACACCTTATTTGGGGGGGATGGCGACGACGTCCTTTCGGGAGGGTACCATCGCGATAAATTATACGGCGACGCTGGCAATGATCGGCTGTATGGCGGCGTTGGCAACGATGACGTTTTAGGAGGTTCTGGGAATGATCGATTGTATGGCGGCCAGGGGAACGACCTTTTGGGTGGAGGCTTGGGGAATGACACCCTGGTGGGCGAGGACGGAAATGACAGGCTCTATGGGTCCCACGGGAACGATTACCTTCAGGGTGGCGACGGGTATGATTTCCTCTACGGGGGAGATGGCGACGACGCGCTTTCAGGTGGGTCCGATCGCGACATATTGAACGGTGACGCAGGCAACGATCGCCTTTATGGCGGCCTTGGCAATGATGACCTCTTGGGCGGCACGGGTAATGACCAATTGTATGGCGGTCAGGGGAACGATCTCTTGGGTGGGGGAATAGGAGCCGACACCCTTCGGGGCGAGGATGGAAATGACAGGCTCTATGGGGCCCACGGGAACGACTATCTTCAGGGTGGCGACGGGTATGATTTCCTCTACGGGGGGAATGGCGACGACGCGCTTTCAGGTGGGTCCGATCGCGACATATTGAACGGTGACGCAGGCAACGATCGCCTTTATGGCGGCATTGGCAACGATGACCTATTGGGCGGCGCGGGTAACGATCTAGTCCTCGGCGGCTATGGTTCTGACCTCATTGGAGGTGGCGCGGGCAACGACACTTTATACGGTGAAGCCGGAAATGACCGGATTTATGGCGGTGACGGGGTTGATCGGCTTTTTGGCAACGACGGGGATGATTTCCTTTTCGGTGGCGGCTCTCGAGCAGATGGAGGCGACGTGATCGACGGCGGCTCTGGCCATGATTATATCAATGGTGGGTATGGAAATGACGTCATCATGGGTCGGGATGGCAACGACACGCTAAACGGCAGTGTAGGTTCGGACACGCTTTATGGCGGGGTCGGTAATGATCTTTTGGTTGGTGGGATCGGTAATGACAGGCTTCACGGCGGAATGGGTGCGGATAGGTTTTACCACAATAGCTATTGGGGAAACGGAACGGACACAGTCATGGATTATGATGGCAGGGAAGGTGATAGGTTGCTTTTCTCGCACGCGGCCTCAGAGAGCGACTTTAGAGTTGTTCTGCAACACTCCAGTGAAACAAATGGGCAGCGCATGGGCAGCGATAATATTCGTGAGGCGCATATTGTTTATATTCCCACAGGGCAAACCGCTTGGATTTTAATTGATGGGGCCGCTCTGGATCAGATCAATATAAACTCCGCCGGTGCGACGTTTGACCTGATGAATTAACCTGCGAACGATGTTTAAAATGAGTGCCATAAAATGAGCAAACCTTTGACGTAATTTCGAAGGCAGAGAACTCTATCCTAAAAGTTGAACAATTTTGCTCAATTGGACAATGACTTACGTTTTTGCCAACGAAGGGCACTTACAGATCTTCGGAAACGTGTTTCGACTTCATTTTTTCGGAGAAATGCACGATAATAGGACCACCGCGGAACCAGTTTTCGCACAACAAAGTATGAATGGGAATAGTTATGCCTGCGCTTCGCGTCGATCAGAATTCTGAGTTGGAAAGTGACATTGTCGATTTTGCAGCGCGATCTGAGAACGGTGATGCCGCGGGAAGCACTGCGACGACGGCTTTTCTGTCCGTCGGCGACACGTTCTCAGGGTCGTTGACCTCAGGTAGCGACAACTACGACTGGGTACGCGTTACATTGACCGCGGGGCAACGCTATACGGTTTCCCTTGATGGAAATACTTTGGACGACCCCTATTTGCGTGTTCATAATTCCTCGGGAACCGAAATCGCTGAAAATGATGATAGTAATGGCTACAATTCGGAACTCTCCTTCACAGCGACATCTTCGGGCACCTATTATCTTTCGGCAGGCAGTTATCAGAGTGCGTCATCAGGGTCGTATTCGCTGAATATAGAAGCCGAGGCCGCGCCGTCCATAGGGTCAATCAATGCGATGGCCGCCTATCTCACTGACGGGTATTGGAACGATACAGGGCGCAATCGGCATACGTTTGATACCAGCTCTTCCAATCAGATTTCAGTGGATATCACAGGGCTTTCTTCGGGGGCGCAGCAACTTGCGCGCTGGGCGTTTGAGGCTTGGGAAGCGGTTGCAAACATTGACTTTGTCGAAATTTCGGGTTCCGCAGATATTGAATTCGACGAACCCTCCTCAGGAGGGGCTTCTTCTGGTTATTCCGCCAGCGGGACAACAACGAACTCCGCGACTGTTTCCATAGACTCCTCTTGGATCGCGAGTTACGGCACATCCTTAGATAGCTATAGTTTCTCAACCTATCTTCATGAGATCGGGCACGCTCTTGGCCTTGGTCATCAAGGGAATTACAACGGCGACGCAGAATATGGCGCGGACGAAGAATTCAGCAATGACTCGTGGCAAATGTCAGTTATGTCGTATTTTGACCAAACGGAAAACACCGCTATTACGGCCAGTCGAGCTGGGGTGGTCACCGCCATGCGTTCGGATATCGTAGCGATTCAAGACCTCTATGGAACGCCGGGTGCCAGTTCGGTGTCAGCTGGCAATACGACCTATGGGGTTGGCAACACGCACGGTGGATATATGGCGGACTTGTGGAATGCCACAGTTTCCCCCAACGCCTCAATCTATGGCGGAGATCCCATCACGTTCACGATCTATGACCGTGATGGAATCGACATAATTAACTTCTCAAACGATACAAACGATCAGCGTATAGAGTTGCGGGCTGGGTATGTTTCGGATGCCTTTGGGTTGATTGGGAATATAGCCATTTCAGCAGGGACGACGATTGAACACTACATAGCGGGGAGTGGCCAAGACAGAGTCACTGGGAACAGTGCTCGCAATTATATAGATGGACGCGACGGCAACGATGTCTTGATCGGTTACGGGGGCAATGACAGGCTCTTGGGTGGCAACGGAAACGATAGATTGGTTGGTGGCACCGGCAACGACCAACTGGAAGGCGGTAACGCCAACGATAGATTAGAAGGCGGCTATGGTGACGACAGGCTATTTGGCGGCTACGGTGAAGACACGCTTTTAGGTGACGATGGCAACGACCGGCTGGAGGGCGGGTATGCCAATGATCTTCTTGGCGGAGGAGAGGGGAATGATACCGTTCTCGGCGAGGCAGGTAATGACGACCTCTATGGCGCCAATGGTAACGACCTTCTTGGTGGCGGCGATGGCTCAGACGCTTTGCATGGAGGGAATGGAGCAGACCGACTTTATGGGGCTGATGGAAATGACGCAATCTACGGCGACGCTGGCAATGACCGCGTCTATGGTGGCGATGGGAATGACCTCATAGGTGGGGGCTCTGGCGACGATTTTGTATTTGGAGATGCCGGCGAAGATCGTCTCTATGGGGGCTATGGAAACGACACGTTGTATGGCGGCTCATACTCCGACCTCCTCGACGGCGGTCCCGGTAGTGACCTGTTTAATGGTGGCGGAAGCAGCGATGAAATCACTGGTGGATCAGGGGCAGATAAGTTTTACCACTCTGGAACTTCTGTCGACGGTCGCGATGTTATAACGGACTTCAACCACTCCCAAGGAGATCGTCTCTTTATGGGTGGAAGTGCGACACGCAGTGATTTTTCCGTTGTTTATGGCCATGCCAGCGACTCCAACGGCCGACTCGGCAATGACAACATTCAAGATGCCTACATCGTTTACTCTGGAACAGGGCGCGCCGTTTGGCTTCTTACCGACGGGGCACAAGTGGGTCACATGATTGTCACTTCAGACGGAGAGTCATTCGACCTCCTAGCTTAACCCATTTCTGCGGTGCGTAAAGTTAGCGTCGTTATCGCTTGATGTTGTGACAAAAATATTTGGCCGCTGAGTTTTTTCTGAAAATCAATGCGCAGAAGGCGATCCATAACGGGGCCTTTCACTTCGCTCAAGTGAAAGGTAACACCGGATGCTGCAAGCCGCTCGTTGATGGCCTCAAGTGAATGCAGGGCGCTCATGTCAATCGCGTTCACTGCGGAACAGAGCAATATCACATGCTTCAAATCTGGGCGCTGAGCGGCAAGGTCATAGATTTGATCCTCCAAGAAACGCGCGTTGGCAAAATACAGACTTTCGTCCACTCGGAGCGTCAGGATTTCGGGGTGGATCTCAACCTCGTGACGCAAAATATTGCGAAAATGTTCGGTGTTCGGCACTTGTCCCACAATGGCCATATGGGGGCGTGAGGATTTGAACAGGTGTACCAATATGGACAGCACAACGCCTGAAGAAACGCCGATTTCAACGCCAGCTCCCAGTGTGATGACAATTGTCGTCAAAACGGCGGCAAAATCGGCTTTTGAGTAGGCCCATGTTTTTCTGAGGATCGAAAAGTCCACCAGACTCATCACAGCAACGATGATGGTGGCGGCAAGGGTCGCTTTAGGAAGAAAGAAAATAAGCGGCGTCAGGGCAAGGGCGGCAACGGCCAAGCCCATAGCGGTGAAAATCCCAGCGGCGGGCGTTTCGGCCCCTGCGTCATAGTTCACAACCGAGCGGGAAAAGCCGCCAGTCACGGGAAAACCACCGGTAAAAGCCGCTCCGAGATTGGCCGCGCCCAGCCCAATGAGTTCTTGGTTTGGGTCGATGCGTTGGCGCTTCTTTGCTGCCAGTGTTTGGGCCACGGAAATGCTTTCTACAAACCCAATCACCGAAATTAGAATCGCGGGTCCGATGAGGGCAGACAGTAGGTCTGGAGAGATATCGGGAAGGGTGAATGGCGGAAGGGATTGCGGGACCTCGCCCACAATTGCGACACCCATATCTTTAAGACCGAGCGCAAAGACCGCCACAGTGGTCAGGGCCACCGCGAAAACGGGTCCAGCTTTGGCGCCAAACTCCGCGCCCGTGGCCGACAGCCCTGCTTTCAACAGCAGAGGTTTAAGTCCCTTGCGGACCCAAAACAAAAATGCGGTGGCCAAAACGCCTAGGGTAAGGGTGATAAAGTTGGTTTGCGGCAGGCCATTGAAAAGGGAAGTGACAAGTTCAGGAAGGGTGTGTCCCTGCGCTGAAATGCCAAAGATATACTTGAGCTGGCTCGCGGCAATCAACACGCCTGAGGCTGTAATGAAACCGGAGATCACGGGATGCGACAGGAAATTGGCGAGGAAGCCGAGACGGAAGATCCCCATAAGCAGCAAGAAGCCGCCCGACAAAAAGGCGAGCGTCAGGGCTGCGATTGCATAGCCCGCCGTACCCGTCTCCGCGATGGCGCCAATGGACGCCGCGGTCATCAGGGAGACAACTGCAACCGGCCCTACGGCGAGCGCGCGGCTGGTCCCGAAAATGGCGTAAAGGATAATCGGGAGGATGGATGCATAGAGACCCGCTTCCGGTGGTAGCCCTGCTAGCAATGCGTAGGCCAACGATTGTGGGATCAACATGATCGTCACAATCAACGCGGCGACCATATCGTTGGAAAATGCCGTGCGGGAATAGGTCTTACCCCACGTGAGAATTGGCAGGTATCTATGCATGTTTTTGCCTAACTTAACTTTCCATTGCCTGTGTCCACAACGCCATCGACCGACCGCCAGAACGACAATAGGCGAGGACCGGAGTTGGCGTGTCGCCAAGTGCTGCTTTTAAATCTTTTGCCGCGGCCTCCGTGGGCTGACCGTTCACAACAGGGATATAGATCGCTTTAAGGCCAAGTTTTTGCGCGACGCGCTCAATCTCAACGAAGTTTGGTTGGTCAGAGCTTTCGCCATCGGGGCGATTATCTATGATTGTTTTAAACCCAAGTTCTGCAATTTTTTCCAGTTGGCTGGGCAACACTTGCTCACTCACAGAGAAAATCTCTGTGACTTTTCTGATGTTAGACACGTTTGGATCTCCTTGGATCTAGAGCTTGTTTACGGGCACTTTAAGCATGGGGTTGCCGTCTGGGTCGCGCGGAACTTCACCCGCCCGCATGTTCACTTGAAGCGACGGAATGATAAGTTTTGGAACTCCGAGCGTGGCGTCGCGTTCGGTCCGGAACTTCACGAATTCTTCCCGTGTTTTGCCTTTTCCGACGTGGATATTGTGTTCTTTTTCTTCGCCCACGGTTGTTTCCCAAGCGATATCGCGGCCATTTGGTCCGTAATCGTGACACATGAACAACCGCATATCGTCAGGCAGTTTCAATACTTTGAGGATGCTGTCATAGAGTTCGCCCGCATCTCCGCCTGGGAAATCAGCCCGTGCTGAGCCGCCGTCGGGCATGAACAACGTGTCGCCCACGAACGCAGCGTCGCCCACGACATGAACCATACAGGCTGGCGTGTGGCCCGGTGTGTACATCGCAAACGCGTTCAGGGATCCGATCTTATAGGTGTCGCCATCTTTGTATAGCGCATCAAATTGGCTACCATCTCGTTGGAATTCGGTGCCTTCATTGAAGATTTTTCCGAAGGTATCCTGAACCACCAAAATTTGGTCGCCAACGCCGATTTTCCCGCCAAGAATTCCTTGAATGTAAGGGGCGGCCGAGAGGTGATCGGCATGGACATGAGTCTCGATGATCCATTCAAGGTTAAGGCCGTTTTCGCGAATGAATGCGATGATTTTGTCCGCGTGCTCATAGGTTATGCGACCCGCAGCGTAATCAATATCCATCACGCTGTCGATGACGGCACAGGTTTTGGTGTCCGGATCTGAGACCACATAGCTGATGGTATTTGTCGCCTCATCAAAGAAGGCCTCAACATTTGTTTTTTGTTTCATATCAACGGGATAACCAGACATAGCGTCCTCCTAGTTCAGCATTGGCGCTTTTCCCAAATGGTCGAACCTCACGATAGTTTAGAAGTTCTAGTATTAAAGAGAGCGTTTTTGGGTAGAGACAACATTTGTTTTCTTACTTAGATACACAGAACGGCTTGCGTTTCGGCGTTTCTATTGATAAATACTTATATAAGCACTTGCGTATATACAAGGGGTAAATTCATGGATATCTCAATCAACGCGCTGGACGATCATTTGGACGCCGCAGCTCATTTAATGAATATGCTATCACAACCCGTACGACTCAAGGTTCTTTGTCATCTTTTAGGGAGCGAGAAATCGGTGCAAGTGCTCACCGAAATTTGCGGACTGTCTCAGCCTGCAATGTCTCACCATTTGGCAAAGCTACGCGCCGCAGAGCTGGTCAAAACACGCCGCGACGGGCAAACGATCTATTACAGCGTCGCCTCGAAGGAAGCTGAAGCCGTCTTATCTGTGTTGCACAAAATCTACTGTGCGCCGACTCAAATTACGTAAGCCTATTAGAATTGTCGCCTGACGAAGGTTATTATGCGCAGAGTCTGATTTAGGTTAAGTCCATCAAAAGGATATATAAAATGAAACATTGGTTATTGTGGTTTATAGCTGGTATCGTCCTCGTCGCTGGGGGCATTCTCGCACTTGCTAATCCCCTTGCCGCAACTCTCACGGCGACCGCAATCGCGGCGTGGTCGTTCCTGATCGGTGGCGTTGTGCAGCTCTATGCGGCGCTCAAACATGAGGGTACGGGTAGTAAAGTATGGCCAGCCCTTGCTGGTGGTGTGAGCATTGTGCTTGGCGTTGCCTTGTTAAATAATCCGTTCGCTGGGATTATCTCGCTTACCCTTTTGGTTGCGATTCTGTTTCTTGTGATCGGCATCACCAAGGTCGTCGTCTCATTCTCTCTCAAAGGAACGGGCGCTTTTTGGCCTGTCCTTATTTCGGGCGCGTTGTCGGTTATCTTGGCTTTGATGATTTTCTCAGACTTTCCTCAATCTGCCGTTACGATTCTTGGTGTGTTGTTGGCTATTGAGTTGATTTCAAGCGGCGTTTCCCTGATTATGATGTCTCTGAATAGCAAAGCCGCCACGGCTTAATACACTTCCCCCCTCGTAGCTCTGCTGCGAGGGGGGGGCGAAAGTTTTGACAATGGGCCCGACAAATGACAACTAATCAGGTCTTTCGAGCGTTCTTTATCGCTCTCAAAGATTTTGATGCTCGCGATGGTTGGATAATGTGCAGCCACGTTGCTATGGCCATTATGATGGCCATTTTTCCGTTTACGATCTTCCTGCTCGCATTGGCCAGTCAGTTAACCACAAGCTTGAATACCACTGAAATGATGGAATTGATTTTTGGCGGTTGGCCCGATGTCGTCGCCGAACCGATTATGCGTGAACTGCGTGCGGTTCTGGCCCAAGGCTCTGGGCAAACCCTCACATTGAACTTGCTCCTCACCGTTTTCTTCGCGTCGACGGGTGTTGATGCTATTCGCCGCGCGATTTCAAAGTCTTATCGTAGACCAGACCTCCGGCCCTATTGGCGCAAGCGGCTAACCTGCATATTGTTCGTTTTGTGTGGCACCATTACGTTGATTGGTGTGGCCGTCCTTCTTGTTGGCCTGCCGATCTACTTCTCGTACTTTCAGGATGTGATTCCAATTTTGCCGCTAGAAGTGCTCAATAACGAATTTTTGCGCGTGTTATTGGCTGCGACCCCCCTGATCTTCGGCGTTTTTGCATGCCATACCATTTTGACGGGCGCCAAGCGTTCGTTTCGGTCCGTATGGCCAGGTGTTTTGCTGACAATCGCGCTTTGGGCCGTTTTTGCAAAGCTGTTCACCTTTTATTTGGGGAATTTCGCGAACTATAGCGTGACCTATGCGGGCCTCGCGGGGGTGATGTCCGGGTTGATGTTTCTCTATCTCATTGCCGCCCTTCTGATTTTGGGGGCCTCTTTCAATGAAGCCCTCATTGAGCTTAAACAAAGCGAAAACCAAACTTAAACCGCAATAGGAAAGGGGTGGCGATGCTGGTGTTTCTCCTTCTAATCGGTACCATCGTTCTCTGGACGACGGCTATGCTTTTCGCCTATTTCGCGGTGGCGTCCGCGCGCACGCCGCAAGGGTCCGTGGCCTGGGTTTTTTTGCTCCTTGGTCTGCCAATGATCGGCATTCCAGCATATCTCTTTCTTGGGAATTTTCGCTTCAAAGGGTACATCGTTGCACGACGGGATTCCCAACGCGTTATTGCGAGGATCGCGGCATTCGCGAAGGAATTTGAGCCAGTTGGCGATGACGACAATGTCGGGTATCAAGCGTTTGAGAGTATCGCACAGGCCCCCATTGTTTCGGGCAATTCTGTGGAGATTCTTGTAAATGGGGCCGCATCATTTTCGAGTATGTTTGCCGCCATCGACAGTGCAAAAAGCTACATCCTCGTTCAGTTCTATATCATCAAAGACGATACCCTTGGCCGCGAGTTTAAACAGAAACTCATTGATGCCGCGCTTCGTGGTGTCCATGTGCGCCTCCTATTTGATGCGGTTGGAAGTTCAAAACTACCCACTGAATATTTGGCGGAACTCGAAGATAGTGGCATCGAGACTGTAAATGCCCATTCCCTTCACGGGCCACGCACACGGTTTCAAATCAACTTTAGAAATCATCGCAAAACTTTGGTGGTTGATGGTGTGATTGGGTTTACAGGCGGCCTCAATGTGGGGGACGAATACATGGGACGTGACCCCGCGTTTGGGCCATGGCGCGACACGCATTGCCGCCTGATCGGGCCTGTCGTGTTGCAACTCCAACTCGTGTTTTCCGAAGACTGGCACTGGGCGACAAAGCAGGTTTTGGGGGACAATCTGAATTGGTCACCCACACGTGCGCCCGAAAATATGGATGCGCTGCTTATGGCCACGGGCCCCGCGGATACCCTTGAAACAGGCAGTCTCTATTTCTGTGCCGCTATTTCCGCCGCGAAAAACCGGATTTGGATTGCCTCCCCCTATTTGGTTCCAGATGTTGATATTCTGACCGTCTTGAAGCTGGCAGCCCTGCGCGGAGTCGACGTTCGGATCATGGTACCCGAGAAGGCCGACCACTATCTTACATGGCTGGCGGCCTTTGCCTTTTTTGACGAATTGCGCGAGGTCGGAGTGAAGATCTTGAAGTATCAAGACGGGTTCATGCATCAGAAAGTTCTGGTCGTTGATGAGGCTATCGCATCAATTGGTACAACAAATATGGACAACCGCTCCTGTCGGTTAAACTTCGAGGCTACGGTTATGGTTTTTGATAAGCGAGCCGCGTGCGCCGTGGCGGCAATGTTGGAAGAAGATTTCACGCGTTGCAAAATGGTGGCCTATAACCTTAACGAGAAGTCGAGATTATTGCGCATCGGTGCGCCGATCGCACGTCTGTTCGCTCCGCTGCTTTAGGTGTGGCACGCCCATGAATGGCGTTCCCTTTCGCGGGTGTTTGACGTACCAACGAAGACTTCATAGGCACACCTTCCAGAAAACAAAAAACGCTCGGGGAAATATGTCGGGGAAAAAGAAGCAATCGCTTGGTAAAAAGATAGCAAACAGTCGGGTCTTCAACCGGATTGTTGCCAAAATTCTGGCTAACTATGTACGCTTTGTTTGGATCACGACCCGTTGGCAAAGCGAGGGGTTTGATGACATGCGCACGGCTCTTAAAAGCGGCCCGATCATCGTTGTTCTGTGGCATCAACGCCTCCTCATGGCGCCTTATCTGTTTGACCTCAAAGCGGGACGAATTTGCTCGCTAACGTCGGAAGCAAAGGGCGGGCGCATGGCTGGGCTCGTGCAAACCGAATTTGGATTTGAAACCATCGCGATGCCCAAGGGAGAGGGCGGTTTTTCTATGTCCCGCGAGGTTCTACGAAAAATGCGCGAAGGCGTTTCGGTAGGAATCGCGGTGGACGGAACAACTGGCCCCGCCCGCGTTGCCAAAACCGCGCCTTTGCTTTGGGCGCGCGCAACCGGTTGCCCGATTTTTGTTGCCGCATTTGCAACCAAGCGGCACAAGATTTTCGGAGCCTCATGGGATCAAGCGATGGTGGCGTGGCCGTTTAACAAAGGTGTTCGGTATTGCGAGCGGTGGCCGCACGATGTGCCGCGCAAAGTGTCAGAGGTCGAAATGGAACGTCTGCGGCTTCAACTGGAAGCCTCGCTAGACGACATAACTGAGCGTGTGGATGCAAAACTTGACATCAACGTGCCGCGAACGCGTCCTCACGATTGATTTGCGTCTAGTCGCAGGCTAGCCTTTCCCAAAGGGGATACGCTACGCATGCAGGATAAACACGACAACCCACGGCTAGAGGCCTCGGACCCACCAGAAATTGGCAAAATTACCCTATTTGAGCTTCGGGCCTGTATTGCAATGGGCGCGAGTGATTTTAAACGGGCACCGCTTTTCGGTATATTTTTCAGTAGTTTTTACGTGATCTGCGGCATTATCCTCGGTGTCAGTGGCGCCGGTACATTTGCGTGGACTCTCATGCTTTCGCTTGGCTTTCCTCTAGTGGCGCCCTTTGCCGCGGTTGGCCTTTATGAGGTCAGTCGGCGGCTTGAGGTTGGCGAGCCGTTGGGATGGTCGGATATTTTGGGCGTCGTTTGGCGCGAACGGGGGCGGCAAGTCCCATGGGTTGGCGCAATTCTGGTTATCATTTTCCTGTTTTGGAGCTTTTTTGCCCACATGTCGCTGGCCCTTTTTCTGGGCAATATGTCTCTCACCAATATCTCGACCTCGTGGGAAATATTCGCGACACCCCAAGGACAGATGCTCATCGGATTTGAGTTTATCGTTGGCGGTTTGGTCGCGTTTCTGGTTTATGCCCTGACCGTGGTTTCCCTGCCGCTTCTTTTGGACCGGGAAATCGATTTTGTGACCGCAATGATTGTTTCCGTAAAAACCGTGGCCGTAAACAAGATCGTCATGTTGGTTTGGGCGGGGGTCATCGGCCTCTCGATGCTTGCGGCCATGCTGCCCTATTTCCTCGGGCTTTTTGTTGCGCTGCCGATCTTGGGGCACGCGACGTGGCACCTCTATCGTCGGGCGCTATATTTTCCCGTTTGAGGCCTTAAATATCGGCGAATTCATTCAAGTCGATGTCATGAATGAAATAATCGGGGTACAAATTTATCCCGACTGCGAAATGCAACTGTAGGCCCGTTAGGTGGGCTTCCATTGCTGCAACGGCGCCATCACCGTCGCCGCGTTCCATGGCTTCAATAATCGCCATATGTTCGTTCTCGACCATTTCGGCGCGTCGCTCTTTTGGAAGCTTTAGGGTTAAGCATCTATACCTGTCGATTTGCACTTTAACCTGTTGAATGAGCTTCCAAAGGCCGGGGAGGCGACCGATTGAGGCGATGGTCGCGTGAAACTCTTCGTCGACCAAATGAAGGGCGCTTATGTTCGCTCGGTCCGTAATTTCTCGGTGTCTCTCAACACAGGCCCGGAGACTCAAAATCTGGCTGCGTGTGGCCAAACGTGTGGCCGAGCGCACGGTCACCGCCTCAAGAGCGCGACGTGCAATAAGCGCCTCGGGGAGGGCGGAAACCGGTATCCTTGCGACGAAGGTTCCCGATTTCGGCACCACTTCAACCAGCTTCTCGTCCGATAAACGTAGGATCGCTTCGCGCACGGGTGTACGACTTACACCTTCGGTGAGCGCCGTTGCGTTTTCTGAAATTGGCGTGCCTGGAGGAAGCTCAAGGCTAATTATCTGAGCGTGCAGACGGTTGTAGATTGAATCCGAAATTGTGGAGGTTGAACGCTTGAGTAAGCCCATGCGGCCCTCTGGGGCAGAATTCGGCGCGCGACGGCGACGTTGGGCAGGCGAACTTGAAACAATTGGCTTTGCCATTTCCTTCCCTCCCAGGGTGATTCCTCAAAGCTTCTACACCAAGCCGCTCATATTGAACAAAATTTTCCGCCTTGATTTCGTTAATAACTTGTATACTAATTATACTAGAAGCCGTCAAGAAACGCAGTAGCTCTGTTTTTTCGGGCGATTTGGATAGGCTTGGAGTTTTTCAAGCTAATGGGAGGATACAATGAAATTTACTAAAATCACGACGGCCTTGGCCGCAGGCGTACTTGCAATGACATCCGCTTCGGTTGCATTTGCGACGGAAACACTAAAGTTTGCGCATGTTTATGAGATCGGTTCGCCGTATCATAAAAACGCGGAATGGGCCGCAGAAGAGATTGCTAAGAAGACTGATGGTCGCGTTGAAATGAAAGTCTTTCCAGCATCTTCGCTTGGGAAAGAAGTTGAAATCAACGAAGGTCTCGGCATCGGCGCTGTAGACGTTATCTATACGGGCCCAAGCTTTGTTGAGCGGTATTATGGCCCCATCGCAATTTCCGATTACCCATTCATCATGCGTGGATTTGATCACTGGGAATCCTATCGTGGAAGCGAACTCTTTGCTGAGCTGTCCGAAGGTTACCATGAAGCAACTGGAAACCAAGTTTTGGGCCTCGTCTATTATGGCCAGCGTCACGTGACATCCAACAAGCCAATCTTGGTGCCAGAAGACATGAAGGGTCTTAAGATCCGTGTGCCTAACTCACCGCTTATGTTGATGTTCCCGAATGCAGTTGGCGCAAACCCAACACCAATGGCGTTCTCCGAAGTTTATCTTGCCCTTCAGCAAGGTGTTGTTGACGCACAAGAAAACCCGCTTCCAACAATTCAGTTCAAGAAGTTCTATGAGGTTCAATCCAACATTAACCTTACAGGCCACATCCTAAACTCCCTTCTGATCATCGCTTCCGACGACGCTCTTGCGCGTTTGGGTGATGACGAAGCCGTGGTACGCGAAGTTCTTATTGAAGCTGCCAAGAGATCGTCGGACGAAATTTATCAAGCCGAGACAGATCTTATTTCTTGGTTCCGCGATCAAGGCATCACGGTCAATGAAATTGACAAAGCTCCTTTCCAAGCAGCTGTGAAACCATTGCTCACTGGCGACGGCGTTCCATACACTTTGGATCACTACAAGCGCCTCGGCGAGCTTTGATCTGAACGGATTGTGGGAACAGAAATGAACAATCCCAACGACAGTCAGGGCGCGCAAGACGCGCGCTCTGAATTCGTTTTCATGGACTCGGAAGTAGACATCTCGGATTTCGGCACTGCTGATTTGCCGGGTCTTATTGCCCTATGGGGTCTCTCAATTGTGGTTTTCGTACAGTTCTTCACGCGGTATGTGTTGAACGATAGCCTCGCTTGGACCGAAGAGCTTGCGCGTTATGTGCTTGTTGTTGTTGCCTTTTTCGGAGCAATTTCGGTAAGCCGTAAGGGCACGCATATTTTCCTCGAATTCTTCTATCGTTACCTCTCTCCTGTCGCGGGCAAATGGCTTACCGTCGCGATGGAGATACTGACGATGCTGTTTTGGGCCTTTATGTCGCTTCAGGCGTATAAGCTTGCTCTCAAAACAAAAACCAAAATGGCCTCGATGGAGTTTCCAAAGAACGCCCTTTATTACGCCGTCTCATTCAGCCTCGCTGTGATGGCATTGTATTCCCTTTGGTGGCTCATCCACAAAATCCGTCAGTCGCCAGAAGACGTCCTTCGTGAAATCGAAGAGAGCGCCTTGCATGACGTTCCAAAATAGATAGCGAGCAGCACTATGGCTTTGGCCCTTCTCTTTATTATTCTCTTTCTGCTCCTCATTGCAGGAGCCCCTGTGGCGGTTGCACTGGGTGTCGCGTCGCTTGCGTTCACACTCATTGATGGTGTGCCAAGCATGGTGGTTTTGCACCGTATGGTCGGGGGGATTGATAGCTTCCCGTTAATCGCAGTTCCGTTTTTTATCATGGCGGGTCACTTGATGAACTCCGCTGGTGTGACGACGAAAATTTTCGCCTTCGCACGGTCGGCTGTGGGCTGGATGTACGGGGGTCTCGGTCACGTAAACGTTGGTGCCAGCATCATTTTCGCTGGGATGTCGGGCGCAGCGGTTGCTGACGCGGGAGGCCTCGGGAACATCGAAATCAAAGCCATGCGTGAAGCAGGCTATGACACGGATTTCTCGGTTGGCATCACGGCCGCCTCCTCAACAATCGGGCCGATCATTCCGCCCTCACTTCCCCTCGTGGTGTACGGCGTTATTGCGGACACATCTATCGGACAGCTGTTCGCTGCGGGTCTTATCCCCGGTCTTCTGATGGCTTTTTCCCTGATGATCATGGTTGCGGTCTATGCGAAAATTCGCAACTACCCCCGCGATGACCGCTTTCGGTTGAACGTATTCCTGAAGGCATTTGTTCAAGCGATTTTGCCCTTGTTTACCCCGATCATCATTGTTGGCGGTATCCTCTTTGGCATCTTTACTCCAACCGAAGCCGCAATTGCCGCTGTTGCCTATTCCTTGTTCCTCGGGCTTGTTGTCTACCGGACGTTGAATTTCAAACGCATCCTGCGCGTTTCGATGGACACGGTTGAGACCACAGCTTCGATCATGATGATCGTCGCCGCCTCCACCATTTTCGCATGGATTTTGACGTCCGAACAGGTTGCTCAGTCCTTTGCAAACGAGTTGTTGGGCTTCACTGATAACAAAACCGCAATCTTGTTGATCATGATGCTGATTGTTCTGGTTGTAGGGTGTTTCATGGAAACAATTGCTGCCATTACAATTCTGACGCCCGTGCTTCTGCCCGTGGCGATGACGATCGGTGTTGATCCGGTGCACTTCGGGATTATCCTTATCCTGAACTTGATGATCGGCTTGCTCACCCCGCCCGTTGGTATGGTTCTCTATGTGCTCGCCAAAGTGTCGGATGTGCCGTTTGAGCGCTGCGTTGTGGCGACGGCTCCGTTCTTGGTTCCACTTATTTCGGTGCTCCTCTTGCTGACGTTCATTCCAGAATTGTCGATGTGGCTTCCAACCAAGCTTTATCGTTAAATCATTAGGTGGCGTGATCGTCGCCTCTTAAAATACCTCAGAAAGTTGCAAAATGTCTTCTCTACCTTCGTTCGACCTCACGGGCAAAACTGCCCTCGTCACTGGCTGTAAACGCGGCATTGGCAAAGGCATCACAGTCGCGCTCGCGGCGGCTGGCGCGAACATCATCGGGGTCAGTGCCTCGCTTGAAAAAACAGGCAGCGCTGTTGCCAAGGAAGTCGAAGCCCTTGGCCGCACCTTCTCGGCCTACCAATGTGACTTCAGCGATCGCAAAGCTGTCACCGCTTTTGCCGCAACCGTCCAAGCGGACCATCCCACAATTGATATTTTGGTGAATAACGCGGGCACAATAAAACGTGCCCCAGCCGCTGAACATCCCGACGAAATGTGGGACGAAGTCATAGAAGTTAATTTGAACGCCCAGTTTGTTCTTAGCCGCGAAATCGGGAAAAACATGGTTGCGCGCGGTTCTGGGAAAATCATCTTCACCGCTTCGCTTTTGACCTTCCAAGGCGGCATTACCGTTCCCGGTTATGCAGCATCCAAAGGCGCAATCGGGCAATTAACCAAAGCTCTGGCCAACGAATGGGCGGGCAGAGGCGTGAACGTCAACGCCATCGCACCCGGCTATATCGCCACCGACAACACCCAAGCCTTGCAGGACGATCCGGACCGCGCGCGCTCCATTCTTGAACGCATTCCCGCGGGCCGTTGGGGCCAGCCTGAAGACTTCGCTGGCCCTGCGGTCTTCCTCGCATCCGACGCTGCGAATTATGTGCATGGCACAGTCCTAACCGTTGATGGCGGTTGGATGGGTCGTTAAGCGCCCCTTCCTGACACATGCAAAAAGGGCCGCGATCAACTCGCGGCCCTTTTTGTTGAATATGTCTGCTTCACGGTTGTTTAAGCAGGTTTTCCCCTAGCAAGTATAGTTCATCCCAAGGCGTCCACCATCGACGTAGATCGTTTCGCCGGTGATATAGCTGGCCTTTTCGGAAGCCAAAAACGCCACCACATCGCCGATTTCACGTGCCGTACCGAGGCGCTTAAGCGGCGTCCGTGACAGCAGTGTTTCCATCGCTTTCGGATTGCCATTCACGCTTGACAACATTTCGGTGTCGATGGATCCGGGTCCAACCGCATTGACGCGAATGCCGTGAGGGGCCAACGCAAGCGACGTCGCTTTTGTCATCTGCATTACGCCACCTTTGGACGTGCAATACGCGACGATGGTTGGGATCGAGACCACCGCATTCACCGACGACATGTTTACAATCGCGCCTTTGATGCCATTCGCGACCATGGTTTTCGCTGCGCGCTGTGTGGCAAGGAAAACGCCAACCGTATTGATGTTCAGAACTTTCTGGAAATCCTCAAGCGAGGTTTCAAGGAAGTCGGAAGGGATCGACACGCCCGCGTTGTTTACAAGGATGGAAACGTTGCCAACTTCGGCTTCGATTTTATCAAACATCGCGGTGATTTGCGCGGGGTCGCTCATGTCGCAGGTAATTGCTACGGCGTCATTTCCCAATTCCTCGGCGGCTTTCTGCGCGCCTGCTCCGTTAATATCGGCGACAACAATCCGTGCACCATTCTCTGCAATCGCTTGGGCGCAAGCAAATCCGATGCCTTGGGCACCACCGGTAATAAGGGCAATAGGGCGTGACATATGAACTCCAGTTTTTGTGTTAGGGGGTATCGATGAACCCAACTTGTGCGCATGTCAATGTTTGTTAAGAGCGCGGGTGTGCGTCTAAAACAAAGTCCCGTTTTTGAGCCAACCAAGGCCCGCGTCGGTGGTCGCGACGGGCTTGTATTCCGCACCAATGGCACCGCCATAGCCTATCTTGCTCAAGTGCCTAAAAATATGGGCATAGTTCACTTCGCCACAATCAGGTTCGGAGCGCGCGGGAACGGAGGCAATCTGAACATGGCCGATAAGCGGTAGAAGCTTGATCAAACGGCGGCTCAAATCCCCCTCCATTATTTGCACGTGATAGCAATCAAACATGAGTTTGAGATTAGGCGCATCAACCTCCGCGATAATGGCCGCAGCTTGAGACGTGGTTTGCAAAAAGTAATCTGGCGCATCATAGGCATTGAGGGGTTCAATCAGAATTGTGATCCCCCGCAAGGCGGCTTGGGTACAAGCATATTTCAAATTCTTAACGAAGCAATTATGCGCCGCATCTCCCCTCGCAAAACCCGCCATCGCATGCACATTCGGCGTTCCGATTGCCACGGCATACGAAAGCGCCTGATCAATCGAAGCGCGGGCTTCGACCTCCCGCCCAACCAATGCCAAAAGCCCATTCATGCCCGCACCGCCTCGTGAAGTATTCAGGCCGAGCATGCGCATGTCGACACTTTCAAGCGTGGCACGCACGTCCTTTGCGTCCGTATCATAGGGCCAGTGGCATTCAACGGCGTCAAAACCCGCTATTTTCGCGGCGCGGATGGCCTCAAGCAGGGGCAGCTCTTTCCATAAAAAGCCAAGGTTTGCCGAAATAGGAAGTGCCATTGAGCCTCAATTTTCGTTTAGTTTTTCCAGCGCATCTGCGAAAAAGGTTTCACTGCCAAAGTTACCCGATTTTAACGTCAGCGCAATCTCATGTCCGTCACTCTCGCAATATGTCCACGGAACTCCTGGTGCAATTTCGGATCCGATGGTCAGGCGCGATACTTTTAACGCTTTCGTTACGGCTCCAGAGGTCTCTCCACCTGCCACGACAAATCGGCGGGTACCAGCGTCGCGTGCATCAATCGCTAATTGCGCCAGTGCATCCTCGACAATCTGGCCTGCCTTGGCAGGACCAAGCTTGTCTTGTGCGGAGCGTACGCCATCGGGGTCGGTCGTGGCATAGATCAGTTTGCTCGCGAACGGATCTTGTTTGGCAAGCCACGCACGGGCCGCGTCCACGCCGTTTGCTGCCAGTTCCAGCGGATCAAGCTGATAACCCCCGACCGTTTCCAAACACGCCGCAACTTGGGCGCGGGTCATTTTTGAACAGCTTCCCGAGAGAATAATTGCCCCTTCCGGCAGCACAGGTTTCTGCACCTTTTCGGCGTATGGCGATAGCGTGCCGTCCGCTAAATAGAGCGCGGGCAGGGGCATCGCCACGGCACTTCCCCCCGTCATGAGCAGCATGTCGCGGCAAGCTTCGGCGATGGTGTAGAGGTCCTCGTTCGCCACCGCATCAACCACCACATGGGCAATCCCGTCCGCGCGCAATTCTGCGAGGCGTGTCTTGAGGGCCTCCGCTCCCATTGCCACACAAAGCCGATTGGCCAGCCCAACCTCGCCCTGCACTTGGTGGGCGAGCAGGCGTACCAAATTGCTGTCACGCATCGGAGTGAGGGGGTGGTCTTTCATCGGGCTTTCCGCCAATGGCTGCTCCCCAACAAAGAGGTTCCCCATGAAAATACTACGCCCGTTTTCGGGAAACGCAGGGCAGTAAATTGTCTGGTTCGTTTGCAAATCGGCCATAAGCGCCTCGGCCACCGGGCCAATATTTCCCTCGGGTGTGCTGTCGAAAGTTGAGCAATATTTCCAGAAAAACCGCTTCGCGCCCGCCCGTTTGAGCCAGTCAAGCGCGGCCCGCGTTTCCGCGATGGCCTCCGCGACAGGGGCCGTGCGTGATTTTAAGGCGATCACTTCAAAGGCCGAGGTTTCGCATGTTTCGGGGGCCTCCTCAGGTAGGCCCATCCGCAAGGAAACCTTCACGCCACTTCGCGCCAACAGGCCTGCAATATCCGTGGCACCTGTGAAATCATCGGCGACACAGCCCAAAACAACGCTCATAATCTTCTCCTAATTTTGCCGGACATTCGGCAAGGAAACCCCGCCTTTTGCCGCGAGTATTTTGGCAACTGCTGCGTCATCTTCGCGGCCTAAACCGGCTGCGCTGGCCTCTTTGAACAGGGCCAAAGATGTCGCCGTCAGGGGCGTTGTGCATCCAAGGGCTTCGGCTTCGGAGGCGACTATCCCAAGGTCTTTGACGAAAATATCGACTGCCGAATGCGGGGTGTAATCGCCGTTAACGATGTGCGGCCCGCGATTTTCAAACATCCAAGACGTCCCCGCGCATGAGGTGATCACGTCATACAAGGTTTTCAAATCGATCCCCGCCGCCGCACCAAGGGTCATGGCTTCAGCGGTTGCAGCGATATGAACGCCTGCGAGAAGCTGGTTAATCATTTTGACTTGCGAGCCCATTCCGGGGGTATCGCCAAGGCGGAAAATCTTGGTGGCAATCGCGTCAAGGGCGGGCGCTACGCGTTCGAAATCAACTGGATCGCCCGCTGCCATCAGGGTCATTTCGCCACTCAAGGCTTTGGCCGCACCGCCAGACACGGGTAGGTCCAGCGCGCGCATTCCAGCGTCGGTAATCCGTTCGCAAAGCTCGATGGCATCATTGGGTTGCATCGTGGCGCATAGGGCGAAAATCGTATTCGGGCGCGCTGCCGCAACGGCCCCGTTTTCTCCGAACAAAACCGCTTCTGTCTGGGCAGCATTTACCACAAAAATAAACACGATATCCGCGTTTTTAACCGCCTCTGCAGGGGAAGGGGAAGTCGTGCCGCCCTCTGCTTCAAACTTCGCCAAAACCTCGGACCGAATATCCACCCCGACGGTCGGAAGCTTCGCGCGCAAAAGCGAGATCGCCGCGCCCCAGCCCATCGAACCAAGGCCAATCACGGCTGTTTTGAGTTTTGCCATCCGACGTGCTCCAAATTTTGGTACCGATACCATTTAATGAATACATTGGGCGAGGGGGAACTGAAAGTCAAGGGTGTGTTCCGGTTGGTTTCTGGCTAAACTGCCTTAAAGTCGCTGTCGCATGAGGAGGTCTCGTGGCAAAAAAACGGCCAACACTCGCGGATGTCGCCTTGAAATCTGGGGTGAGCAAAATGACCGCGTCCCGTGCGCTGCGCTCGCCGCAAGGCGTTTCCAAGCAAAGCTATGAGTGCGTCCAAAAAGCCGCGCGCGCCCTTGGATATGTGGGCAACCCTTTGGCGACGTCCCTGTCCAATCGAGCGTCCGATTTGATCGGCGTGACCGTGCCCTCCATGACCAACGCCGTGTTTCCCGAAGTACTCAGTGGCATCGCGGAGGAAATCCAAGGCACGGGCTTGCAGCCGGTTTTTGGCGTGACGGAGTACGATCCAGAACGCGAATATCAGATCATCCGCCAAATGCTGTCTTGGCGTCCGGCGGGCCTGATTGTGACGGGGCTCGACCAACCCGAAGAGACCCGTGCCCTGTTGCGAGACGCCGACATTCCGATTGTTCAGATCATGGATTTGGACGGTGATCCCGTGGATTGTTGTGTGGGAATATCGAATTTTGACGCGGGAAATACGATGGCCGAGGCGTTGTTGGAGCGCGGGTTTCGGGCGTTTGGCTATGTGGGGGCCGTGGACGTTCGTGCGCGCAAACGCCTTGACGGGTTTCGATACGCGCTTGCGGAGCATGGTCTTGAGTTTGTCTCGGAAAAAACCACCGACGCGGCATCCTCAATGGTGTTGGGGCGCCGATTGACGGAAGAGATTCTATTAGAGTCGCCGACGCTCGATTGTCTTTATTTCTCGAACGACGACATGGCGGCGGGCGGAGGATTTGCCTGTATGGCGCAGGGCATTTCCATCCCCGACGCTGTGGCAATTGTGGGTTTTAACGGTTTGGAATTCGTTCAGGCTTTGCCGTGTCGTATGGCAACGTCCGTGTCACCACGCCGAGGAATTGGCAACCGTGCCGCGGCTTTGATCATTGCACGATTGGGAGAAAAAGAGCGTCCCCCTGCCGAGACAATCCGCCTAACACCACGCATTGATCTTGGTGCAATTTTGCGAAAAGAATAGCGCTTAATCCTAGAAATCCTGAACAATTGCCCCTAGTGTCCGACCTGAAGAAATGAATTTTTACGGTCCCCTCAAAGTAAATGAAAGACTTCCGACGATGCATTTGAAAAACATAGCTTTGAGCTTTCTGGCGACTCTAACCCTTGTGACGGGGGCGCATGCGCAGGGAGCGTTGGGGAAATCCACGGCGAATGGTGAAGCGTCTGTGGCTCAGGAGGCGAGCGCCTTTGGTTTTACCCATGGCAGTTTCGTCGCAGCGCCTATTCCAATTAAGAACCCTACACTGGGCTCAGGGTTTGCGCTTGGGGCGGGGTATTTGTTTGCAATGGACGATGTCTCGGACGATTCCTATTTGGGGTTAGGCGGATTTAAAACGGACAATGGAAGTTTTGGCTATGGCATCTCAGGCGATATTGCGTGGGACGAGAACCGTTGGAATCTGGCCCTAACGCTGGGGGAAGTCTCGCTGAACTACGATTATTCTCTCTTCGGTGGCGACGGCCCGAAAATTCCCTTGGAGCAAGAGGGTCGGCTGGTAAACTTCACTCTGAAATATGGTCTTACGGACGCGATGCGCCTTGGATTAAATACCGCCTACGTTGAAACGGCGTTGGGCCTAAATTCATCGGATAATTTGCCCGCAATCTTCGAACGAGACGCCGATTTGAAGATTTGGAGAATCGGCCCGATGTTTGAAATTGATACACGCAACGACTCAACCTACCCGACTGCGGGCTCACACCTGTCGATCAATAGCAATTATAACATTGTTGAAAGTAAAATTTTTGAGCGCACATATACCAAGTCGATTGCAAAACTTGATAATTACACAAGCGTAAACGATAGTTTGGTCGTTGCGTCTCAGGCAACGATTTGTAACGCATCCGAAGGCGCTCCTTTCTTTGACCAATGTGGTCTTGGCACGGTTGATGCTTTTCGTGGCTTTGCTTTTGGGGAAGTGTTGAACAACAGCTTGGTGTCGGTTCAGGCCGAGGTACGCGGCGTCGTCACCGATCGTCTAGGCTATGTGGTATTTGCGGGTCTAGGCAATGTAGGCCCCGATTTTTCCGATATGAAGTCGAAAAATATTCGGTCCTCTGGCGGCGTTGGTTTGCGCTTCCGCCTGTCCCAAAAATTCCCATTGGATTTTTCGATGGATGCTGCGCGCGCGGATACGGGCGAAGACACATATTATATCTATGTCGGGCAGCGTTTTTAACAGGCTAGCTATGTGCCCCGAAATGCCGCTCGCCACGTGCCGCCGAGAGGGCGATTTGCTTCTGCCGTTCGCGGAACCGCGTTTTGCGATCCTCAGAGGTGGTGTCGTAACACAAGTGGCAACTCACCCCATCTTCAAATTCTGGGCGCTTGGTGTCTTCTGGCAAAACAGGTTGCCGACAGGCGTGGCACAGAACATGCGGCCCTTCCGTCAGGCCATGTCCAATCGACACCCGTCCGTCAAAAACGAAACATTCGCCTTCCCACGTGCTGTCGTCTGCAGGAACTTCTTCGAGGTATTTCAGGATGCCACCCTTAAGGTGAAATACATCCTCAACCCCTTGCCCGATCAGGAAATTCGTCGATTTCTCACAGCGAATACCCCCTGTGCAAAACATCGCCACGCGCTTATTGTGAAAGCGATCCTTATTGGCTTCCCACCATGCGGGGAATTCGCCAAAACTTTTGGTTTCAGGGTCTATCGCGCCTTGAAACGTGCCAATGGCGACCTCATAATCGTTGCGTGTATCAATCACCACAACGTCGTCTTGGGTGATCAGATCATTCCAATCCTTGGGCGCAACATAGTGCCCAACCGAGGCCGTAGGATCGACATCGGGTTGCCCCATCGTCACGATCTCTTTCTTAAGGCGCACTTTCATCCGCCCAAACGGCATCTCGGCGGCGGGGCTCTCTTTGTGCTCCAGCGTCGCGCATCCTGGAAGCGAGCGCAGATGCACCAGCAAGCGATCAACACCGGCGCGCGGTCCGGCAACCGTTCCGTTCACGCCTTCGGCAGCGATCAGAAGCGATCCTTTGATTCCCTCCTCGGCACAAAGCGCAAGTATGGGCGCGCGCAGGGCGTCGGGATCGGTGAATCGGGTGAAATGATATAAGGCGGCTACAACTGTCATGGGCGTTTAAATAAGCGCATGATGGCCCGCTCGCAAGGGCTACAGTTGACGCAGGCCAAATGGCCTCTTACCAATCCTAAAACGAAAGGTTTCCTCCATGCGCCCCGCCAATGAAGCTCTCCTTGTTATCGACGTCCAAAATGATTTCTGCCCAAAGGGTGCCTTGGCCGTCACGGATGGCGATACAATTGTCCCCCTCATCAATGACATACTTGGCCAGTATCAAACCCGCGTTTTCACCCAAGACTGGCACCCTGCGGGGCACGCGTCCTTCGCGAGTTCTCACGCTGATAAAGCCCCGTTTGAAATGATCGAGATGCCCTATGGTCCGCAAGTCCTCTGGCCAGATCACTGCATCCAAGGCTCAATCGGCGCCGCGTTTCACCCCGATTTACGGACGGCCTCCGCCGACGTCATTATTCGCAAAGGCATGAACCCGTCCCTTGATAGCTATTCCGCGTTCTTTGAAAATGACCACGTCACACCTACGGGCCTTGCGGGGTATTTGTCGGCGCGCGGCATTACGTTGGTGCGCCTTGTCGGATTGGCAACGGATTATTGCGTTTTCTACTCGGCCCTCGACGCTGCGGGCCTTGGGCTAGATGTCGAAGTTGACCGCGCAGCCTGTCGCGCCATTGATTTGGACGGGTCCCTAAAAGCCGCCGAGGCGCTGATGGTAAGTAAAGGTATAAAATTGCTTTGATTTTTCTACGAAAGATAAGTGATTTTTAAACTCTAGCTGGCAGGGTGCTCGTATATTGCGCATCGGAACCCAGCGGAAATGACCTCATCGGCTAAATCACCTACGGACGAAATCAAGGAATTCGAGGCCCGCTATACGCCTGAAGGTCTCTTCCTTCGCTATGGCCGCGCGCGCGTGCGCGATTTTCGAAGCCGGCAAATTGTAACCCTTGGGGGATCTATTGCCCTTGCATGGCTCGTGTCCCCGTTCTTTGGGCTGGCCATGGCGGTTTTGGTTGTGTGTGGCGAGGTGTTGGATTGCTTTTGTCTCTATCGCCTCACCAAGGCGGATTTATCCCCAAAAGACCTTCCCCGAGCGCTAAAATTAAGCTCTGTGACGGCCTTTATTCAGGGATGTACGCTTGGGCTGTGTGTCCTTTCCACGTGGTATTCTGTTGCCGACGGGTCGACTCACTATTTTGCAATGATTTTCCTGACGAGCGCATCCATCAATGCTGGGCTTGTGTGGGAATATCACAAACGGGCAAGTAAGGCGCGGCTCTCGGTCTATGCCAGCGTCGCGATTTGGTTGAGTTTTTGGGACGTTTTCGGGTCTTCAGGGATCGGAAATCCAAACCTATTGGACACGCTGGCAACGGGCATGCTGGCCTATATGACGTTCCTTTATATTAGCTATGCGAATTCCACCTTCAAACGGCGACTCGCGAATAGTAGGAATATTTTTGAACAAAAGAAAAAACTTGCAGAGATGCACGCGACCCTCATTTCAAAGGAATTGCATTCTCGGAATCTCGCATTGGTGGCGCAGTCTGCCAATGACAGCGTGATTATTTCGGGCCCTGACCGCCGGATTGAATGGGTGAACCCAGCTTTTTCAAGAATTACCGGATACGATCGAGAAGAAGTTTTGGGCAGGAAGGTGGCTGATCTCCTGAACGGTCCAGAAACCGATCCGAAGACGTTAAAAGCCATCGCTGACGCGCTTGACCAACACAAATCAATTCGGGTTGAAATTCAGAGCCACACGAAATCGGGAGAGATCGTTTGGGTCGATGCGAATATTACGCCGATCATTGCCGAAAACGGGACTCTCGCCAAAGTGATTTCGGTGGAGCGTGACATCACACAGGCAAAAGAACGCGAGAAAGAGTTAGCTCTCGCAAAGGTCGCAGCCGAAGAGGGCGCGCGGACCAAGGCCAATTTTCTGGCAACCATGAGCCACGAAATACGGACACCCCTAAATGGGATCATTGGCATGGCCGATTTGCTTAAACAAACAAAGCTTGAAGGCGATCAAGGAAAGTATACGGATACGATCCTCAGTTCAGGCGAAGCGCTGCTGCGGATCATCAATGATATTCTCGATCTCTCCAAACTGGACGCTGGAGGCATTAAAATCCTGATGGAGCCGTTTTCCCTGTCTCGTTGTCTCACGGAGTCCGTCAATCTTCTGGCACCATTGGCGGAGGAAAAAGGCATTGGAATTAAAGTGGAGTTCCTCCCCGATACACCAGATTTCTTTGTCGGTGACGTTGGACATATCCGCCAAATCGTTATCAATCTTGTTGGCAACGCGATAAAATTCACGCCCCAAGGAGAGGTGGCCATTTGTGTCAAAACTCAACCCGTTGACGCAGGGAATTTAATTGAAATCGCCGTCAAGGATACAGGTATTGGGATTGCACCTGAGGCCCTGTCGCGGATTTTCGATGAATTTTCTCAGGCTGAAGAGGATACCACCCGCAATTACGGCGGTACGGGATTGGGGCTCACGATATCACGCAGATTTGCCCTTGAAATGGGGGGCGACATTCACGTCCAATCTACCATTGGAGTAGGGTCGTGTTTCACGCTGTCGCTCACGCTATCCGCGCACTCCGGTGTCGAAAACCTGCGGCCTCTGGAGGCCGCGCCCCTTTCGAATGTATTGGATCTACGCGATAAGCGTATCCTTGTCGCCGAAGATAACGGTACAAATCGCTTGTTAATCCGAAAAATGCTAGAGCGGCACGCGGGTGATCTTCAGTTCGCTCAAGACGGCATTGATGCCGTGGAGCAGTACAAAAAACACAGGCCAGAATTGGTGTTGATGGATGTTTCAATGCCTAAGCAGAACGGCTTACAGGCGACACGGTGCATTCGAAAATTTGAGGAAGAGGATGGATCGCGCGCAATTATTATTGCGCTTACGGCCAACGCTTTTAATAGTGACCGCGAAGAATGCCTAAATTCAGGCATGGACGGCTTCCTCACAAAACCGGTAAAAATGAAAGAATTGTTGGATTGCGTCAGCTTTCACATTGCACAACGCTAGTTCTAGCTTTTCGAATGGCGCCCTATGCCCTATCACAAAGGGAACTTAACGGGGGCTGAGCAATGGTCGATATCGCGTCACGTGTGTACAACCACAAATGGAAGATTGACCCGATCGTTCGGTCTTTGATTGACACAGATTTTTACAAACTGCTGATGTGCCAATCGGTTTTTCGAAATGAACCCACCGCAATTGTCACGTTTTCCCTTATCAATCGCAGCAAAAATATCCGTTTGGCGGATATCATTGATGAAGGCGAATTACGCGAGCAGCTCGACCATTTGCGCAGCCTTTCCCTGAGCCGTGGAGAGAGCACCTGGCTGCGCGGGAATATGTTCTATGGGAAGCGGCAAATGTTTCGCTCCGATTTCATGGAGTGGTTCGAAAAACTCCGACTACCCGCCTATCATCTCGAAAAAACAGACGGGCAATATGAGCTGACTTTTGAGGGGACTTGGCCAGAGGTCATGCTCTGGGAGGTCCCCGCCCTTGCCATTTTAGTGGAATTGCGCAGTCGGGCCGTCACGGCGGATATGGGCCGGTTTGAACTTCAGGTTCTATACGCCCGCGCCATGACAAAAGTCTGGGAAAAAGTCGAGCGGTTGAGACATGTTGACGGCCTCAGGATCGCAGATTTTGGAACGCGCCGTCGCCATTCCTTTATGTGGCAGGATTGGTGCGTTCAAGCCATGCAGGAAGGTCTCTCGGAAAAATTTGTTGGCACCTCGAACTGCCTGATTGCCATGCGCCGCGAAGTTGAAGCGATTGGCACCAACGCACATGAGTTGCCGATGGTTTCCTCGGCTTTGGCTCCCGATGATGCGACGTTGCGCGAGGCTCCCTACAAAGTTCTTGCCGATTGGCATGAGGAGCATGAGGGAAATCTTCGCATTATTCTGCCCGACACATACGGCACAGAGGGATTTTTGCGTGAAGCTCCAGATTGGCTCGCCAGTTGGACGGGCATTCGGATCGACAGCGGCGATCCCGCAATAGGCGCAGAAATCGCGATCAATTGGTGGAAAGAACGCGGCGAAGATCCCACGAAAAAACTGGTCATTTTCTCTGACGGTCTCGACGTTGAGAAAATCATTGAACTGCAAGCAATGTTTGCGGGTCGCGTGCGCGTATCTTTTGGTTGGGGGACACTACTGACCAATGATTTTCGCGGTTTGGTTGAAAACGATGGCCTTGCGCCTTTCTCATTGGTCTGCAAAGCAGTCAGCGCCAACGGCCATCCCACGGTCAAACTCTCTGATAACCCTGCCAAGGCGATGGGGCCCCCCGAAGAGATCGCAAGATACAAACGGGTCTTTGACGTTGGTGAGCAAACAGCCTTTAATGTCGAAGTCTGAGGCAGGCTAGTCGTCTGTATTGACGCGCCCGCGTAGGGATTTCACCTGCCCACGCTGAACTTTTCCTTCAACCCGCCGCCGTTTGCTCGCGAGGGTTGGGCGTGTTTTGACGCGGTGTTTTGGGCGTTTTAGAGCCGCAAGAATAAGCTCTTTTAAGCGCTCTCTGGCGATCTCGCGATTGCGTGCTTGGCTCCTCGTGTCCTCAACGCGAAGGATGAGCGCGCCTTCCAGTGTCCATTTTCGACCTGCAAGGCGTTTTAGTCGGGTCTTGGCGTCCGCCGGAAGGTTGGGGCTGCGAGCCGCTTCAAAGCGTAACTCAACTGCCGTGGATACCTTATTAACGTTCTGTCCCCCAGGGCCGGAACTGCGGGTGAAACTCTCTGAAAGTTCCCAGTCTGCAAGAGTTATGGCTTCGTTGATAACTAACATGTGTTAAGGATTTCCTGCTCGGCCCTTTAGAGAGTTAACATGCACGTCGTTCAACGGAAAGAGCCCTAGTGAAACTCACTAGGGCTCCCCTCGAGAAGTGGAGGTGGCTAAAAGGGCGAAACAGAGCCCTAGAGCTGGATTATATTTAGAAGGACTGCCTCCTAAACATTTCCCCGCTCGTGACCTTAGCCATCTGCTCCTGTTTCCCAATAATCATAGGCACCTCCTTTCAAGTTGTTACGATAACTAGAAGCCTGCCACATATTTAGGGATTGTCAAAATGTTTTACGCTACATTTGGATGAAGTTTTGTAACAATGACCCGAAATGGCACCAAAGCGATTAATGCGAGGGCGAGTTTTACCGCCCAATCGGCGCAGGCCAACGACACCCACAAAGGCGCCGCCGCCCCAAATCCAAGGAAGGGGATGCTCTCCCATGCCCAACTGATCGCGGCATCAGATTCGGCGCCAAAAATCGTAATACTCGCTGCAAAAGCAATGGTGAAAAACAGTGCGGTATCCACCACGGATCCGACGAAGGTTGAAGCGAGGGGCGCTTTCCACCATTTCCCATCCCGAAGGCGATTGAAAATAGAGATGTCCAATAACTGGGCGACAAGAAAGGCAACCGCGGAGGCAACAGCAATTCTGAGGGCAACGAGGGGGCCGTATTCGCCGATGATTTGGGTTCCGATAAGCGAGCAAATAATGCCAACGAAGAAGCCCACGAGGACAACACGCCGCGCGGCGGAAACACCATAAACGCGGTTCATGATATCCGTCACAAGGAACGCAAGAGGATAGGTAAGGGCGCCCCACGTGAGCCAGTCGCCCAGCAAAAATTGCACTAGAATGTTACTGGTCACAACAATGGCAGCCATGGCGAGGACGCCAGGAAGAATTTTCTTCATGTTTTGATTCCGTTTTTTCAAGGTAGCGGAGACTCGGCCCCACACCTTGCGGGACGGGAGGCGTTTAACCAACGGAACCACAACTTGCAAGCTATTCCGTCAACGAATACTCGACAATTTCGCTGCGCAGAAAGAACTTGAAATTGTTGTCTGCGATCATGGTCAGGCGGGTATTTCCCAAAGCGTCGCGCCAAACGGACAAGCCTTCGAGGTTTCCGTGTTGCCCGAACGTGCTTTCCAAAATGACGTCTTCTTGTCCAAAATCATTCCCAACTATATCAAATCGACGGACACGGGATTGGAAACCCGCGAGCACGCTGAAGTTCCTTTCCAGCAAATAGAATTTTCCATCAGGCCCAAATTCAGCGTCCACAGGCAGGTATTTCCCACGCCTTTCTATGGTGTCGAATAATTTCCATTCGCCGTTGAAATAGCGAAAGACCGAATGCGGGTTTGTGTGTTTGGAAACCCCTTCTGCGAGGGTGAACAGCGCGCCGTTAGGGGCAACAGCCAGTGCCTCAAGCGCGCCGTTTTTTGGCAATTTCATAAAGCTTGGGGGCACGGGAATGTCGACGGCTTTACTCAACGTATTGCGATAGGACAACACGCGGGCTGGGCCCTCAAACGAAACAAAAATTTGCCCGTCTTTTCGCACGGACAACCCTTCGGAGTCATTTTCGGGCTTGAGAACGGGAAGCCCCTCCGTACTCAATAGGGGGGTGGATCGTTCGAGGACGACCTTTCGTATGACGTTGTTTTCGCGCAATAAATGACCAGAGAAGAAAGTACCGTGGTCCGTAATTGTCAAGAATTTGTCGCCAGATGTATCCAGCGAAAGTCCCGAAAAACCACCATTCTCAGGGCTGGTTTGCGGTACCAGAATAGAGCCGACATAGCGGGCTTTTGACGTGATACCGGTTGCTAAACCTTGAGAAAACAGGCCGACTAAGGCCAAAACCGCTATTGCGACGATAAAACTTGAGCGCATTGGCTGGGAAGGTCCGATAAAATGAGTTCACGACGTTTTTTAGGGGGCGGTGCGTTTGGATCGCGGGGCTCTGGCGCGGGAGGATTTAAAATGTTCGCAACCCATTTTTCGGCTTCCGCACAACCGTCCCCCTTTGGAGGAGGAGCTTGATCGACGCAGTTTTTCTCGCCTTTGGGGCAGGCAAGTCGTACGTGGAAATGATAGTGATGGCCGCCCAAGGGGCGAATTTTTCGCAACCAGTTGCGGTTGCCTTTTTCATCCTTACACATTTGCACTTTAGCTCCGGGAAACAAGAAAATCCGTGCAACCCTTTTGTCTTTTGCGGCTGCTTTTAGGATGTTGTGATGCGCTTGTGTCCAGCTCGAATTCACATAAGCACCTTTGTTTTTGCGCATCGAAGCCGGCGAAAGACTTTCGCGATCCTTGCGCGAGAGAGTCAAGTTTGCAGCGGGCAGCATCCATATATCCGCATCCAAACCAAGTTGATGGCTGACGTGCCCCGACGTCATTGGCCCCCCGCGCGGCTGGGACATATCGCCAACATAAAGGCCATTCCAGCCCGGTTGTTTTGCTGCAGTTTTTGACAGGTTCTCGACAAATTCAATCATATCCGCATGCGCCCAGTTGCGGTTCCGCGACAGGCGGATCGCTTGCCACGTTGGGCCAGTTTCGGGCAATTGCTGCGCGCCCGCAATGCATCCCTTGGAATATTCGCCAAAGGACATGGACTGATGATTTGTACCCGTTTTCTTGGCCCCAAAGAGGGCGCGCGCTTCGGGTTCGGCCGCCATACTCGGCGCAGAAGCGAGGGCGAGGATAACAGTCAATATGCCGCGCAATTTCATGCGGTTTGATCTCCTTGGGGTTTCACCCAGACTAACAGGACGAGGCCGATAATGAATAGCGCAATTAAGGGCGTTATCCCTATCCGCGCGTTTCCGCTTATGTCCGACGTCAATGCCACCAAAGCGGGCGCAAGGAAAGAGGTGGCTTTGCCCGACAGCGCATAAAGGCCGAAAGCTTCGGTGGCATGCAACGGGTTTGCATGGCGGACCATCATTGTCCGCGAACTCGCTTGCAACACGCCGCCCATGCCGCCAATGAGGCCGCCGCAAATGAAGAAAATAATGTCAGGTGCGCTGGAACCCTGCAAAAATTGGATGCCGAAAAGGCTCTCGCGCGTCATCGAAACCACAACAATACAAACGCCAATCAGGACGAGGATCGCGACTTTTAAAATGGGTTTTGGCCCCGTCCTTTGATCGATATGCCCGCCGAAATACGCGAAAATCGCCGCCGTAATGGCCCCCACAATTCCGAATATCCCGATCTGAATGATTGACCAATCAAGCACCGCTTTCGCATAGAGCGCCCCAAAGCCATAAAGCCCGTTCAGCGCGTCGCGATAAAAAAGACTGCTGGTGAGAAAGGCAAAAAGGCTACTGCGTTGGGGCAAGGATTTAATGGTTTTCCACAGGGACCCAAGAGCGGTTTTTACGCCGCCCTCTGTTGCATTTTCGCGGGGTGTTTCACGTACCCAAAGGAAAAACGGGATCATCCCGATGATAAACCAAAGGGCGGTAAAAGGGCCGACAAACCGAGTGCCTTCACGCGCTCCGCTCTCAAGTCCGAACAGAGGTGAAATGCCCAAAAGAGTCACCCCCGTCGCATTCTCGGCAAAGAACAAAAGCATGATAAAAAGCGATATTACCCCGCCCCAATACCCAAGCGCAAACCCCGATCCAGAGATACGTCCGATGTCCTCGGGGGGCGCGAGGGTCGGCAGGATTGAATTGGTGAAAATCGTGGTGAACTCCGCCCCGATAAGGCCAATACCAAAAAACATCAGGACAATCGCGATGTTGAAATTGCCAGGATCGGCGAACCATAAGCCTCCAGCCCCCAAAACATACAGCACCGAAAACGTTTTAATCCAGAGCGTTCGCCGCCCCGAACTATCGGCAAACGCGCCCAAAACGGGGGCAGAAAAAGCGATAATAAGGCCGGTGATCGAAAGCCCGTATCCCCAATAGGCCTGCGCTTGGGCTTTTGCGGCATCGGGCGTCATGCCCGAAGTCATCAGCGAGTTAGCGACGATTTCCGCAAAATAAGGTCCGAAAATAAAGGTCAAAAGCAACGTATGATAAGGTTGGCTAGCCCAATCAAACATCATCCATCCCCAGATGCGTTTCTTCGCGGAAACCTCTGTCATGCCTATTCCTCTACGTCTTTTTCAAACAACTGAATAGAGAAGTGGCTCTTTGCGCAAGGTTTTAGAGGGCGTCCTGCATTGGTGGCCACGGGCGTTGACCTTCGGCACCCACCCAAGCGGCGACCCATTCTGGCATCGCGGGAGCAGCCGTTTCCACACCCATCGCCGTCATAACGCGATCTGTCGCAACAATCCCGTTGCGATCCGTTATCGCCATTCTGAACAGCGCATGGCTCGTACATTCGCCCTTATACCACATCGATTGCTCCAGAAAGATGAACCGCGCATCCCACGTTACAAGGCGACTGTGCATTTCGAGGCGGTCAAATGCGCGCACGCGGCGTCGGTAACGAACGCTCGATCCGGCTACCGTTAGACCCCATTTCTGCGCCTTCAGCGTTTTCATAACGCCAGTACGTGTGGCCAATGGAATACGCCCAAGGTCATAAATCGAAAGGGTGCGACCATTGTTAAGCTCGAACCAAAAATCCAGATCCCAAGGCCAGCAGATGTGGTGCGAGACATGCGTTTCCCCAAGTTCGAGCGCAGGGGCATTTCGGAACTTAACGACTTCTTTGCCCATTCGGAAAAACGGATACATTGGGAACTCCTTTTTGCATTGGCTTGGCGCGTAACTGACCTGTCGTCAATACCTACGTCGCGGCAAATCCACCTAAACTCTTGTCAGCGCGCGCTACGACCTTTACTTGAGGGAAACAAAGCAAAAAGGTTCGGTTCATGTCTTCACTCTATCAAATTCTAAATCTGCTCATCAGTGTCGCGTGGTACATCATGATTGCGCACATCATCATGAGTTGGCTGATTAACTTTCAGGTTCTGAATTTGCGCCAACCGCTTGTCGCGCAACTTTGGTTTGGGTTGAACAAATTACTTGAGCCGATTTACAGTCGAATTCGCCGTTTTCTGCCCGAAATGGGGGGGCTTGATCTCGCGCCGCTGGTTACCTTTCTCGCGCTGATCATCGTCCGCATTCTTCTTCAAAATAACGCAGCGCTTTTCTTCTAGGATCGCTTGCCCTTGCGCACAGCCTGTGGGATTGTGGTGACAACCAAAAAAGCAGCACCACAGGCCATGACCACCGCGCAATCGCTCCTCTCTTCTGTCTTCGGGTTTGATGAATTTCGACCCGGCCAAGAGGAGATCGTTGATGCCGTTACCAACGGCAAAAACACTCTCGCGATCATGCCAACTGGGGGCGGAAAATCGCTGTGTTTCCAACTTCCCGCATTGGTGCGTAGCGGTGTAACGGTTGTTATTTCCCCGCTGATCGCCCTTATGCGCGATCAAGTGCGTGCTCTCAAAGAGGCGGGGGTCGAAGCCGGAGCCTTAACCTCTGGAAACACCGAAGAAGAAACCGCACTGGTGTTTGAAGCACTGGATGCAGGCCGCTTAAAGCTGTTATATCTGGCGCCCGAACGGCTTGCGAATGGCGGCACGATGAACATGTTGCGCCGCATCGGCGTCAGTCTCATTGCCGTGGACGAGGCCCATTGCGTCTCAGCTTGGGGCCATGATTTCCGTCCCGACTACCTCAAAATCGGCGAGTTGCGGGAGCTTCTTGGCGTACCCCTCGCGGCGTTCACGGCAACTGCCGATCAAGAAACCCGCGATGAAATTGTCGAGCGCCTCTTTAATAATGTGCAGCCAGAAACCTTCCTGCACGGGTTTGACAGGCCCAATATCCACCTGAAATTTGAAGCAAAAGATGGCCCGCGCGGGCAAATTCTGGCCTTCGCCGCCGCACGCAAAGGCCAGCCGGGGATCGTTTATTGCGCCAGTCGTGCGAAAACCGAGGCCCTCGCCAAAGCCTTGCGCGATGCTGGCCACCACGCATTACATTACCATGGTGGAATGCAGGCCGATGATCGCCGCATTGTGGAAAGCCGGTTTCAGCGGGAAGACGGCTTGATCGTCACCGCGACCGTGGCCTTTGGTATGGGCATCGATAAACCCGATATTCGATGGGTCGCCCACGCAGATTTGCCCAAATCCATCGAAACGTATTATCAGGAAATCGGCCGTGCGGGTCGTGACGGGGCCCCAGCGGAAACCCTGACGTTGTTCGGTTCCGAAGATGTTCGCCTGCGCAGGACCCAAATCGACGAAGGGCTCGCTCCACCTGATCGGCGGATGGCGGATCATGCGCGTCTCAATGCGTTACTCGGATTGGCCGAAGCGCTGCGGTGTCGCCGTCAAAACCTGCTGTCCTATTTTGACGAGGAAAGCCAGCCTTGCGGAAATTGCGACCTATGTGAAACGCCCGCGGATATTTTTGACGGCACCATCGCGGTGCGAAAAGCCCTCTCCGCGATTTTGCGCACGAATGAATATTTTGGCGCGGGCCACCTCATCGACATCCTCATCGGGAATGTGTCGCCAAAAGTCCGCGAACGCGGCCACGACGCTTTGCCAACTTTTGGCGTTGGAAAAGAGTTCAATAAGCGCGAGTGGCAAGCGATTTTCCGGCAAATGATGGGGCATGATTTGGTGCGCCCTGACGCCGAGCGATACGGCGCCCTTCGGATGACCCAAGCGGCGCGCCCCCTATTGCGCGACGAAACGACGATTGAATTGCGGCGCGATCTGATTAAAAAGGCTTCCGAAACTCGAACGCCTGCCATCAAACGCATGGTTTCCGACGAGGATGAACCTCTCCTCAGCGCGCTAAAAGCCAAACGCCGCGCCCTCGCCGAAACGGCGCATGTTCCCGCCTATGTTGTTTTCAACGACAAAACACTTATCGAAATGGCGGAAACGCGCCCGAAAAATCTCGACGATATGGCGCGTATTGGCGGCGTCGGTGCGAAAAAACTCGAAACCTACGGTGCGGTTTTTCTGGAGGTCATCGTTGGGGCGACAGCCGAAAACATGCACCCCTTGCGCCGAAAAATAGCGGGCAGGGCCTCGGGGGATGTTTTTGACAAGCTTGCCGAAACACAGGTTCGACTGGCGCGCGGCGAGTCTGGATTGGATAAATACCTAAGTTGCAGCACGTCCACGCTGCGCCATATCGCAGAACGAAAACCGGCGTCGTTGGATAATTTAGAACGTGTGTCCGGTATGGGGGCGGTAAAAGCTGAGCGCTTTGGCCCCGCGTTTCTTGAAGTTTTGAAAGAAGATTGAAAAATGCTAACCGTAATCTCCCCCGCAAAACGTTTGAATTTTGATCCCATTGATGGCCCCGTGTCCTTTCCGCAGTTTCAGGAGGATGCTACCTCGCTCGCGGCCACCGCGAGTCGCCTTTCCGTCAAAAAGCTTCAAGAACTAATGTCTATTAGTTCAGATCTCGCCAAACTCAACGCGCAAAGGTTTCGCGATTTTGAACCGGAATCGACATTGGAAAACGCCAAACAAGCGGCCTACGCCTTTGCGGGTGACACCTATTTGGGTCTCGAAGCTTCGAGCCTAGATGCCGACGAGATGGATTTCGCACGTGGGCATTTGCGGATATTGTCGGGCCTGTACGGCGTGCTGGCACCTCACGATCTCATTCAACCCTATCGTTTGGAAATGGGCAGCCGATTAAAAACGCGCCAGGGAAAAACGCTGTATGCATATTGGGGGAGCCGAATTGCTAGGGCCCTCAATGATACCGCCCAAGCCAGTGGCAGCGATATCCTCGTAAATTGCGCGTCCAAGGAGTATTTCACGGCCGTTGATCAATCGGTGCTCAACTTGAAAATCGTGACACCCCAGTTTTTGGAAGATCGTCCTGGCGGGCCGAAAATAATTAGTTTTAGCGCCAAGAAAGCACGCGGGGCGATGGCGAGATTTGTTATTCAAAACCGTATTGAAGATCCCCAAGGCCTTCGCGATTTTGAAAGTGGCGGGTTTCTGTTTGCTCCTGAGCGCTCGACCCCTGAGCAACCCGTGTTTATTAAGCCAATGGCGTAGCTTCCAACGCCTCGGTTGGTAGTCGAATTGGCAAAGCACCATGAGGGAGGTGTTTCTCTATTTTTTCGAAAATAATGGCTTTTCGAAGGGGTTTGGTGGAATATTCATCCAAGCCAGCTTTCAAAATTTCGTCCTTATCCTCGGGCATAGCATGGGCCGTGAGCGCGATGATGGGCGTGTGCTTTAATCCATCTTGAGTTTCGATTTTCCGAATCGATCGTGTGGCTTCCTTGCCGTCAACTTCTGGCATGGAAATGTCCATAAAAATAACGTCGGGTCGAAAACTCTGGAACAATTCAATGGCCTCACGGCCGTTGTTCGCAAACTTGAGGTCGATATCGAGATTTTTAACCATCTTTCGAAAAACCAATTGATTGGTTTTATTGTCCTCTGCAGTAAGCACGCGCATTCTGCGAGGCGACCCGTCAATGACCTCATCTTCGGGGGGGGTAGGATTGGGCGCAACAATGTTTGTCTGAGCGGCTGTCGAGGAATCGGTTGGCAGGGCCGGAATGAGTTGCGCCGGATCGGATAGAATGGTGGAAATACGTCGCAGAGCGCTATGGAGGTCGCACTTGCGAATGGGGTATTGCAGGCATTGAGCCGTTTTCGCGTTAGCGGGAAGCACCGTTTTTCCAGAAGCAACCAAAAGGATCGGTTTGTTCGCCCCTGCCTCAGTGATTTTTTCAATAATTTCATGCGCCCCTAATCCATGAAAACTCACACCGACGACAAAAAAATCAGCAGCGTTTTCCGCCAGAGCCAGTGAGAGCGAGGGAGGTGCGATGGTTTCAATCCCCATAGGATTCAACTGTGTGGCAATGATATGGGCAAGTTCCGATTGGTCTTCGAACACATAGGCGCTCGATAGATTCTCGAAGTGTTCAGCGCTAATATGGGCGGGCCCCGTAGTCGTCTGTAGTTGAAGTCTGAAGCTGAAACATGACCCAACGCGATATTGCGACGTCACCCAGATTTTGCCGCCCATTAACTCAACCAGTTGTTTAGAAATTGCGAGGCCCAGTCCGGTGCCCTCAAACTTCCTGTTCCGGTCATCCTCAACCTGGTTGAATTCCCCAAAAATATAGTCGACCATATCTTCGGGAATGCCAATGCCCGTATCCGTAATCGAGACTTGGATATTAGCCACGTTCCGCTGATCTGAAGCCAACTCCAAAACTTGTACTAGGACGTGGCCTTTGGGGGTAAACTTGACGGCGTTTCCTATTAAATTGGTTAATATCTGGCGAATACGTCCTGGGTCTCCCAAATAGTTCGAAGGCAAGTGCGGAGCATAATCGATAATGAGGTCGATACCCTTGTCATGGGCCGATGGTTGCAAAAGCATGAGTATTTCATGGAGATTCTTCTCTAGATCAAATGGTTCTGGCTGAAGGATTAGTTTTTCCGCTTCGATCTTGGAGTAGTCAAGAATGTCATTGATAATGACAAGGAGCGCTTCGCCCGAGTGTTTGATGGTATCAATATACAGCTTTTGCTCGTCGTTCAGCGGGGTGTCCGAAAGGATGTCGGCCATGCCTACGACACCGTTCATGGGCGTGCGGATTTCGTGGCTCATATTGGCTAAAAAGGCAGATTTTGCGCGATTGGCGGCCTCGGCCTTGGTGCGTTCTTCTTTCAACTCCGCTTCATACCGAATTGTTTCGGTAATATTGATCGCCAAAGACACGGTATCGCCGGCGTCCGCCCGCCGATCGATGAGCTTGATAAACTGGTTGTTCCACATTTTAAGGGTACGAGGTTCAATCTCGGGGGATTGCCATCGATCGAGCATAGACTCCCGCCACTCGGCGCGCGTCTCGCCCTCGGTATCAACAATGCCTTCATCGCTAAAAAACTCAAGGATTTGGGAATAGTTGATCCCCGTTCGCACATCTTCAAGTTCGTCGAAAATGGCCAAATACGCGCGATTAGCAGAAATTAGGTTGCTGTCTTTGTCAAAAACGGCAAACCCGTCCGGAATGGTTTCAATGGAATCCCAAAGACGGCGTTCCGCAATTTGAACTTTGGTTTCCGCATTCCGAAGGTCAGATAATACTTGGTGCTTTTCGTTTTTTAGCGTTGCAGCAGCGCTTCGAACATCCTTCACTTCTTTGCGTTTTTCGACAATTTGATTGGATAGCGCGCGGGCATGATCCCCCAGCCGCGAATTCGCGTTGAACAACTCCGATTGTTTTTGCTCTAGCAATCGCTCCGCCGCAAGACGTGCGCGCCGTTCTTGAGCTAGCTTGTTGGCGATGTTCATTCCAAAATTATGCCCCGAAGAATGCTTTCGAAGGCGAGTTTGGGCGATTCTGGTAAAAAGATTCTTAAGGACATCTAAATTCGCCTGATAAAAGGCAGCCAGTGGATTTTTAACAAAATTTGTGCAACCCTTCGAACGACTAATTTTGAGGGTTTCCCATGCGCATTATTTTTGCCGTTTTCGCTTTTCTCTTGCTCCTGCCAATCAGTGTCGCCGCGCAGGATGGCATGCCGGACCGGCGGTTCTCGATTTCCCGTGATTTGGATTTTTACGGCGCTGATTTACAGTCCATTTTTGATACAACTTTCGAGGTTTGCCAGCGCACCTGTCTGGCCGATACTCAGTGCAAAGCCTTTACCTTCAATAAGCGCTCTAATGCCTGTTTCACCAAGAAAAGTGTCGAAGATACAGTCGCTTATGAAGGGGCGCTTTCGGGCCGTGTCTGGGATAATGACCCTCGATTGGTTGCTTCTGCTGAACAGCGATTGACTGAAATTCACTTTGTCGGCCAGCCCCTACGCGATGGGGCTTATACGTTGGCGGCAAACCTTGGTCAGTATCACTATAGTGGCGAATGGGGTGCCGAAGACCTGTTGAATTCCGCCAGTGATCGTGAGGCCAATGGCGATCTGATGAATGCTCTGCATTTTGTTGGCGGCGCACTCTCTCTAACGGATACGTCGGATTTATGGGTTGAATATGCGCGTCTTGCATTGGCCGTGAAGTTTGAGAACAGCGCCACACAAAACACCTATCGCCAACGCGCGATGTGGGCCGCGATTAATGGATATATTCGCGCAGTTAACAATCCGCAAAAATCCAACGCGCTTTTCCAACTCGCGCTCGCGTTTGAAGCAAACAACCGTGGTCGCCAAATGATTTCCGCCCTCAATAAAGTTGCCGAAATCGCGCCACGGGCCGACGCCGACGCCCTGTTGGAAACGGCCATCGCTAAATACGGATTCCGCATTACCGGACACGAAATTGAGAGCGATTTGGCCGCCCCTCGGATCTGTGCAACCTTCTCCGAAAATCTGGTCGCCGCTGGGGTGGATTATACATCCTACATGCAGTTTCCAAGTGCCTCGCTTGCCGTAGAAGTCGAGAATGATCGCCTCTGTATTTCGGGTCTATCCCACGGCGAACGCGCCAAATTTACCTTCCGCCAAGGGTTACCTGCAGCCAGTGGCGAGACCCTCGCAAAAGACGTCGAAATCACCGGATATGTCCGCGATAGAACCCCCAACGTCAGCTTCCCAAGTCGCGCTTATGTCCTTCCAAAAACCCCCAATGCCGCCTTGCCGATTGAATCGGTTAATGCGAGCGAGATCGACCTAACCCTGCGCCGCGTTTCGGACCGCAATTTGTTGCGCGCCATTCAGGACAACTACTTCGGTCGCCCCATGTCCACATGGACCGAGCAAACCTTCGCCAGTGAAATTGCCGAAGATATCTGGACGGGCACGGCAACCCTCACGCAAGACCTCAACCAAGACGTCACCACGCGCCTGCCGCTTGATGAAGCACTTGCGGGGCAGCCTGCGGGAATCTATGCGCTCAAAGCCAGCATTCCGGGCACCGATCCCTATGATAATCCGCCCGCAACCCAGTGGTTTGTGCTCTCTGATCTTGGGGTCGCTACAGCGAGTGGCATTGATGGGCTGCATGTATTTGTGCGCAGCCTTGCGAGTGCCGACGTAAAGTCCGGCGTGACGGTCATCTTGCTTTCTGAGGCGAACTCCGTGCTGGCCGAGGGGCTAACCGATGCAAAGGGTTATGTTCATTTTGATGCGGGGCTCACTTTGGGCACTGGCGGCCGCGCGCCTGCGCTTGTGACGGTCACGGATGGCGAAACCGATATCGCGTTTCTCTCGCTCAAGGACGCCGAATTTGATCTCTCGGATCGCGGCGTAGATGGGCGGCCTCCCGCGCCTCCGATTGACGTTTTCATGACCACGGATCGCGGCGCGTATCGTGCGGGCGAGACAGTAAATGTGACCGCTCTTCTGCGTGATCAAGCTTCCCAAGCGCTGCAAAATGTGCCTGTAACTGCCATTCTTCGCCGCCCCGATGGGGTTGAATATACGCGGCAAGTTTCTACCTCCTCCGAGATGGGCGGTCACGTGCTTTCGCTGCCAATTGCCGCCACGGCGCCGCGTGGGAAATGGACGCTTGCCTTATATGCCGACCCTGAGGTCGCAGCTCTCGCAACCCAAACCTTCCTTGTTGAAGACTTCCTCCCAGAACGCATTGATTTCACCTGGGATTTTGCCGACACCCCTCTGCGCCCGGGACAGGATATGTCCGTGGCTTTTGATGTGAAATACCTCTTTGGTGCCCCCGCCGAGGGGATGGGGGTTTCTGGTTCCGTGTCCTTAAGAGCGTCTGAGGGCCTAAGCGCCTATCCTGGGTATCAATTCGGCCGCTACGACGAGAGTTTCTATGCCGAGCGCACGTATTTTGACGGCGGCGATACCGACGCCCAAGGGCTGGCAAACGCTGTGCTCACACTCCCCGAAAGCGATGGTGCAAATCGCCCTCTGAGCGCTGATTTCACCTTTTCGGTCACCGAAGGGTCGGGCCGTCCTGTTGAGCGCCGCGAAACCCGCGATCTTGATCTTGCGGGATCGGTCATCGGGATCAAACCCCAGTTTGACGACGTGGTCGCCGAGGGCACAGCTGCCGAGTTCCTAATTCTAGCCATGGACAAGACCCAAACCCCCGTTGCGATGGATTTGGTCTATGCGTTCAATCGCGTGGAAACCACCTATCAATGGTACCAACAATACGGCAATTGGGACTATGAACCAATCACCCGCCGCACCCGCGTTGATAGCGGTGCCCTCACCTTTACGGGCGATCCAATCACCGTAAGCACCCCTGTTGAGTGGGGCCATTATGAGCTGGTCGTGGAGCGCGCAGGCGGTGAAGCCCTCTCAAGTTCGCTGGACTTCTACGCCGGTTGGTATGTGGCCGCCGATGTGACCACCACGCCCGACGTGCTCGACGTTTCCTTGGACAAAGCGAGCTATGTTCCGGGCGAAACCGCGACACTGCGTTTTGTGCCGCGCTATGCTGGCAAGGCCTTGATTACGGTCATGTCAAACCACCTGATTGATATGCAAATGATCGACGTGGTTGAGGGCGAAAACACTATCTCCCTCCCCGTCACCGAGGCTTGGGGCGGCGGCGCATATGTGACAGCCACGGTCATCCGGCCCATGGATGCGGCGACCAAACATAATCCCGCCCGCGCGCTGGGTCTGTCCTATGCGCCCGTCGATCCGGGGGCGCGTGTTTTGACCGCAACTTTCCTAACACCAGAGGAGGTCGCCCCGCGCGGCCCGCTCGATGTTTCGCTCAAAGTCGACGGAATAGAGCCACATGAAGACACTTACGTCACCATCGCCGCCGTCGATGTTGGCATTCTCAATCTCACAGGATTTGAGGCCCCCGATGTGTCTGGTCACTACTTTGGCCAGCGCCGCCTCGGCGTCGGTCTGCGCGATATTTACGGCCGTCTTCTGGATGGCATGAACGGCGCGATGGGCGAAGTACGCTCGGGTGGCGACGCGGCCCAAAGCGGAAGTTTTGACGCACCGCCCCCCACCGAAGAACTGGTCGCGTATTTCTCGGGTCCGCTCAAAGTTGCCGCCGATGGCACGGTCCAAACCACCTTCGACCTACCCTCCTTCAACGGCACCGTCCGCTTGATGGCCGTGGTCTGGTCGGACACCGCCGTGGGCGAAGCACAGGCCGATATCCTCGTGCGCGATCCCATCGTTGTCACGGCTTCTGTACCGCGCTTTATGGCCCCCAACGACACTTCGCGCCTATTGCTCGAAATCGTGCATGCAAAAGGCCCCGCAGGTCACATGGACATCGCGGTTTCCTCCGCGGGTCTTGATCTCGACATCACCGCTTTGGTCACAGGGTTCGAGTTGGCCGAGAAAGGCACAGCGCGCCTGACGGTTCCCATTCGTGCCACGCATACGGGCCTTCAGGAAATCGCAATTACCCTGATCACGCCTGACGGAAAAATCTTGGAAAAAACCCTAACGCTCCCCGTGCAAAACAACGATCCCGCCGTGATGCGCACCAGTCGCTTTGACCTCGCGAACGACAAAAGCCTGCTCTTTAACAACGACGTTTTCGCGGGCCTCCTTCCGGGAACGGGCGAAGCCACTTTGGCAATAGGCACCCTCGCACAGTTTGATGCCCCCGGCCTTCTGTCCGCGCTGGATCGATACCCCTATGGCTGCACCGAGCAAGTCACCTCCCGCGCGATGCCGTTGCTCTATCTAAGTTCCGTTGCCGAGGCGATGGACCTCGATACCCCCGAGGGCCTCAACCTGCGGATCGATCAGGCCATAATCGAGGTTTTGGCCAATCAATCTTCCAGCGGAGCCTTCGGTCTGTGGCGTCCGGAATCCGGCTCTCTTTGGCTTGATGCCTATGTGACCGATTTCCTGTCGCGTGCACGCGTCACGGGGCATGACGTGCCCGATCTCGCTCTGCGCTCTGCCTTGGACAACCTGCGCAACCAAGTTAACTACAACGCCGATTTTGACTCTGGTGGCGAGGGTCTTGCCTACGCGCTCCTCGTTCTTGCCCGCGAAGGGGCGGCGGCGATGGGCGATTTGCGTTACTATGCCGATGTAAAAGGCGACGCTTTCGCAACGCCCCTTGCCCAAGCCCAAATAGGCGCGGCACTGGCGAGTTATGGCGATCAAACCCGCGCGGATCGGATGTTTAAGAAAGCCGCCGTTTCCCTCTCGCAGATGGAATCTGACCGTGATCGTCAATACTGGCGCGCTGATTTCGGCACGAACCTGCGCGATACTGCCGCGGTTATCACCCTTGCTGTGGAATCTGGTTCCACCGCGCTGGATATCGACGCCCTCACGCAATTGGTCACTCAAAACGGCGAAACCACGCGCTCTACCCAAGAAAATATGTGGACGCTCATGGCCGCGAATGCCCTGCTTGAGGATCCCTCCGTCGCAGGCTTCACGGTGGATGGCGTCCCCGCAACTGGGCCACTTGTGCGCGTGCTTGACGCCCAAACCAATGCGGGACAATCGCTCGATATTCGCAACCAATCGGGAAAATCCCAGCAAGTCACCGTCACCACCTATGGCGTCCCCGAAGTGCCCGAACCCGCGCGCGGCAACGGCATGAGCATCACCCGCAGCTATTTCACCATGGATGGCGATGCTGTAACTTTGGACAGCGTTAGTGCCGGAACCCGACTGGTCACCGTCCTTGAAATTGCCCCCTTCCGCAATCTCGAGGCCCGCCTGATGGTCGCCGATCCCCTCCCTGCAGGCTTTGAAATCGACAACCCATCCTTGCTGCAAGCGGGCGATATCAAATCCCTCGAATGGCTCGATTTGGATATCTACGTCGAAAACGCCGAATACCGTCAGGATCGCTTCCTCGCCGCCGTAAATCATCGGTCCGACAAAGCGTTCAATCTGGCCTATATCGTACGTGCGGTTTCTCCCGGCGACTATCATCACCCCGCCGCCAGTGTTGAAGATATGTACCGGCCTCAATTCCGCGCCCATACCGATTCTGGCCGCGTTTCTGTCGTGGAATGATACTCAGACACATCACATGGCGGGGGCTCGTTTTCCTCGCCGTGTTCCTCCTCATGCTGGCAACTTTGCGCGACCGGTTCGACCAATGGGTGCGCGACACAGAGCTGCCCCCGATCGTTCAGGAAACCTCGGTCGAAGTGCGGGATCGCAGCGGCGCACTGCTTCGGGCCTATACCACTTCGGGCGGGTATTGGCGCCTTGCGACAACCTTGGATCACGTCGATCCGCGCTATGTCGATATGTTGATTGCCTTCGAAGATAAACGCTTTTTCACCCACAATGGGGTCGATTTGCGCGCCATGAGTCGTGCCGCCAGCCAAGCTATTTGGAACGGTCACATCATCTCTGGCGCGTCCACTCTTACCATGCAAGTCGCGCGTCTGCTTGAGGGCGGAAGCACGGGGAGTTGGCAAGGGAAAATCCGCCAAATCCGACTGGCCTTGGCGCTCGAACGCACCCTCACCAAAGACGAAATCCTCACGCTCTATCTCAACCGTGCGCCGTTTGGCGGCAATATCGAAGGGGTGCGCGCCGCGTCTCGCGCCTATTTCGCTAAGTCCGCCCGACGCCTGACCGCCGCCGAGGCCGCGCTGCTCGTGGCGCTCCCCCAATCGCCAGAAGGGCGTCGTCCTGACCTGAATTCCGAAAATGCACATCTTGCCCGTGACCGTATTTTAGACCGCCTCGCGTTGGCAAATGTACTGCCCCCCGACGAGATTGTTGCCGCAAAAACAGAGCCTATTCCGAGGAATAGACACGAATTTCCCCGTCTCGCGCCGCATCTCTCGGACCGCGCAATCGGTCAAGCTCCGCTGCGCAGCGAGCACTATCTTACGGTTGATGCGCGGCTTCAGGAATCCCTTGAGGCCCTCGCCATTACCGCCCTCAGAAACCAAAACGAGTCGATGCAGGTCGCAATTCTTCTCGCCGATCACACAACGGGCGAAATCCTCGCAAGTGTCGGATCGGCGGGGTACAAAAACACGCGTCGCCGTGGGTTTGTCGATATGACCAACGCCGTGCGCTCCCCCGGTTCAACCCTTAAGCCGCTCATCTATGGCCTCGCGTTTGACCAAGGGCTCGCGCATCCCGAGACCCTGATCCAAGACCGCCCCACTGCTTTTGGCTCCTACGTGCCGCAAAATTTCGACGGTCAGTTTCGCGGCCTTTTACCGATGCGAAAAGCGCTCCAACTTTCGCTCAATATCCCCGTGGTTTCCCTCACCCAAGCGCTTGGCCCCGCGCGCCTCGTTGCGGCTCTAAAACAGGCCGGCGTGACCCCCATCATTCCCGGTGGCAAAGCGGGTCTAGCGGTCGCTTTGGGCGGGGTTGGGGTCACATTAACCGATCTTGTCACCCTCTATGGCGGCCTCGCCGAAGGCGGCCAAACGCGCCCGCTTTATTGGCGCCAAGAAGACGAACCGATCCGCACAGGTCGCCGTTTTTTAACCCCCATTCCCGCATGGTACGTCAACGATATCCTTTCCGGAGTCGCGCCCCCAAAAAACGCTCCCAAGGGTCGGATCGCCTACAAAACCGGCACGAGTTATGGCCACCGCGATGCATGGGCGATTGGCTTTGACGGTAAATTCGTGGCGGGCGTTTGGATGGGCCGCGCCGATGGCACATCCTTGCCCGGCGTTTTTGGCGGTGAGCTTGCCGCGCCCATTCTGTTCGAAGCCTTCGCCCGCCTAAACCAGCCAACCTATCCCCTTGCCCCGCCACCCGCCGCCGCACTTACGGTTTCATACGCGGACCTCCCTCAGCCCTTGAAGGAATTCCGGGCCCGCGACGCCGCCTTTAGCGCGCCGCTAGGTGGGCCGGAATTGGCCTTCCCCCCCGATGGGGCAATCCTTGAGAAGATGGATGTTTTCGTCGCCAAAGTCCGCGACGGAGAAGCGCCATTCACATGGCTTTTGAACGGAGCGTTAGTGGAAGCTGGCACGCGCGCGCGCGAGGTCTCACTGCCCTATCCGGGGCGTGGATTTGTCTCGCTTTCGGTGATCGATGCGCAGGGCCGTTCCGCGCGCACCGATGTGTTTGTGAACTGACTTAAGGCGGGTTAGAGCCTTTCAATCGCCAGCGCGATCCCCTGACCGCCGCCAATGCACATGGTGATCAAGGCGCGTTTTCCGCCCGTGCGTTCCAATTCATACAGCGCCTTCACTGTCAAAATCGCTCCCGTCGCGCCCACGGGATGCCCAAGCGCAATCGCCCCGCCGTTAGGATTGATCACTCTGGGGTCCATCCCCAATTCCTTCGCCACGGCCAAGGCCTGAGACGCGAAGGCTTCGTTGCTTTCAATCACATCAAAGTCGCTGATTTTGAGGCCCGTCTTTGCCAAAAGGTCGTGAACCGCTGGAATAGGCCCGATCCCCATAACCTCGGGGCGCACCCCCGCAATCCCATAGCCCAAAACACGCGCGCGCGGTTTTAGGCCCGCTTTTTCCGCCGCGGATGCCGTGGCATATACCAAAGCCGCCGCCCCGTCGTTGATCCCCGATGCATTGCCCGCCGTAACGGTCCCGTCCTTTTGAAACGCTGGGCGCAACCCCGCCAAGGCCTCAAGCGTCGTTGCACGCGGATGCTCGTCGGTATCAAACTGCACCACCTCGCGCTTCACCTTGATTTCAACCGGTACGATTTGGCTCGTGAAATATCCGGCCTCAATCGCCGCGACCGCCTTCTCTTGGCTCGCAAGCGCAAAGGCGTCCTGCTGCGCCCGCGTGATGTCATGTTCCTGCGCGACGTTCTCGGCGGTAACACCCATATGCCCCGACCCGAACGGACAATTTAGCGTGCCCAGCATCATGTCTTGAGCAACCGCATCTCCCATTTTCGCGCCCCAGCGCGCGGCAGGGAGGATATACGGCGAGCGACTCATATTTTCCGCACCACCGGCCAGCCCAAAGTCACAATCACCCAGCATTAGAGACTGAATCACCGAAATTTGTGCCTGAACTCCTGACCCGCAAAGCCGGTTCACATTCATCGCCGGAACCCCGTCTGGCACGCCTGCCTGCCGCGCGCAAACGCGTGAGAGATACATGTCTTGTGGTTCAGTATTGATCACGGTTCCAAAAACCGCTGTGCCAATTTGCGCCGGTTCAACACCCGCGCGCAACATGGCTTCTTTGGCGACGATTGTACCCAATTCCGTCGGAGCAACGCCGACCAAACTCTTGCCAAAACTGCCAACGGCCGTCCGCGCCCCGCCTAGAATTACGATGTCTGTCATGGCTCTCTCCAATGTCATTTTGGAAAAGCCTAGCATTCTGACGGCGCACGCAAAGAATTACGTCACGTCGGTCTAACGCTTGAAAAAATGCGCCTCTGGCAGGGTTGTTGGAACCTCGTGCCGCGTAATTTCCTCGCGCTCAGTTGACGATAGTTGCCAAACATCCCGCCCCTCAAAAACGGCGGCTGTCAGGTGGTTTCCATAGGCCGCAGAACTGTCCAAATTAACGCGGTTAGGATAGCGCGTTGCATGGGTTAACGCGGTATGCCCGTGCACAATAAGCGCCCCGTGGTCCACATCGCTGTCCAAAAAACCTTCGCGAATCCAAACCAGATCATCCTCATCTTGGGCATTCAAAGGCACTGTCGGGCGAATCCCCGCATGTACAAAATGCACATCGCCGCGTGTAAAGGACGTCGGCCGTTGGCTCAGGAAATTGATGTGGGATTGCGGAACACTGCTGCGCGCCTCGGCATGAACTTCGCCATAGCGCCGCTTCGCGTCAACCTCGACACCATAGGACGCCAGCGTTTCCGTGCCACCAATCCGCGCATTCAGCCAGTCGAGACCGATAAATAAATGCGGGTCGTTTTTGGACACCTTTTCCAAATACCACAGGAACATGCGGTCGTGATTTCCCATCAGGACGACCCAGTTTTCACCAGCATCAATCCCGTCGAGAAGATATTGCACCACCGCTTTGCACGCGGGGCCACGGTCCACCAAATCGCCCAAATGCACAATCGGCGCTTCGGTATCCTGCACACGCTTTTTGTCCCGCGCAATACGGGCGTGCGCATCATGCAGCATGTCGAGTTGTCCGTGGATATCACCGATTGCATACGTGCGCATATTGCGTTCCTTCAAGATTATTTTGCGATAAAACCACAAAAGACCCGCCAGCAAAACCGGCGGATCTTCTGTGAAATTCTCAGTACCCGTGGGCCTAGGTAGCGTCGAATTCCAAAGGCTTCACGGATTGGAACAAGCCCGTATCCGTGAGTTTTTTCAGGACGGTGTCAGAGACCTTTCCATCCACATAAAGCAACGCAATCGCGTCGCCGCCTTGATCTGCGCGACCCAAAGTGAAGTTGGCGATATTGACGCCGTTTTCACCCATGATGCCGCCCAACGTCCCGATAATGCCCGGAACATCTTTGTTGGTGGTATAGAGCATATGCGCGCCGACTTCGGCGTCGATGTTGATGCCTTTGATCTGGATAAAGCGTGGCTTGCCGTCGTTGAAAACAGTTCCCGCAATCGAGCGTTCCCGTTTCGCCGTGGCGATTGTTACCTTGATATAAGCATCAAACGCGCCCGATTTTTCCTGCGTGGTTTTGCTGATTTTAATGCCACGGTCCTTGGCGATAACCGGTGCCGAAACCATGTTCACGTCTGGGTTTGTCGACTGCATGATGCCCGCAATCGCGGCGCATTCGAGGGCGGCCAAGTTCATTTCCGCAACCGTGCCATCATAGGTGATGTTGATGGCCTTGATGGGTTCGTCGGTCAATTGGCCGATGAACGCGCCAAGGTGCTCGGCAAGTTTGATCCAAGGGCCCATGATTTTGGCTTCTTCGGCAGTGACCGATGGCATGTTGAGTGCATTTGTGACGGCTCCAGTGAGGAGGTAGTCGGACATTTGCTCGGCAACTTGCACCGCGACATTTTCTTGGGCTTCGGTTGTGGACGCGCCAAGGTGCGGCGTACAAACCACGTTGGGAAGATTGAACAACGGGCTGTCCGTTGCTGGCTCAACTTCGAAAACATCAAAGGCCGCGCCAGCAACGTGACCAGATTTGAGGGCTTCGGCAAGGTCCGCTTCAATCACCAGACCGCCGCGCGCACAGTTGATAATCCGCACACCTTTTTTCATTTTCGCAATTGTCTCGGCGTTGATCATGCCGCGTGTCGCGTCGGTTGCAGGCACGTGCAGCGTGATGAAATCGGAACGCTCAAGCAACTCGTCGAGTTCAACTTTGGTAACGCCAAGTTTTGCCGCGCGCTCTTCCGAAAGGAAGGGATCATAAGCGATTACTTTCATTTTCAGACCAACAGCCCGATCACAAACGATCCCACCAATATTACCCGCGCCAATCACGCCGAGGGTTTTATGCGTCAGCTCAACACCCATGAATTTGGATTTTTCCCATTTGCCCGCATGTGTGCTGGCGCTCGCTTCTGGGATTTGACGGGCCACCGCAAACATCATCGCAATCGCATGCTCGGCCGTTGTGATCATGTTGCCAAACGGCGTGTTCATGACGATCACACCTTTTTTAGACGCCGCCGGGATATCAACATTGTCCACCCCGATGCCAGCGCGCGCGATGACTTTGAGGTTGTCGGCAGCAGCGAGGATTTTTTCGGTGACTTTGGTCGCCGAGCGAATGGCCAAGCCGTCATAGTCTTTGATCTTCGCGAGCAACGCGTCCTTGTCTTTGCCAAGGTTGGGTTCGAAATCTACGTCGATTCCACGGTCGCGGAAAATTTGAACAGCGGCGTCGCTGAGTTTGTCGGAAACGAGAACTTTAGGTGCCATGGTGGCCTCCTCAGAAGTTTAAAAAGTTTAAAAAAGGGGGGGGTCTGAAGGTTTAAAAACTTTAAAGTTTCAACCTTCAGACAGATTATTGAGCGGCGATCTCGGCGTTGAACGCCCAGTCGAGCCACGGCATCAAGGCCGCCACATCGGAGGCTTCAATCGTGCCACCACACCAGATCCGAAGACCCGCTGGTGCATCGCGATACGCACCGATATCCAGCGCAACGCCTTCGTTTTCGAGGCGCTTTGCAACGGCCTTGGCAAACACTGCACCGTCCTTGATCCGCGCATCCGTGAACTTCACGCAAACCGAAGTTGTGGAGCGAATAGCAGGGTCCGCAGCGAGAAATTCGATCCAGTCATGTGTCTCGACAAACTTGGAAATCTCAGCAGTATTTGCGTCCGCACGAGCGATCAAACCCTTAAGGCCACCTTGTTTTTTGGACCATTCAAGCGCCACAAGATAGTCTTCAACACAGAGCATCGAAGGCGTGTTGATTGTTTCGCCACTAAAGATGCCGTCGATCAATTTGCCACCTTTGGTAAGGCGGAAAATCTTAGGGAGAGGCCAAGAAGGTGTATAGTTTTCAAGGCGTTCCACAGCGCGTGGGCTTAGGATCAACATCCCGTGCGCTGCTTCGCCGCCCAGCACTTTTTGCCAGCTAAAGGTTGTAACGTCGAGTTTGTCCCACGGAAGGTCCATCGCGAACGCTGCCGAAGTGGCGTCGCAAATGGTCAGGCCTTCGCGGTCCGCGGGGATCGCGTCGCCGTTAGGCATCCGCACACCAGATGTCGTTCCGTTCCATGTGAAAACAACGTCTTTGTTGTAATCAACAGCGGTCATATCGACGATTTCGCCGTATTCCGCGGTGCGCACATTGGCCTCGATTTTGAGTTGCTTCAAAACATCCGTGACCCAACCTGCGCCGAAGGACTCCCACGCAACCATTTCTGCGGGACGTTCGCCCAGCAAGGACCACATCGCCATTTCCATCGCGCCAGTATCAGAGGCGGGAACAATGCCAATTTTATAATCTGTAGGGATTCCAAGGATTTCGCGGGTGTTTTCGATCGCGGCCTTGAGTTTTGCTTTGCCGACAGCTGCACGATGCGAGCGGCCCAAAGACGCGTCAGCGAGATCGTTTAATGTCCAGGAAGCAGGTTTGGCACATGGGCCAGAAGAAAAACGCGGATTGGCCGGGCGCGTTGCCGGAGTCGTGGTAGCCATTGATGGTATCCTCACAGATATAAGCCCTTCGTTGGGGAAGGGTGTCCCACGGATCGAGATAGAGGGCTTCAATGACTGGCGCAAGCCGCTAAATTGCGCTAATTCGCGGTTAGTCACACAAATTTACCGCGCAATATCCACTATCGGAAACTTCCATGTATATAGCCACGCTCCTTACCAGCCCCACTTCTTCCACGCTTACCCGCGAGACCGTTGAATCCCTGCGAAATGCTTGGGGTGGTGGCGATGCGATTTGGCTTTCAGTTGGCGAAGCGGCGGAGTTTGTCCTTGCGGATGTGCCTGTAAATCGTTGGGACGTATGGGAAAACCTTCAGTCCATGGGGGTGGATTTGATCGTGCAGCCGCGCGAAAATCGCGTCAAGAAAATGCTGCTCGCCGATATGGACAGCACGATGATCGAGCAAGAATGCATCGACGAATTGGCCGATGAAGCGGGCGTTGGCCCGCGTGTTGCGGACATTACGGCGCGCGCAATGAACGGTGAGTTGGACTTTGACGGCGCTTTGCGCGAACGCGTGGGTTTGCTTAAGGGACTCGACGAATCCGTCATCGATCAGGTTTTGGAAACACGCATTACCTTGATGCCCGGTGGCCCCGTTCTTCTCGCAACCATGAAGGCAAACGGCGCTTACGCTGCCCTCGTTTCAGGTGGTTTTACCGCCTTTACCGCCAAGGTCGCGGCCACGCTAGGGTTCGACGAAAATCGCGCGAACACCCTTATTATCAAGGACGGAAAGCTTAGTGGCGAGGTGAGAATACCCATTCTTGGACGGCAGGCAAAAGTCGACGCACTTGAACAAATCACTACCCGTCTGGGGATTTCGGAAGCGGATGTCCTTGCTGTTGGGGATGGTGCGAACGATCTTGGGATGCTGGGCCGCGCGGGTTCTGGGGTTGCTCTGCATGCCAAACCGACGGTTGCAGCCCAATGTGATATTCGAATTAACCACGGCGATTTGACGGCTCTACTTTACTTACAAGGCTATGCCAAAACTGATTTTGTAGATGTTTGAAGTCACCTATGAGGTCCTTGCACTCCTGATCCTCGCGGGTTTCTTCGCAGGGTTCATCGACGCGATTGCAGGCGGTGGCGGCCTGATCACAGTGCCGGTTCTATTGATTGCTGGAGCCTCGCCAATTGAGGCGCTTTCAACCAACAAAGTGCAGGGCGTATTTGGCGCAGCGACCGCCGCCTTGTCCTATGCGCGGGCGGGCCAAGTCTCGCTGCGGGAGCAGATTTTTCCAGCAATCATTGCCTTTTTCGCCTCTGCTGCGGGCGCGTTCATGGTCTCGTTTCTACCGGTTCATTTGATCCGTTTTATCCTGCCTATCCTCATGGTTGGCATCGCCCTTTTCTTTGCGTTCAAGCCCGGTCTGGATGATTTTGACCGCACAAGGCGCATGTCAGTTCCAGTTTTTACGGCCACGATGATTCCGCTTGTTGCGGCATATGACGGGTTGCTTGGGCCTGGGACAGGATCGTTTTTTATGATCGCCTTTGTGACTTTGGGAGGCTACGGAATTCTTAAAGCAACGGCGCATACGAAGTTGCTAAATTTCGCTTCAAACCTTGGCGCGATCGTGGCGTTTTCCATGGTGGCAACGCCGTGGTGGTTTACCGGATTGGCCATGGGCGCGGCGCAAATTGCGGGCGCAACCTGCGGCGCGGCGCTCGCGGTGAAGATCGGAGCGCGGGTCATAAAACCCCTTTTGGTCATCACATCAGCGACGTTGGCAGCCAAATTGCTTTGGGATTTACTCTAGGCGAAAGCTGCGCTCGGCCGAATCCACGCCGCCTCAATGCCACGCCTGTTTAACTGAGGCGCATTCATCCGCTTTAGCGTTGCAGGGTGGTTGGCCTCCAACACACCAAGCTTCACCAGAATCGCGGCAATGGCACATTCACTTGCACGGGTTGCACCATCGGTAATTTTTAGCGCGATCCCAAGTTTCTGCTCGGGAAGAATAGCAACAAAAACACCGTCCGCGCCGGTTTTTACGGCGACTTTATGGTCCATCGCCCGCATCAATTCGGTACAAGCCCGCGTTTCCCCCGCCACGAGTTCGGGGTAGGTGCGCACGGCTGTGACGAGTTTGGCGGCCGCTGTTTCGCGAGTGCCTTGGCCTTCGCGTGCGGTTGCGAAAAAGGCCATCGCGCGGGCTAATCCGTGAACCGATGTTGCGTAATTAGGCGCGCTGCATCCGTCGATGCCATATCCGGGACTGGTCACGCCTGTAACTTCTTCAAAAGCGGTCTTAATTGAGGTTTGGACGGGATGGTTTGGATCGATATATTCCGCATCCCCGCCGATATGTTTGTTCAACGTCAAGAAGCCCGCGTGTTTTCCTGAGCAATTGTTATGTAGCTGACAGGGGGATTCATGTTCCAGAATTAAACGTGTTCGTTCGGCGTCATCCTGTGACGGCTGGGGGCCACAGCGCAAATCATCGTCGCCAAGGCCCAAATCGGACAACCACTTTTTAATACGTGTTGTGTGAATCGCGGCACCTTGGTGGCTGGCACAGGAGAGCGCAAGTTGTTCTTGGGTAAGGTTTGCGGCTTCGGCGGCGCCACTTTCCATCAAGGGAAGCGCTTGGATCATTTTGCAAGAACTGCGCGGGAAAATAATCTGCTCGGGGTCGCCCCACGCGTTCACAATCGCACCAGATTCGTCGCAAATTACGGCGTGTCCCATGTGATAAGATTCGAGAATTCCGCCACGCCAGAGTTCGGCCATTTGGATTGGGGATGTCATATTTAGCTTCCTTGAATTCCGTCATCTGGTCGCGCGGGCAGTTTTAAGCAATTTTCCGCCAACGGGGCTTTTAAAATCCGTTCGCTTTACGCTAAAGTACGCTTATCGAGAATAAAAACTCAGGACCAGTGCAAAAGTCATCCTATAGAGTGACGACAGTCTTGGAAAATTGAGGCAAAACAGCTGGAGGCTGTGAACAGTATGAAATCATTATTTACAAAAACACACGGCATTGTTTTTGGACTACTTGCGTGTGTTGCTTTTGGAACAAGTGTAGGTGCCCAAGAATCCACGAATCGTGTGGCGGCAAACACCGATTGGAGTGTGTTTGTTGAGGATGACCCCACCGAATGTTGGGCCGTGTCCGCGCCTAAGAGCACCAAAAACACCAAAGATGGTCGGGATGTGGCCGTTCGTAGAAGCGACATTTTGCTTTATGTAACGTATCGTCCGGGGTCTGCGGTAACTTCGGAAATATCGTTCACGGGCGGCTATCCCTTCGCGGATGGCTCGATCGTGACTGTCAAAGTTGGCGAAACGACATTTGATTTCTTCACCACCAAAGAGAACGCATGGCCCGCAACCTCTGGGGATGACGCGAAAATCATCGGCGCCATGAAGCGCGGTGCCGATGCTGTTGTGACAGGGCGCTCCTCGCGTGGAACGCAAACCCAAGACACGTTTAGCCTGCTTGGATTTACGGCGGCCATTGATGAAGCCGAAAAACGGTGTGGCTCCTAACTCGAGATTATCGAGAGGATTTTATAAGTGGACGTAATTGCGGATTCGCTCGTTTGAGCGAATCCTTTGGCATTCCGATAGATTCCCTGTATAGACCCGCCTTCGTCCCCGTCTGGAGAGTGAAATGACCGATCCAATTGTGCCTGTCTCAAAAGCTGTAACACCTGATATCCTGACTTTGCCGCGCAAAGACGCGCCGAGCGAGAAGGTGAATCTTGTAGGCTTAACACGACCTGCTTTGCAGGACGCGCTGATTGCCATCGGGACCAAGGAAAAACAGGCCAAAATGCGGGCCGGTCAGGTCTGGCAATGGATCTATCAAAAAGGTGTGCGTGACTTTGCTCTGATGAGCAATTTGGCCAAAGACTATCGCGAACTTTTGGCGGCAACCTGTGAAATTCGGATACCCGAAGTTGTGACCAAGCAGGTTTCCGAGGATGGAACGCGCAAATACCTCGTGCGGATTGCGGGCGGCCATGAAGTCGAGATCGTTTATATTCCCGAGGAAAATCGCGGCACCCTTTGTGTGAGTTCGCAGGTCGGGTGTACTTTGACCTGTACGTTCTGTCACACAGGGACGCAAAAATTGGTGCGCAATCTGTCGCCCGCTGAAATTATTGGCCAAGTTTTGGTTGCGCGGGACGATTTGGGCGAATGGCCCAAACTCGGCGTGCCAAACCCGCCTGAAGCACGGCTTTTGTCGAACCTCGTTTTGATGGGCATGGGCGAGCCGCTTTATAATTTTGAAAACGTGCGCGATGCGATGAAAATTGCGATGGATCCCGAGGGTATTTCCCTGTCGCGCCGTCGTATCACGCTGTCCACTTCTGGAGTGGTTCCCGAAATTTGGCGCACGGCCGAGGAAATTGGCTGCCAACTTGCGGTGTCTTTCCACGCGACAACCGATGAGGTGCGCGACGTTTTGGTGCCGATCAACAAACGCTGGAATATTGAAGCCTTGCTAGATGCGCTGCGGGCCTATCCCAAGGTCAGTAATTCCGAGCGCATTACTTTTGAATATGTGATGCTCAAAGGGGTGAATGATTCCGACGAAGACGCCCATCGTTTGACGAAGCTGATCGAGGGAATTCCTGCGAAAATCAACCTCATCCCCTTCAATCCATGGCCCGGTGCCCCCTATGAACGCAGCTCGAACAACCGCATTCACGCCTTTGCGGATATTGTGCACAACGCGGGATATTCATCGCCTATTCGTCGTCCCCGTGGCGAAGACATCATGGCCGCTTGTGGTCAGTTGAAGTCGGAAACCGAACGCGTGCGTAAAAACAAAAAGCAGATCGCAAGAGAAGCTGGTTTAAGCTGAAAATAGGGCGACCTGAGGGCCGCCCTAACTTGGAACTAGCGCCCCGGAACGCTCTTGCGTTTCGCGGTCTTTTCCCAGCCTTCCATTACTTCAATGGCTTCTGCCGCCGTATCCACAAACTGGAACAGCTTTAAATCCTGCTCGGAAATAGTTCCCGCCTCGGCAAGGGCTTCCCAATTGATGATTTTTTGCCAGAACGCTTTGCCAAACAACAGGAACGGGACGGGTTCCATCCGTCCCGTTTGAATGAGTGTCAGGGCCTCAAAAGTTTCATCCAGAGTACCAAACCCACCCGGAAAAACCACGATCGCACTGGCACGCATCAGGAAGTGCATTTTGCGAATGCCGAAATAGTGGAAGTTGAAGCAAAGCTCGGGCGTGACATATTCGTTGGGGGCTTGCTCAAACGGTAAAACAATATTGAGGCCAATCGAGCGCCCGCCAGCATCAGCGGCACCGCGGTTTCCGGCTTCCATCACACCAGGACCACCGCCTGTGACCACGACATTATCGCGGCCCCCAGTTTCCATAGATTTCAACGTCAATATCCGCGCAAATTCGCGCGCTTCGTCGTAGAATTCCGAAAGATCGGCGAGCGTTTTGGTGCGCGCCGTGTGTTTTTTGGCGGGTTCTGGAATCCGCGCGCCGCCAAACATGACGACGGTGGAGTCGATGCCCTGCTCATCTAGCATCATTTCGGGTTTGAGTAATTCAAGCTGTAATCGAACGGGCCGAAGCTCTTCGCGGCACATGAAATCATGGTCGTCAAAGGCCAACCGATACGAGGGCGAGAGCGACTGCGGCGTGTCTGGCGTGTGGTGCGATTGCTCGCGGTCTTGATGGCTGTCGCGAAACGGGTGGCGGCGGCTGTCTTCATTCATGTTCCGTATCCTTTAACCTGCATTGCGCGTTTGTCCTTCTAGGTTTATATCCTTCGACCAACCAACGCCATACAGGAAGACGAAAACGCTATGTCAAACGTACAATTAGAGAACGCCATCGAAGCCGCTTGGGAAGCTCGCGACACGATCACCCCCGCCACAAAGGGTGAGCAACGCGACGCCATCGAAGACACATTGAATGCGCTAGATAGCGGTAAATTGCGGGTCGCAGAGCGTCAAGAGAATGGCGATTGGCACGTCAATCAATGGGCCAAGAAGGCCGTATTGTTGGGCTTTCGCATCAAAGATATGGAAGAACAATCCGGCGGCCCACAAGGCGCAAGCTGGTGGGATAAAGTTGATAGCAAGTTTTTAGGCTGGGGTGAAAGCGAATGGAAAACAGCTGGATTTCGCGCCGTACCAAACGCGATTGTGCGCAAATCTGCCTATATCGCGCCGGGCGTGGTTTTGATGCCATCGTTTGTAAATCTTGGGGCACACGTCGGCGAAGGCACCATGGTTGATACATGGGCCACCGTTGGCTCCTGTGCGCAAATCGGCAAAAACGTGCACCTTTCTGGCGGTGTAGGCATCGGCGGCGTACTTGAGCCCATGCAAGCAGGTCCTACAATCATCGAAGATAATTGCTTTATTGGCGCGCGTTCGGAAGTTGTTGAAGGCTGTATTGTGCGCGAAGGCGCGGTTCTTGGCATGGGGGTTTTCATCGGCCAATCCACCAAAATCGTCGACCGCGAAACGGGCGAAATCATGTACGGCGAAGTGCCCCCTTACTCGGTCGTTGTTTCAGGCTCCTTGCCAAGCAAAAATGGCGTGAACCTCTATTGCGCTGTGATCGTGAAAACGGTTGATGAGCGCACGCGTTCCAAAACGGGCATCAACGAATTACTCCGCGATTGATCCATTCGGTTCAGTGAAATTAGCGGTGGCGACCATTTATTGGGCTGCCACCGCACAATTTATTCAATACCTTCGACACTCACCAAGCGCGCGGAACTGCACCCATCTCGTATGTGTTTCAAGTTTTGATAGGTCTCGCCGTAGTAAAATTCTTCCCATGCTTTGTGCGACGGAAACTCCAGCAAGACAATCCTGCGTGGCTGCCAATCGCCTTCATAGGTTTTGAGATCGCCACCCCGCGCCAGATACTTTGCGCCAACACGTTCAAGTTCTGGCGAAACCCCCTTCATAAATACCTGATATTGTTCAATGTCCGAGATTTCGACGTCGAAAATTACATAGGCCGCCATATGTCTGATCCCCGCGTCGGTCCGTTTCTGAAAATCGATAAGATGAGCTTAAGCGCTCAAGGCCAAATCGCGGAACTATAAATTTAAAAGGGAGAAGATTGACCGCATGCGCTGCGATTGTTAAGCGGAGGCATGACACAAGACTCACAGCCCAAAAAACCAAAAACGCCTTCCCGCCAACAGGTCTATACTTTGCTCGTCGAAGTTGGGCGCAGCGATAACGATGGTTTGCCCGCAAAGTCTACGGGGGCCGCATTAATGATCTATGCGAGTGGCGTAGATGAGGCCGAAGCCGTGCGCGAAACCGTCGCGATTTTGAAGCAGGCAGATATGGCACCGCTGGATGTGTCGGGCTATGGCACGCTTGATGAGCGCCTTGCCGAAGGGCATGATATATCCGACGATGAGCGCGCGTTGATGGCCCGAGCGAAGGCAGAAAACAGCGTTATTGTCGTTCAATCAACACCTTTTTATGACTAGCCCATAAGCGCCGATCTCAGGCTTAGCGCTTCGTATGAACGCAACAGCGGGCGGGCAAGGTTTAGATGGCGTGGCAATGTTCCGGCGGGCATTTTGGCCAGAAGAGTGGTTTGCAACAATTCGGGATCATCGCAAATTGATCCTGTGTACAGGCTTTCGAGAGACCCGCCAGACACATCAATCACCTCGTGGTTATCCAAGAGCACTTGATAGTATCGGATAGCCGAGAACCTCGATTCCTTAAACGCTGTGCGGCCATTCACAAGATGGCGGGCTTCGACCAAAATTTCCTCTTCGCCAAACAAGTATTCCACCTCTGCGCCACCAACGAGGAGGCGCTGCTCTGGCGCCACAAGGAGATCATGCGTGAGGCCAAAATACGGAGCAGACAGGCGCACGGGCTGAAAACTACCCTTGGTTGGTACGTGTCTACTCCCCACCCAGCGCACGATCTGTGGCCCATTATCGCGCGTGAGAATTTCATCGCCCACCCGCAGTCTTTCAATGGCTTTGGGACCACGCGGCGTCATGACGGGCGCACCCGCGGCGATCGTCGCGGCGAACCCGACGGGTTCCACGCGGTCCGATATGCCAAAAAAAACGGTCGCCGAATCCGCACGAGTTGTTTGGCGCAAAACGGTTAGCCGTTCGACGATATGAATTGGGAATTCGATGGCTGTGCGCTTCTCGGCCTGAACTAGAACCCCTTCGAGGAGGTTCTCAATCGTTAAGAGAGATCGTTGGTGCGTCATGTCCCAAGAGTAGGTGATGCGCATATTGCGGTCGCGCATTGACGTCCCCGTTGCGACCGACATTGTTTGTCTATTCTGGCCGTTAACCATTTCCAGAACAGTTTGGCCCGTAGGGTCCAATCGAAGCGAAAATCTCTGGTTCCAGTCGCCGACTGCGGAGTATTCAAGGAGCACGATTTGCCCCGTGCGTTCCGCGCTAATTTCGACCTCAACAATAAGACTTCCAGTCGCTCTTCCAGTTGGCGGGGACGTGCGGGCGAACACATTGTTGGTCCCCTGATCGCCCTTGGAAAGCTTGGGATCCATGAAGGCACTATTGGTGAAATCGCAAAGGGCGAGCCAAGTCATTTGGGGGCCTCGCTGAGGGAATAGGACCTTCGCATTCTAAGCGGCCGCCTTGCCATTAACCAGAAGCTGGGCTTCAAAACCACGCAATGTGCGCCGTGCAGAGGGGCTGTAACCGATGCCAGTATTAGGGTCTATTTCGGGGAAAATAGCGCAAATCTCATCTATGATTTCGCGCTCAAAGTTTTGAGCCATTTGCGGTCCGGGAAGGAAGCTTTCGGTTGCAAGACCCGCTGAATAGACAACTTCATGCGTATCAAAAAGGATGTGCACGTATTCAACGGTTCCACCTTCGAGCCGCGTCACGGAGTGGTCGTTCACGAGGTCTTTGGCGGAAACCAAAACTTCAGTATCGCCAAAAAGAAGCTCGGCTAGACTGTCGCGAACCAGAACGCGGTGTTGAGGTGAGACCATAAGGTCCTCGTGGTCGCCAAAGGTTTTTGCGCGAATGTGAATTGGGGCCATGACCCCAAGGGCAGGAACAACACGACGGCCAATCCAGCGCACAGGTTGTGCCCCGTTGTCGTGGGTGACCACAAGATCGCCGGGCAGGAAGCGTTTCGACCGCAACTTCGCCGTGGGGCGTAAGAATACCGGTCCCTGCGACAAAGCAGGGTATCGTTGAAACGGTGACATAGCCGGTGTCAGTAACGCCGTCGGAGTTTTGAATGCCATAGGTGAAGTTGATGGTTTCCGGATCGGAATCAACGAGGATCGAAAAGGTTGAGTCGGCATTCAGGGTAACCGTTTGGCCAGTGGCTAACGTGATTGTATCGCCTGCGGAAACAGCATGGCCATTGATGTGGGTGACAGTAAGGACGCCACCCGATGAATCGTAGTCGTTTGCCAAAACGTCCACTCTCCGCGATCCGTCCACGTACATTTCGACTTCATCATGGTGGGCAATCAAAACCGTTTGAACGGAATTTCCCGCGATCAAGATTGACGAGTCATACTGGCTATCGGAAACATCGGCGATGCCTATCTGGATCGAGTTAACCTTCCCAGGGATTACTGTCATCGTTAGGGTTAGGGTGACAGTAAAGCCATCCATTTCTGTATTGTATTCGCTGCTGACGTTGCTGGTGAAAAGGTTAATATTATTGGCTTGATTGACGGTATTCACCGTGGCGTTTGCGTCCCCTATAACCGTTGGCGCAACGTCGCCGTTGATCCAAACTCCGATTGCATCGTTGTAGATTGAGTTCGAATATTCGGGAAATTCATCCGAGGCGAACACGAATTGCATCGTGAGGGTGTCCGTTGTCGGGATAAAGTCGATGTTCATATAGCTCGCGTCATAGGTCCGTGCGCCTGCGAGATCATCAAAGTCGTCGTTGCCGTTTTCCCCATCACTTGACGAGGTGTAATTGCTGGATTGGTTGGCGTTTCCTGAGGAGCGCGTTATCCCGCTAGCTCGTCCAGTCGAAAGTATAACGCCTGTATCAGAGGGGGTTACGCCGTCGGCGGTCGCGTCGCCCCCAGTATAAATACCTGAGGAACGAGAGTCGCCAGAATAGCTTGCGCCAACGACGGTTACGCCATCGCCGAAAATTTCTTCAGCCATTTGTATCGCGCTCGCATTGGTGTCAATTGCGAGTTCTGATGCTGCTACCATGCCTGTCCCCAATCATTGGAAACAGCGCAAACGCCGGGGCGGACTGCTCCGCCTATCTTGAAACTGTTTTACTACTTACTGCTCGAAGTGGACCATTTTAGGTCCGCGTTTGCCCTGCCTCGGGTCAATTATTATTGATTTTACAGAAGCAGATTTTTGCTGCTGTGTTAACCTAATTCTGCCTTCTTTCTGATAGTTACCCAGATTTCTGTTTCCCAGATGCAACAAGTTCCTCTCTCTCGATCGGGCATCAGGCTTGCGAAGGCGCAAACGAGCAGGTACCGAATGATCGCAAAAAGGAGAATGTAATGCCCCCCATCGACGCCGTTTCCCTAACCGCCGACCTTATTCGATGCCCGTCAGTTACCCCAGTTGAGGGTGGTGCGCTCGTGTTGCTTGAGACGCTTTTGAACGAGGCTGGATTTGAATGTACGCGCGTGGATCGGGCAGGGGTCAGCAACCTTTTTGCACGTTGGGGACGGCGTGGTGCCAACCAAACTTTCGGTTTCAATGGGCACACAGATGTTGTTCCCGTTGGGGACTTGGCGGCTTGGACGGTGGACCCATTTGGCGGAGAAATCCGCGATGGATGGCTCTTTGGTCGCGGGGCGACGGATATGAAGTCGGGGGTTGCGGCCTTTGTGGCTGCTGCGATTGATTTTGTGAAAACGACTCCGCCTAGCGGAGCAATTATCCTGACAATCACGGGCGACGAAGAAGGCGATGCGCTTGATGGCACGACGGCGCTTCTCGATTATATGCAGCAGGCTGGCGAAGCGATGTCGGTTTGCCTTGTTGGGGAGCCAACCTGTCCCGATACCATGGGCGAAATGATGAAAATTGGCCGCCGTGGGAGCATGACGGCCTTTTTTACAGCCAAGGGTGTTCAGGGGCATTCGGCCTATCCGCACCGCGCCAAAAACCCATTACCAGCTTTGGCTCGCCTGATGGATCGTTTGGCGAGCCATGAGCTGGATGCGGGCACCGATCATTTCGATGCGTCGACCTTGGCAATTACGACGATTGATACGGGTAATCCCGCGAATAATGTTATCCCTGCGGTTTGCAAAGGCACGGTGAATATCCGCTTCAATGACACCCATTCAGGCGAGAGCTTAAGCGCTTGGTTGCACCAAGAGGTGGCAAAAGTTTCCGAGGAAATGAACGTCGAAATCGATGTTGTGATCAAGGTTTCCGGCGAAAGTTTTGTGACCCCTCCGGGCGAATTGTCCGCGATGATTTCCAAAGCGGTGACTGCTGTTACAGGGGTGGTCCCTGTCGCCTCCACTACGGGCGGAACTTCGGATGCGCGGTTCGTAAAAAACCATTGCCCCGTTGTTGAATTCGGACTCGTTGGCAAAACGATGCATCAAGTTGACGAGCGCGTAGAGGTCGCCCACATCGAACAACTCAAAAGCATTTACGCGCGCATTCTGGCGGATTATTTTCAATGACCGTCGCTATAGAGGTAACGGAAGACGTGGCAATATGCATTGGTTTGCGCATGGAAGTTTTTGTCGGGGAACAAGGCATCCCTGTTGAGGAAGAAATCGACGCCTATGATGATGACGCCGTGCATCTTTTGGCCGTCGATGAAAATGTGCCTGTCGGAACGGCGCGGCTTCTCCTTTTAGGAGATACTGGCCGGATTGGGCGCGTTTGTGTGGTGAAATCACATCGTGGAACGGGCCTTGGCGCGGCACTAATTACAGCGGGGCTTACGCATTTTTCAACACTTGAGGGTGTGCGTCGGGCCTATCTCTCGGCCCAAGTTCAAGCACTTGGTTTCTATGAAAAACTCGGCTTTGTACCCTATGGTCGCGAGTATGACGACGCAGGGATTTCACACCGAGACATGGAACGCCTTTTGTGAGGAAGCAGCTCGTTGTGATGCTTAAGGTCCCGCATGCTGGCCGTGTGAAAACGCGCTTAGGTGCGGATATGGGAATGGTTGGGGCCGCATGGTGGTTTCGTCATCAAGTGCGCAATTTACTGCGACGCTTAGAAGACCCAAAGTGGGATTTATTCCTCGCCGTTTCTCCCGATATTGAGGGTCTCAAAAGTCGCGTTTGGCCGGCGCATCTTCCCCGCATTTCGCAGGGGCAGGGCAATCTTGGCGATCGAATGGCGCGGGTTTTTCGCGACCTGCCTGCAGGGCCGGTACTCATTATTGGTGGGGATATTCCGGGCATTCAAAAACGTCATATTACCGAAGCGTTTGCCGCGCTGGGCAATCATCAGGCGGTTTTTGGTCCGGCACCCGATGGCGGGTATTGGCTCGTTGGGATGAAGCGTGTGGCCGCCATTCCCGCGGCGATATTTCGGAATGTGCGATGGTCGTCGGAAACCGCCCTCGCAGATTCACGCGCCAGTCTATCGGGCCTGTCCATCGCCGAAATTTCCGTGCTACAAGATGTTGATACAGTTTCGGACCTAGAACTTTTGGCCGAATAACCAGAGCATGGACGGGGTTAACGCCGCGTGATAGGGCAATCGAATGGTACATATTCCTTCAAAACAAGAGATCCTGAATTGGATTTCTGAGAATCCGACAAAAACCAACAAGCGCGATATTGCGAAGGCATTTGGCCTTAAAGGTGCGGCGCGGATCGACCTTAAGCGCATGTTGCGTGAGCTTGAGGCCGATGGGGATTTGCAAAAACGCCAACGCAGTTATGGCGATCCGGAAAGCTTGACGCCGGTCAGCATGTTGGAAATTGTGGGACCAAATAGTGACGGAGACCTCCTTGCACGGCCATTGGAATGGCAAGGGCAGGGGGAGGAACCGACAATTCTTATGGTTGATAAGGATGGCGATCCCGCGCTTGGTGCTGGCAATCGAATTTTAGCGCGCCTTCGGAAACTAGAGAATGAAGAGCATGGCTATGAAGGGCGATTGATCCGTCAAATAGGGTCTAATCCACTCAAACTCGTCGGTATTTTCCGCACCGGCCACGAAGGTGGGCGGCTGGTTCCCATTGATAAAGGTAGCGATAAAGAGTGGCAGATTGCAGCGGGCGCAACCCTTGAGGCGCGCGATGGTGAACTGGTTGAAGCACAGCAGGTCGGCCCGAAATCGCGTATGGGTTTGCCTCGCGCGAAAATCGTGGCGCGCCTTGGCGATCCTTCTTCCCCCAAGGCGGTTTCCCTCATTGCTATTCATCAGCACGGAATTCCCGACAGCTTTCCCGACGAAGTGATTGGCGAAGCCGATAATGCGAAGCCCGCGGGTTTGGGCAAACGTCTTGACCTGCGCGAGATGCCGCTGGTGACAATTGATCCGCCAGACGCGCGGGATCATGATGATGCGTGTTTTGCACAAGCGGATGATGATGCCACTAATCCCAACGGCCATATTGTGTGGGTGGCGATTGCCGATGTTGCGTTTTATGTGACGCCAGGCAGTGCGCTCGATCGCGAAGCGCGCAAGCGCGGCAACTCAAGTTATTTTCCCGATCGTGTCGTGCCCATGCTTCCTGACCGGCTTTCTGGTGACCTTTGTTCGTTACACGAGGGTGTTGAGCGGGCCTGTATCGCGGTGCGTATGGTCTTGGATAAAGACGGCAATAAACTTGGCCACACGTTCCATCGGGCCATGATGAAGTCTCATGCTTCGCTGGCTTACACTGATGTTCAGTCGGCGATGGATGGCGATGTAAACGAAAAATGCGCGCCCCTGTTGGATGAGGTTATTCGCCCTCTTTATGCGGCCTACGACGTTTTGGTTAAGGCACGCGAGCGGCGCCAACCACTTGAATTGAACCTTCCCGAACGGCGTATTGAGCTTTCCGACGAGGGCAAAGTCACCTCTATTTCGTTCCGTGATCGCCTTGATGCGCACCGTCTGATAGAAGAGTTTATGGTGTTGGCAAATGTTGCCGCCGCTGAAACCTTGATCGAGAAAGAACAGCCGCTACTCTTTCGCGTGCACGAGGAACCAAGCGTTGAAAAGCTAGAGGCCTTGCGCGAGACTGCCATCTCTGCGGGCCTTGCTTTGGCAAAAGGGCAGGTGCTTAAAACCCGCCATTTGAACCAGCTCTTGGCACAAGCCGCAAAGACAGAACATGATGAGTTGATCAATATTTCAACCCTTCGTTCAATGACGCAGGCCTACTATAGCCCCGAAAACTTTTCGCATTTTGGCCTCGCTTTGAAAAACTACGGGCATTTCACGTCGCCCATTCGCCGTTACGCGGATCTCATTGTGCACCGTGCTTTGATTACGGCGCATGGGTGGGGTAAAGACGGACTTTCCCCCGAAGATGTCGCGCAATTGGACGATACAGCAAAACAAATTTCGGATACCGAACGGCGCAGTATGGTTGCCGAACGCGACACAACGGATCGGTATCTTGCGAGCTATCTTTCGGAGCGCGTAGGGAATGAATTTCAGGGGCGTGTCGCAGGAATCGCACGGTTTGGCGCGTTCATTAAGCTGGACGAAACCGGTGCGGACGGGCTTGTACCTGTGGCCACGATTGGGCGCGAATATTTTGTGCACGATCCGGAAGCCAATACTTTGACAGGCGAGCATTCGGGCCTCAAAATTTCGTTGGGCCAACGCGCCCTCGTGCGATTGGCGGAGGCCACGCCCGTTACTGGTGGCATCACTCTTGAGTTACTGGAATTGGACGGCAAGGCGCTACCCAAAGGCGGCGGATCGCGCGGCGGAAAAAGCCATAAAGGCCGACGTGTTGGCCAAGCGCGCGCCAAGAATGCCAAGATGAACCGCAAGGTGGCCCGCAAACGCACAAAGAAATAGACGAGACAAACCCATTTCACACGGTGTTTCTATTTGCTAATCTAGGCCAAATTTCGCGGGGTATCGAATGCGCTTCATGTTTATATCCGCTTTGTGGATCGTTATGCTTTTTCCAACGCTGGGAATGGCCGCAAATGATATTGCACAACCCACGCCCGTTTTAGGAGACGTTCAAATGACTGCACCACAGGGTGCCGAGGGTTTTAACGCGTGGCTAGTGGAGTTTCGCAAGAGGGCACAGTCGGCGGGTATTTCAACCAGCGTGTTAGACGCAAGTTTGGCGGGTATTTCTTACAATCCCGATGTTGTTAAAAAAGACCGTAACCAATCCGAATTTACCAAACAAATCTGGGAATATTTGGACAGTGCAACCTCAAATGCGCGTGTCACAAACGGGAAGAAAGCTCTCGCTGAAAACGACGGCATCCTTTCGCAAATTGAAGCCAAGTTCGGTGTGGAAAAGGAGATTGTGGCGGCCATTTGGGGACTCGAAAGTGCTTATGGAACTTTCCGAGGAAATGTCCCGATCATCGAATCCCTCGCGACCCTTTCCTATGATGGTCGGCGCGGAGATTTTTTTGAGGCGCAAATCATTGATGCGTTAAAAATCATTCAATCCGGCGACGTGGCACCTGCGAATATGACGGGTTCATGGGCTGGAGCCATGGGGCATACACAGTTTATGCCCTCGTCATATTTGTCCTATGCCGTTGATTTCACAGGCGACGGCAAGCGCGATATTTGGGGGGACAGCCCCGCCGATGCGCTGGCTTCAACGGCGGCCTATTTGAAAGGCTATGGTTGGACATTTGGTCAGCCGTGGGGTGTTGAGGTTATTCTGCCGAAAGGTTTTGATTTCCTCCTGTCGAGCGAGCGAGTCAAGAAGCCTGCAACTGTTTGGGCGCAAATGGGCGTGCGGGATACCAAAGGGAAAATCGTTCCGAATTATGGCCCGTCTTCAGTACTCCTCCCCGCCGGGGCACAGGGGGCGGCCTTCATTATTTTCAACAATTTCCATGTGATCGAGCGTTATAATACCGCAGATGCCTATGTCATTGGGGTCGGGCATTTGGCCGATCGGATTGCGGGAGGGACGGAGATTCAAGCGGATTGGCCTCGAGAGGATCAGGCGCTTCGATTTATCGAGAAGATACAAATGCAGGAACGTTTGACGCAGGCGGGATTCGATACACTGGGAACGGACGGTATTATTGGTCCGAATACAATCGCGGCGATCAAGGCCTTTCAAGCGAGTGTTGGGATGATACCGGATGGGTACGCCAGTTCGCGGGTGCTCTCAAGACTCAAGTAGGTGAGATCTCACCGCGATTAACGGCGAGTGTCTAGCTGTTTCTACGTTTGAGCGTGTCGCCAAATTGGAGTTTTGGCGAGAGTTCAATTGAATCATCTGGGCTGGCCTCTGCGCCGGCCGCACGGCGAGCGATGATTTGGGCAGCAAGGCGTCCGATTTCATTTCGCTCCGACCCCATTGACGCCAACATGCGCGGCAGCCCTTCCAAGAGTTCAACGCCATTGAAACCCGCAAGACCAATCGTTTGCGGAACTTTTATACCTTGATCCAAACAATACAATAGACCACCAGCGCCAATCATATCGTTGGAATAATAGAGAAAATCCAGATCTGGCGTACGTTTGAGCATGGCTTCCGTCATCTCGCGCCCCTTACGCAAGGCCGACCCCCCCGAATAAAATTCTTGATCGGCAACCTCTAGCCCTTCTTTTGCCAGAGCTTCCGTGAACCCTTCAAAGCGTTTGCGCGCGCGGTGATCCAGCGGCATTTTTGTACCCATGAAACCGATGCGTTTGTAGCCTTGCTTGATGATCGCTTGGGCCATTTTGCGACCCGCTCGCCGGTGCGAAATCCCGACCATGGCGTCGATGGGTTCACCGTCAACATCCATTATTTCAACGATGGGAATGCCCGCATTTCGCATCATGGCCTTGGAGGCTTCTGTGTGCTCAAGACCGGCAATAATCACGCCCGAAGGACGCCACGAGAGCATTTCATACAGCACGGATTCTTCTTTTTCAGGACGATAGTTGGTAACGCCCACAACAGGTTGCAAAGGCGTATCATCCAAAACATCGGAAATGCCGGTCAACACCTCTGGAAACACCATATTTGAAAGTGAGGGGATGATCACGGCAACCAAATTGACGCGCTGGCTTGCAAGTGCACCCGCGATTTTGTTGGGGACATACCCCAAGCGCTTTGCTGCGGCCTGAACTTTCTCGCGGGTGTCTACGGAAACATCGCCCCGATTCCGCAACACCCTTGAGACGGTCATTTCACTTACACCCGAAGCCTCGGAAACATCACGTAATGTTAGGGTACGCTTCGGCGGAATTCTGAGCTGGGTCAATTGCTGAAACCTTGTTAAATTCTGTGTAAACCAACATAGCGCAAAAATCCCTCTTGTCCACGGCGCGATGGATCGCTATGTTATCGCTAACAGTAAGTTCAACGCGTCCTGCAAGCTCTCTATCTCAGGCGTTGTTGGATAAGGGGGAGTGGTGGGCCAAATTCACTCCCCCTTCACTGCTTATTCTCAATTACTTTAGAAATATTCCTTTTTAAGCGATCACACGATTGTTGCTATTGCAGATGGTCATGATTCACGCGCAATAACGGCTTAGATTTATGGATTTATATGAATTTTTACCCGGCTTCTTCAGTGTCCATCGCCAAAATCGCAGTGAGTCGTTCAAAACTTGAGGACACATTGTTTGGCTCGTCTTGCGCAAGAAAGGCGTCCAAACCTGGCCAAGTTCTAATTGAGGCATCTACGAGCGGATCAGAACCCGTAGAATAAAGTCCTGCCTGAATCATCATTTCGGCACGATCAAACGCCCCTAAAAGCTGCCTACTACGCTTGATAAGTTCATTTTCTTCAAAAGACGCAGCCAGAGGGAGACTTCTGGAAACTGATCTTAGAAGGTCAATTGCAGGAAACCTCCCCCTTTCAGCAATGGTGCGATCCAAGACGATATGCCCATCCAATACACCACGCAAAATATCCGCAATAGGCTCTTCCATATCTGATCCCGCGACCAACACGGTTAAAATTGCGGTAATATCGCCAGAAGTTCCCGCGCCTGGCCCCGCGCGTTCGCACAGACCCATAATCATTGAGGAGGTCGACGGAGGGAAGCCGCGCAAGTTGGCCTGCTCGCCGGATGACAGAGCAACTTCGCGGTGCGCTTCGGCAAATCTTGTGATGGAGTCCGCGAGCAGAAGGACATGCAGTCCTTGGTCCCGAAAGAATTCGGCAACGGCCATCGCGGTAAACGCGCACCTCCTTCGTACAAGGGGGGATTGATCGGACGTGGCGGCAATAACCACGGCACGCTTCATGCCTTCAGGCCCCAAAACCGTATCCACAAATTCGCGAACTTCTCGGCCCCGTTCTCCGATGAGGGCCACCACCACAACATCCGCCTGCACGTTTTTGGCGAGCTTTGACAGAAGGGTGGATTTGCCTACTCCTGACCCTGAAAACAACCCTAATCTTTGTCCACGGACAATGGGCAAGAGTGTGTTGAAGACAGCAAGGCCTGTCTCTAGGCGCGTACCCATGGCGCGCCTTTGCGTGGGGTTTGGCGGCGGCGCCTTCAAGGCTTTCTCATGTGCCCCTTTGGATAGTTTGCGACCATCCATCGGCATCCCTGACGGGTCGATAACGCGGCCAATCCAATTATTGTGCGGGAAAATTGAGTTCTTGCCCAGAAGCGCGACGCGATCCCCCATGACGACACCTTCGGTCGTCCCGTCGAGTAATACGGTCATGGAGCCAACGGACAAATTCAAAACGTCGCCAGAGATAAGTCTTCCTTCGCGACTTTGAACTTGGACCTGATCCCCGACACTTGCCTTATCCGAAAGACCTCGAACGATGACCGTGCCCTGTGAAACACCACTCACACGCCCAATCGCACGTGTTAGCGGAGTCGCATTAATTCCTGCGGACAACTCTTTGAATTTCGAGTCGGACATTCTGTGCTCCTTCTGATCACTAAACCCTTTTTAAAGGAATCAGGGTTAAGAGTTAGTTGAAACCGGTCGAGGGAGAAGCCCCGATGTTTGATAAACTAGATATTATGCGCATGTCGCAAGCGATGGCATCGCACGCAAGTACCCGTCAGGCGACAATCGCCCAGAACGTGGCCAATGCAGATACGCCCGGGTACAAAGCCCGTGATGTTGTCGCCTTTTCGGATGCCTATGAGGGCACCAATGAGAAACCTTTGCGAGCATCTCGTGAAGGCCATCTTACTGAGGCCGACCGAGGCTTCACCCCTACCATTGTAACCGACACAACGCGCGGCGCGCTGTCCCCTAACGGCAACTCTGTTTCCTTAGAAACGGAACTTATGCGGGCCAGCGAGACACGGCATCAATTTGATACCGCAATTTCAATCTACAAGTCTTCGCTGAATATTCTGCGAACAAGCATCCGTTAAAAGGGAGATTCCAAGAATGAGTGATTTAATGAAAACTCTCGCGCTATCCGCGAGCGGTATGCAGGCCCAAGCCACACGGCTTCGCCACGTTTCCGAGAATATCGCGAATACCGACACCCCCGGCTATCATCGTAAAACGGCCTCTTTTGAAGAGGTGATTTCCGAAGGGCTCCGCACAGGGGAGGTCAAAGCCGGCGATGTAAAGCTGGACCGTTCTGAATTGAAACGGATGTTTGACCCCGCAAACCCCTTGGCGGATGAAACCGGTCACTATGATGGATCGAATGTCGATCTAGTGGTCGAAATTGCTGACGCGCGCGAAGCGCAGCGCAGCTACGAGGCGAATCTCAAAATGTTCGATCAGGCGCGACAAATGTCGTCTGCTCTGCTCGAACTCCTTCGCCGTTAGAGGAGATCAGAATGGATTTCAAATCCTCAATAGCTGCCCAACAATACGCAGCAACCAGACCCGCGACAGCGCCGAAGCCTGACGCGGGCGGCGGGGAGGCCTTCGCTAAAGTTGCTCAGGATTTTGCCAGCACGCTCGCCAACGGCGAGAATCAAGCGAAAGCGGCAATGATTGGTGGCGCCGATCCCAATGCCCTTGTGCAGGCTCTGGCGCAAACTGAGCTTGCCGTGGAAACGGCAGTGACGGTCCGCGACAAGGTTGTCGAAGCGTATTTAGAAATTTTACGGATGCCGGTGTAAGGCATGGATGACATCGTTTTCTACGACACACTTCGGCAGGCCCTGTGGATTGCAGTTTTAGTTTCCACCCCAATTTTAACCGTCGCCCTTGTTGCTGGCGTTGCGGTTGGGTTGTTTCAAGCTCTGACATCAGTTCAAGAAATGACGCTCACTTTCGTCCCTAAATTGGCGGCCATTTTGATTGTGTTTTGGATGACCATGGGCTTCATGACAGAGACATTGGTTGCGTTTTTTACGGACCAAATCGTCCCATTGATCGTGGGGGTATAGCGCATGGATAATGCAAGTTATACCACCCTCACCCGTCAATCTGGCTTGATGCGTGAAATGCAAACCGTCGCCAATAACTTAGCCAATTTGGCCACAACGGGATTTCGCAAAGAAGGGGTCATTTTCGCAGAACACGTGAAGGCCTTGGGCCGCGATGATCCCAGTCTCTCCATGGCTACAGCTTCGGTGGCCAACACGGACTTACGGCAAGGCTCATTGAGCCAAACCAACGGTACATTCGACTTCGCCATCGAAGGTGAAGGCTTCTTCATGGTTGAAACTCAAGACGGTAACCGTCTGACACGAGCAGGTGCTTTTACTCCAAACGGGGAGGGTGATCTCGTTACGCATGATGGTAATCGACTTCTGGATGCTGGCGGTGCTCCAATATTTGTACCCGCGGGGGTCGCAGACTTGCAGGTTTCCGCAGACGGAACCTTGAGTGCGGATGGTCAACCTCTCTCACAGATCGGGTTATTTCAGCCTGAAAACCCATTCGATTTGCGCCGTGAGAACGGTGTCCGTTTTGAATTTACTGGCGAAGTTACACCCGTAGAGAACCCAACAATTCTGCAAGGTTTTGTCGAAGATTCGAATGTGAACCCAGTCGGCGAAGTCGCTCGAATGATTGAGGTCCAAAGGGCTTACGAGCAAGGGCAAGGGTTTCTTGAGAAAGAAGATGAACGCATCCGTGCCGTAATTAGGGCTCTTGGTTAAATGAGAAAGGATTTTTCATGCGCGCGCTACAAATAGCAGCCACCGGAATGGCGGCCCAGCAAATGCGGGTTGAAACGATTTCGAACAATCTCGCGAATATGAACACAACGGGGTATAACGCTCGACGAGCCGAGTTCGCCGACTTGCATTATCAACAGCAGACGCGGGCCGGTACGATTAATGCGGCAGATGGAACGATTGTTCCAACTGGGGTGCAACTCGGCCTTGGTGTTCGTCCATCGTCCGTAACGGTTGAATTATCCCAAGGTAGCTTAGGCGCGACAGGCGGCGACCTTGATCTCGCGATTGAGGGTCTCGGTTATATTGAAGTGACACTCCCTTCAGGGCAGTCGGCGTTCACGCGAGATGGCGGCCTAAAGCGATCTGCTGACGGCCTAATTGTCACATCAGACGGGTATCCCGTCGTTCCAGAAATTACGATTCCCTCCGACGCTCGCAGTATTTCCATCAATGCCGAAGGTGAGACCTATGCCTATTTTAACGACCGAGTGGAACCCGAGTTGCTGGGGCAATTGTCCATCGCCGGGTTTTCGAACTCAAAAGGGCTTGAAGCGATTGGATCAAATTTGTTCCTAGAGTCCGCTGCGTCCGGTGCTCCTACGGTCAGTACCCCCGGTGAAAACGGGCTGGGAACACTGCGCCAAGGATATCTTGAGAATTCGTCTGTCGATGCCGTTCGAGAGATCACAGAATTGATCGAAGCTCAAAGAGGATACGAGCTAAATGCGAAAGTGTTGACCGCAGCAGATCAGATGCTCGGCGCAACAACGCAAATCCGATGATGAAGTATCTATTGTTCATATGCGCGCTGACTGCCGCAAACGTATCGTATGGAGAAACCCTTGTGGCGGCTCGAACTATCCCAAGTCACACAATCATCTCGCCCGCAGATGTAGCAATAAAAGACGGCAATACCCTTGGCGCGCTAACGCTTTTGGAAGAGGTCATCGGACAAGAAGCTCGCGTGGCAATTTACGCTGGCCGACCAATTCGAAGGAACGACATCGGCGCGCCTGCACTCGTTGAGCGCAATCAAATCGTCAAACTCGCCTATTCCAGCGGCGTCCTGAACATATCAGTCGAAGCACGGGCATTGGGACGCGGGTCGGCAGGGGATGTGCTCCGCTTTATGAATCTAGACTCACGCACAACAATTTCAGGGACTGTTCAAGATGATGGCTCAATTCTCGTCACAAAATAGAGGAAAAAAAATGAAGAAAATCTCGATTGCTTTTCTATCCGTCGCTTTTTTGTCCGGCTGTCAGTCGTTGAGTGAAGTAGGGCAAGCGCCCGAATTTACGGAAACCAGAGGCTCGCTTGAATATTCGTCGATGATGTCACCCGGTTTTCCCGTTTCGCTTGAACCAACGAGCAGGAAAGATGCGGCCTCATTGTGGAGTGGAGAAGATCAGTCGCTTTTTAGCGATCGCAGAGCACTGCGCCGTGGGGACATCTTGACCGTCGTCATCGAAATCGATGAAAAAGCTGAAATTTCGAACACCTCATCTCGTGATCGAACGGGCAATACTTCGATGGGAATTCCTCAGTTTTTTGGAATTCCTCAGCGCCTAGATGAAATGCTTCCTCCTGGGGCTTCCATGGCCGATGCTGTTGAAACAAATTCGTCTACGTCCCACCAAGGCAGTGGTTCCGTTCGAAGAAATGAAAAGCTTACGTTGAAGGTGGCAGCGACAGTCGTTGATGTTCTCCAAAATGGGGTTTTTGCGATCAAAGGCTCCCAAGAAGTCCGTGTAAACTTTGAAATAAGAGAGCTGTTGGTTTCAGGATATGTGCGACCAGAAGACATTTCACGCCAAAATCAAATCACGTATGACAAGATTGCCTCGGCTCGGATTTCATATGGCGGCCGCGGGCAGATTACCCAGGTTCAACAGCCATCTTACGGTCAGCAAATCAATGATATTATTCTTCCATTCTAATCTAGAAAGCTCCAGATGAAGAAAATACTACCTATTCTTATGGCTGTAATAGGTATCTGTGCCGGTATTGGCGCCGGTGTCGCGATTAAGCAAGAGCCAGAGGAGCCAAGTATCGTGTGTGAACCTGATTTGCAGGAGACTTCCGGCCTTGAGGTTGCTGACGCAGCACCAATTCCTGCTGACGAAATGGATTCGTCAACTCATGAATATGTGAAGTTGAGCAACCAATTCGTTATCCCCATCGTGGAGGATGGGAGGGTGAAAGCTTTGGTTGTACTTGCTCTAAATTTGGAGGTGGTTTCAGGGTACAGCCAAGCTGTATTTGCACTCGAACCTAAGCTAAGGAACGCATTCCTTCTTGTTCTTTTCGATCACGCAAATGCTGGAGGTTTTGAGGGCTCCTTCACTAGCAGCAACAATATGATGATTTTGCAAAATGCCCTTCTGGAGTCTGCTCGCAAAGCACTAGGCAATTCGGTTTCGGACGTCCTAATAACGGATGTTGTTCGGCAGGAGTCCTTTGGATAATTGTCCGCGACTTGGAGTTTTCTCCTACCGAGACTACAGCTTTCGCCTCTTGCGACTCTGCTCCCTATGAAGGGCCAGTCGTTCCTGCGGCTTAATCTCGCGGGCAAGATCAAGAAACTGGAGCGTGGTTAGATTTGCTTTAAAAACTTGAACTGAGTTACTGCATGTAAATTGGTGTTTCGCCCGAAGGGCTACTTAGCTCCATGAAACCGTATGGGTTCCGACAAAACGTGCCAAACGATCTAATTCGGCTTCGAGTTTTACGCGTCTGCTCGTCGGCCAATTAGTGTTACCCTGCGGCCAAAAATTAAGAACGTGTAGCACTAAATTTTTTCGATCGGCCTTCAATTCGATCCGCCCAACAAAACGGTCGCCCTCCAAAATCGGGAATACATAATAGCCCCAAATACGTTTTGCGGCAGGAACGAACATTTCCACTCGATAATCAAAACCAAAAAGTCGACTCAATCGGCTCCGGTCGCGGATCACTGGATCAAATGGATTCAATATCCGCAACCGTGAAGTAGGTGGCTTAAGATTCGCAATGCGGTCCTCTATGTCCGCCGGAGCAAGAGCTTCGAGGAGCGTTCCTTGCGCGGTCACGATTTCAACCCGCCGCACATCACTTTTCGCCTCGACCCAGTTGCGGACTTCGGTTCTATCCACGGCTTCCCAAAATTTTTGTACCTCGGCAATCGTACCAAATCCCATTCGGTCAAGTGCCGCATGGCAAAGCCAATCAATTTGTTGTTGGTCCGACAGATGCGGTGCTGTGGTCTGCTCGGGGTAAATCCGCTCCGCTAGATCGTAATATTTGGTAAAGTTAACGCGGTGGGACGTGGCAAGTTCGCCAGTGTACCACATATAATCCAATGCCAACTTATGCGGCGGGCGTGACCACATTTTCTTTGGGCCAGTGATCTTTGTGTCAAATGCGTGGGTAGAAAGCGGGCCTTCAGCAGCGATACGTGATTTGATAGCTTTCCGCGCAACCGTGTTGGGCAATCCGTTGAACCAGCTAGATTTATCCAGATATTCTCGTTTGCGGCGGAACTGACGGCGCCACATGGGAAGAAATTCCATTGGAATTATCGAAGCGTCATGGGTGAAATGCTCAAAAACGCTTCGATGTTTTGCCAACATCTCGTCCAACAAATGCTCGCGGTATTTCTGGTTGCGACTCCATAATATATGGTGGTGGGCGCGTGAAACAATTTGGATTGAATCTAATTGCACAAAACCCATTTTGCGGATGATGCCAAGCACATCAAGTGGCCCCGTCGGAGCTTTACCCAGCCCCTGAGAATGCAGCCAAAGCCTGCGCGCGGTTCGGTTGTCGATCCTAAGAGGCGTCTCTTTTGTTGTCCTAATCACCGAGACCCACTTTAAACATCTGCAGGGCTTTCTGTTTCAAGGTGCCCGCAAAAATGAAATATAGCCGAATATGGGTTTGGAAATCCAACTCTTTCAGCGCTAAAATGAAATTCGGTTTCGGACGCGGCACCCGCAGAAACACTCGCCTGCATTACCGTTTGAGCGGAACTATTTTGATTTAGAGCCACTTTAAGCGCCTAAATACCGCATAGAGCACGAGGCCGAGAAATGCTGATCCGCCTGTTACTGCCAAAAAGCCGTACCTCGAATCAAGCCCTGGCATTCCGCCAACATTGATCCCGAACAGGCCTGTTAAAAACCCTAGCGGGAGGAATATTGCAGCAACGACAGACAACACATAACTGTTCCGGCCTAGGGTTGTTGCGTGGAGCATGTCTAAATGCTCTTGAATGACGTGCAAGCGATCTGATGTCGCATCAAGTTCTTCCATCGTGCGGACAGCACGGTTCGCAACTTCCTTGAGGACGTCGCGCTGGTGGGGTTCGAAAGTCCAAGTTGAGCCGCTGGATAGATCAGCGATTGCCTCTGTTTGTGGGCGAACGAATCGTCTTATTTTTATGACGCTGTGACGCAGCGCTGAAAGCTCACCGCTTACGCGTTGCACTTGGCTCATTGCGCTATCTTCAACCGCATCAGTGCCTTCTACTAAATCCAGCGACACTTTTTCAATGCGTTTGGTAAGGCCATATGTCAATTCAGCGAGAAATGCGCCAATACTTTCCGGCCCGACCCCAGTCTCCATTTTCTGACGAATAGCATCGACAGCCCATATTTTTCGGGCGCGTGCGCTTACAATAAGCCCCTCCTGAATCCACAATCGTACGGAAACCATGTCATTTGGGTCCGCGCCGGGATTGAGGTTTACGCCACGCAACGTAAGGATCATCCCATCCTCCAATCGGTCGCACCGTGGACGTGTTTCTGGCTGAAGCAATGCTCTGGCGGCTGTGCGTGGGAGAACCTGTTCAATCCAAGGCTCCAAATTGGCATCATTCAAGTCAAAATGTAGCCACAGATATCCCGTCGCAGGAAGTTCAATCTTGGGGCCGAGCGGAGCCACAATGCGCTCGCACCCCCCCTCAGAGGACACATTAAAGGCACATATGGGTTTGGGGCTCGTCTTCAACATCAAGGGCCCTTTCAAAATGGCTTCGGCAAAGATTGGTGCGACTCAAAATCCGCTAAATAATTTCGTCCTCATCAAAGAGAGGATCATCGGCTAGTTGCTCGCTCAAATCCTCAACGTTTTCGGTTGTCTTTGCAACCGACGTCACGCGCGCCAAGTGAAAAACAGCGTCCCCTTCGTTGACGATTGGCATAACGGCTCGTCCAATAACGATGCCATTAAAGGGCGCAATAATTTCTTCATCCACTTGTCCAAACGGATCCGATACAGAAGCGATGACCTCGCCCTTTTTTACAACGTCGCCATCGCCACGAAAATTCCGCAACAACCCACCCATGGGGGCTCGAAGCCATTTGCTAGATGCACAATATTGCGAGGGGGCCTTGGGCTTTGCCACTCCTTTTGCCGAAATCATCCCCATGTGGCGCAAAATTCGCAAAATGCCAGCAACACCGGACCGCACTGACATTTCGTCAAAGCGGAGCCCTTCACCCGCTTCAAACAAAAGCACATCCTTGCCAAGGGCCTTAGCCGCTCCCCGCATGGAACCTTCCCGCAAAGGTGACTGCAAAATCACGGGCGCACCGAAAACCTCGGCCAATTCCGCAGTGCGTGGCACATCAGGGGAAATCCGGATCTGTGGCAAATTAGTGCGGTGTATTGCTGCTGAATGTAGATCGATCCCAAGGTCACTTCGGGCGACCACTTCAGTTAAAAACAGATAGGCCAACCGCGCCGCCAAGGAGCCGCTTGGGCTTCCAGGGAACGAGCGATTCAAGTCGCGCCGATCTGGCAAGTATCTGGAATGATTTATGAACCCGAACGCATTTACGATCGGAACCACAATCAATGTGCCGCGCAAAGTTTTCACATTTGACGTCCGCAACAGACGGCGCACAATCTCAACGCCAATCACTTCGTCCCCGTGCACGCCCGCGCTAATGAATACCACAGGTCCGTTGAGTTTTCCGTGAATAACGTGCGCCGACATTGAAACGGGTGTGTGATCGGACATGACGCTTACGGGTAGATCAACGGTTCTTCTGGTGCCCGGTAGAATTTCTTGCCCTGCAATTATAAAACTTTTGCGCGTTGGCATTAACCCTTACCTTTTGTTTTGGTCGCATAGGGTTTTGCCGATTTTTCAATATATTCAATGATTTTTCCGGCCACATCCAAACCTGTTGCTTTTTCTACACCCTCAAGTCCCGGAGAGGAGTTAACTTCCATCACAACGGGGCCGTGGTTGGCGCGTAGCATATCAACACCACAGACATTGAGGCCCATGGATTTGGCCGCACGGGATGCTGTCAATCGTTCCTCAGGCGACAGCTTGATCAACTTTGCCGAGCCACCGCGATGCAAGTTTGAACGGAAATCGTCGCCTGCGCCCGTGCGTTTCATCGCCGCAATTACCTTGCCGCCAACGACGATCGCACGGATATCGGTGCCACCGGACTCCTTGATGAATTCCTGCAAAAGGATGTTCACCTTCGCGCCGCGAAACGCTTCTACCACAGATATGGCGGAACGATCCGTATCGGCCAGAACCACGCCAATCCCTTGCGTGCCTTCAAGCAATTTAATGACCACAGGCGCCCCGCCCGCGAGTTTCAGAACTTCCTTGGTTTGCTTGGGGTCGTGGGCGAATGTTGTCACCGGAAGGCCAATGCCGTCGCGCGCCAAAAGTTGCATAGAGCGCAGTTTGTCGCGTGAGCGCCCGATGGCGACACTTTCGTTGAGAGGGTAAACGCCCATCATCTCGAACTGGCGCAAAACGGCGAGGCCATAAAACGTAATAGAGGACCCAATGCGTGGAATGACCGCGTCAAAACCCTCAAGTTTTTCGCCGTTGTAGTACATTTCTGGACGGCGAGACGCGATGTTCATGTAACAACTCAGGGTGTTAATGATGCGAAACTCATGTCCGCGCTCTTCGGCAGCTTCTTTGAGGCGTTTATGGGAATATAGGTCTGGATTCCGAGCCATCATTGCGATTTTCATTTTGTGGTCCTTCCGCTTAAAGAGCGCCGCTGTTAGGTCAGTTGGCTGTTAAGTTTGTTCTGTGTGTGTGGACGGCAATATTGTGCTTTTTCAACGCGGTCCTACCCACGATCATTGGAAACCGCATCTTACTTCGATCGGTTAAAGATACTGAAATCGGCCAAGATTGTCCCGCAATATGGAGTGCGGCACGGATTACGATGCGCTCTTCCGGTATACCACCCGTGTTTTTAATATGGCGAATGTCATAAATTGGTGTTTCCACTCGGACGTTCGGTGCTTCGTCATGGAGTTGAGCCACAAACCGCACCCAGAGTTCGCCGTCCTTTTGAAACGGAGTAATCTCAGTTGCATGCAGGGCAGACGTTCGCGCGCCGGTATCTATTTTGGCCCGAATATTTGGCAGGGAAAGCTCAGGCAGCGAGACATGCTCAATCCATCCGATAACCAAAGGGGCTTTTTTCATAGGCATAGTTTTTCTCAATCAGCGCTAAATTATATCAGCCAAGGCATCATGAGTGATGCGAGACTCAAAACAAAGAAGAAACCGGCCATATCGGTCACGGTTGTGAGCAAAGGGCCGCTTGCGGCAGCAGGGTCTTGTCCCAAGCGTTTGAGCAAAAGTGGGACCACGCCCCCAATCGATACGGCGAGCATGGTGTTAAGCGCAAGCGCGAGGCCAATGACGAGGCCAAGAGCCGGATTGCCCTTCCAGACCCAAGCCACGATTCCAATGAGAAGACCAAGTGCAATACCGTTAATCACACCCACGGTGATTTCTTTCATCCAGACTCGCGCGGCATCTTTGGGGCGGACCAAACCGAGGCTCAACTCACGCATACTGACACCGACCGCCTGATTTCCCGAACACCCTGACATGTCCGAGACCATCGGTAGGAAAATTGCGATGGCGATCACGGCGGTAAGGGTTTCCTCATAAGCAGATATAACAGAAGCCGCTAGGATATTGAGGACGATATTGGCCGAGAGCCACGCCAAACGCCGCTTCGATCGCAACCACGTCGGCATTGAGCGCAACTCATCCCCAACAACACCCTGCAATTTCATTGTCTCGGATTCAGATCGTTCGAGCAAAGCTTGACTCACAGCTGCGCGCGAAACCACGCCCACGAGCTTTCCGTCCTCTTCAACAACCGGCATTCCTAGGAAGGGATGCTTATTGAAAATATCTTCGAGCTCAGAAAGGCTGGCCGTCACTGGTATCGTTAACGGCTGCACCATAATCTCAGTCAAACGATCAGAACGTTTTGACGTCAAAAGGCCACGCAGAGACACAACACCAATGGGCTCGGACGCCGCGTTCAAGACATAGGGGTGTTGCCCTCGATAGCGATCCACGTCGTTGTCGTCACTGGCCAATTGCCGAAGTACGGCCCCTACGGTTTGGGTGTCCGAAAAGACAAAAACCTCAGCCATCATTAGACCACCGGCAGTGTCATCTTCGTAATCGACTAGGCGACGAACATCCGCAGCGTCTTCAGCATCCATCTGCTGCAAGATCGCTTCGGCATCTTCGTATTGCATGTCACCAATAAGGTCGGCCTGAATGTCGGAGTCCAACTCCTCCATAATCTCGTAGGCGCGCAGAACCTCAAGGGTCTCCATGAGGTCGGCACCCGTTTCGTGGGGCGCTTCCTCAATGATTGCCGCCGCAAGCTCTGCGGAGATAAGGGACAGAACAGTCGCACGCCCAGCGGAATCCATTTGTAAAATTTCGCGCAAGGCTTCCGCGAGAGACAATGGTTCTAGGAGGTTTTGCAACGCAATAGCATCACCGCTTTCGACCGCACTATACAGTGCGTCTGAAACTTCGATGGGTTGGTCGATCTGTTCTGGGTTCATAGTCATGGAAAATCTCCTTGCCTCCCTATAAATGGATGTATTTATTTGTCTATAGACAAAATTTATTTACCTTATATAAATTCGATATGAATAATTTTGAACACACAGCCAAACAGCTCAGCGCACTTTACCTTACCAGTTTTGGCGGTAAAGACTCTGGGCGTTATCGAATTGCCTCAAAAGTTTTGCGCGATATGCTAGACCGTAAGCGATTGTATCCCGAAGATATTCAGAGCCTTTCGCGGGCACTTTTAGAAGAAGGCTATATACTTATCGATATGGATACGTTTTTTGTTGTTTTGAGTGCGAAAACGTTTGTGAATTACCGTCGTGCAAATGCGGATTCAGTTTTGGGTCTTGAGGACTAGGGCGGCATCCAAACACCGAAGCATTTGCGGTGGAATTTAGAAATAGAATGGGTGCTCTGTAGTCTGCACTCGAATTAGGATAATTATGTTTGATGTCTGAAGCGCCTGCGATTCCCCTTAGCGACTTGATTGTTTGCCCGCATTGTGATGCGGTTTATACGTTGCGCCGTCCGGAGAATGGGGAAAAGGCGTCGTGCGGCCGCTGCGGAGCTGACCTGATTACACCCCGCCGCAAAGCAGGGCTGCAAATTATTGCTGTTTCGCTTGCGATTGCCATCCTGATTATCGCAGCAACTGTTTTTCCATTCCTGACGATAGATGCGGCTGGAACGACTAACTCGATGTCGATCCTAGATGCGGTTTTTGCGTTTAATCACGGGTTGCTCATTGCGCTGTCTCTCGCCATGGCTTCGCTTATTATTGTCATTCCCCTGACGCGCGCCTTGTTGGGAATCTATGTGCTTGTACCAATTGTGCTAGACCGCCCGCCCGCCCGCGGAGCAGTCCACGCCTTTCGCCTGTCGGAAGCCCTACGGCCATGGTCGATGGCAGAAATATTTGCAATCGGGTGTGCAGTTGCGTTGGTCAAGATAAGTGGTATTGCGGACGTTTCATTTGGGCCCGCGTTTTGGATGTTTGTAGCTTTGGTGATATTAACAATATTCCAAGATAATTTTGTATGTAGGTGGTCGGTATGGAACTCGCTGGACAAGGCCTAGACATCGTGAGCGCGCACGACCTTGGAGTTGTGGCGTGTACGCGCTGTACGCAGGTTTGGCCTGTGGGCACACCTGCGTGCGGCCGATGTGGCAAAAAAATTGTCTCGCGTGAAGTGAAAAGTATGCAGCGGGTTTGGGCGCTCTGGCTGGTTGGGCTTATGTGCTATGTACCAGCAAACGTGTATCCGATGCTGCAAACCCGCACTTTGGTTTTTACGCAAGAAAATACGATTGTTGATGGGGCGGTTGAACTAATGCACCACGGTTCCTTTGCTGTCGCTTTCATCATCCTTTTCGCCAGTGTGGTCATCCCCGTTGGAAAATTCATGGCCATTGCCTTTTTGGCTCTCTCTGTGAATCGCACGTCCAACGTCACGAAACACCAACGCCAATTTGTCTACGAGATGGTGGAGTATATTGGTCGATGGTCAATGATCGACATCTTTGTCGTTGCGATTATGTCCTCTCTGGTGCAACTCAATACGATCGCGTCTATTAATCCTGGTCGTGCCAGCCTATTTTTTGCCCTCTCGGTTATTTTTACAATGCTATCCGCGCAAGCTTTTGACAGCAGAATGATCTGGGATGTCCAAGCCAAACAGAAAGCCATCAAAACATGAATGATCGCCCACCTCCCGTTGCTATCAAGCCGGCTCGGAAATCCTTTTTTGATCGCGCTTCAATTGTCTGGGTGATCCCCTTGGCGGCGCTAGTGGTCTCGCTCGGCGTGGCATGGCAGGCCTATGACAGCCGTGGACCATTGATTGAAATTGCGTTTCAAAACGGTGCGGGCATTGCTGCAAAGAAAACAGAGCTTCGGTATCGCGATGTTACAGTTGGTGTTGTTGAAGGTATTGAATTCGCACCCGACCTTGCTGCGGTCATCGTTTCTGTGCGCTTACACAAAGAAATCGCGCCTTTTGTGGATGTCGCCTCAAACTTCTGGGTCGTGAGGCCCGAAGTGAGCGCCAGTGGCGTTACCGGCTTGGATACGGTTTTGTCCGGAGTTTATATTGAAGGATCATGGGACAGCACGATCAGTGCCAGGGGGACAAAATTCAAAGGGTTAGTAGATCCGCCGCTTTCCCAGCAAGGGAAAGAAGGTCTTGAAATCGCAGTACGCTCCACGTCTGGCGGTAGTTTGACCGACAACAGCCCGATCACATTTCGCGGGATAGAAGTTGGGCGCATCGGAAAAGCACGCATTTCGGTCGAGGGAAGTTATGCAATTGCCGAGGCCATCATTTATGACCCGCACAGCCAGTTGATTACGCCGTCAACACGGTTCTGGGACACCTCCGGATTTACATTTTCGGTTGGTGCGTCGGGCGCCAAGATTGATTTCTCCTCGCTTGCGACCCTCTTAGGCGGTGGTGTGACCTTTGATACTTTTGTTTCCGATGGCTCACCCGTCGCCAGCGGGACCGTCTTCGAAGTTTTCACCGACAAAGCAACGGCACGCAACAATCTCTTCGTTGGGGCCGAAGTCGAGACCGTCGAAATGCGTGTGGTCTTTGAAGAGAATATCTCGGGGCTCGCCGTAGATGCGCCTGTCGAAATCAATGGCCTGAAAATCGGCAAAGTGCAGAGCGTTTCGGGGATCATTGATGCAAAAACTTTTGGTGATAATCGCGTACGACTGAATGCCGTGCTGTCGATCCAACCCGCGCGCCTTGGGTTGCAGGGCGAGGCGTCGCCCAAGACCGCGCTAGAGTTCTTATCGCGACGGGTTCAGGAGGGTTTGCGCGCGCGTCTAGCTTCCACCAGTATCTTGACGGGAGGCCTTAAAATCGAACTTTTACAGGTCGATAACGCGCCAAAAGCTGTCATGTTGACTGGTGAGGGCATCGTGCCTGTTATTCCGGCAACGAAAAGCGAAATCACAGATGCTGCAGGTACTGTCGAGGGTGTGCTAGACCGCATTAACAAACTGCCCATCGAGCAGCTCCTCCACAGCGCCATTGATTTCCTCGATAGTGCCGAGGCCGTGGCTTCCGATGGAAACTTGCGCGAAATACCAAAAGAGGTGAGTGATACATTGATTGAGGTTAGAAATTTTGTGTCATCGAAAGATATTCAGAATATTCCAGTCTCCCTCAACGCCGCGATTGTCCGCTTTGAAACGTTACTCGCTGAAGTGGAAAAAGAGAAACTCGCAACTCAGCTCGTTGCGGCTGTCGATGCCGCTGCGGCTGCGGCAAACAGCGTGACGGAATCTGTCAAAGGTGTACCAGCGTTGGTTGCACAAATAGAGGCCGTCGCGGTAAGGGCCGAAGAACTGCCCCTTGAAGACTTAACAATCCAACTTACCCGCCTCACTGAGTCAGCCGATGAGTTCATCAGCTCGGACGCCACTCGTGCGCTACCGCAAGAATTAGGTGCTGCTCTGACTGAAATAAGCACGATCCTAAATGAGTTGCGCGAAGGCGGAAGCGTCACCAATGTCAACGCAACGTTAGACTCCGCTCGCCAAGCAGCGGATGCGGTTGCAACCTCCACCAAAGATCTTCCGGCATTGGTGGACAGTATCAAACGCATTCTGAATGAAGCCAGCGCAACAATCGCAGGGTATAACAGCGGAAAAGTATTAAGTCGCGACGCCCAAGAGACCCTGCGCGACATTTCAAAAGCCGCAGCGGCGATGACGTCTCTGGCCCGCATGCTGGAACGCAATCCCAGCGCCCTAATCCGAGGACGATAACCATGAGTTTTTTCAGAACTTCCCTTGCCATAACCGCTTTAACGCTTGCTGCCTGCTCAGGCCCTGCTGATCGATATTCCGTCGCCCCGCCCGCTGTTACAGAATCGATACGCATCGGGTTTCGCTCCATAGAAGTGCGTGAAATATCTCTGCCAACCTATGCCGCAGCCGATGAAATCGCACTTCAGGACGCGAGCGGTAAATTGGTAACTGAGAGTGGGGCACTCTGGGCTGATAGCCCCGAACGTGCCGTTGCTATGGAACTCTCTCGCGCGCTTTCGAAGCTAACAGGTGCGCGGGTGGCATCGTCGCCATGGCCGCTTGAGGCTTTTCCCGATGCTCGACTAGAAGTTCGCTTTGAAAGCCTAATTGCACGGGGTGACGGGCAATATCATGCAGCGGGTCAGTATTTCGTCGGGGTGAGTGATGGTGGCCGCGAACGCTCAGGTCTCTTTGAACTGGCCGTTTCTTTTGACCCAAACGGGGGACCGCAAGCCATCGCATTGGCACGTGGTCAGCTCATCCTCGACTTGGCTAAATACATTGCCCGCAGCGGACTAAGCTGAGTCAAACAGGAACAAGGATCGGTTGGCCAATGAGATGGCCAACCGAATTTTCACTTATCCAACAATCGCGTTAAATGTCGCGCTTGGGCGCATTACGGCCACAGTCTTTTCAAGTTCCGTGTGATAGTAGCCGCCTAGATCAGCAGCCTGACCCTGTGTTGCGGACAGCTCAGCCAGAATCACATCCTGTTTCGCCGCCAATTCCGCCGCGATTGGCGCGAAATGCGCAGCAAGGTCGGCATCGTCGGTTTGAGCAGCCAAAGCTTCTGCCCAATATAAGGCAAAGAAGTAATGGCTATCGCGGTTGTCAAGTTGACCCACTTTACGGCCAGGAGATTTGCCCGTGTCCAAAAGTTTTTCAGTTGCGTCATCTACAGCGCGGCCCAAAACAGCAACTCTAGGATCGCCCTTACTCTCGGCAAGGAACGTCAAAGATTCACCAAGTGCGCAGAATTCGCCAAGGGAATCCCAACGTAAGTGCCCTTCAGACACCAGTTGCTGAACGTGTTTCGGAGCAGAACCGCCAGCACCCGTTTCGAACATACCGCCACCGTTCATCAACTTAACGATCGAGAGCATTTTTGCTGACGTTCCCAACTCTAGGATTGGGAAAAGGTCGGTGAGATAGTCGCGCAAGACGTTCCCCGTGATCGAAATCACGTCCTTACCCTGACGAATAAGCTCAAGGCTATAACGCGTTGCTTCGCGTGGGGCCATGATCTGAAGGCCTAAATCATTGGCGCCCTCTTCGGTTAGGATTGCTTTGACCGCTTGGATCAACTGAGCATCATGAGCTCGGTTTTCATCTAACCAAAACACAGCTGCAGAACCCGTTGCTTTCTGACGGCTAATGCCCAGTTTTACCCAATCTTTGATCGGAGCGGCATTCGCAGAAGACGAACGCCAAATGTCGCCGGCCCCTACGTCATGGGAATGCAAGACTTCCCCGTTGGCCAAAACATAGCGAATTGTACCATTAGAAGGCGCTTCGAATGTTGTTGGATGCGAGCCGTATTCCTCGGCTTTCTGGGCCATGAGACCGACGTTGGAAACGCTACCCGATGTGGTCGGGTCTAAGGCGCCCGTCTCTTTGAAATAGTTGATCGTTTCGTCATAAATACTGGCATAGCAATTGTCGGGAACCACGCATTTAGTGTCTGCGGCCTTGCCATCAGGACCCCAGCCTTTGCCTCCCGCACGGATGAGTGCCGGAAGCGATGCGTCGATGATCACGTCAGAGGAAACGTGAAGGTTGGTGATGCCTTTATCGGAATCCACCATGTAAAGCGGTGGTTTCGAAGCCATACTCGCCTCAATATCAGCAGCAATCTCGGCCTTTTTGTCGGCGGGGAGGCCGTCGATTTTTGCCAATAGATCACCGATTCCATTATTCGGATTTGCACCCAATTCCGCCAAAACATCAGCGTGCTTGGTGAATACATCTTCAAGGTAAACGTAAACAAAATGACCGAAAATGATAGGGTCCGAAACCTTCATCATCGTTGCTTTGAGATGAACGGAGAACAGGACGCCTTGCGCCGCCGCGTCGACTATTTCATTGCGGATAAAGGCACGCAATGAAGTTGCGCTCATGAAAGTCGCGTCTACGACCGTGCCTTCGAGAAGATTGAGATCACCTTTCAGCAGGGACACTTTACCTGCGTTATCAACAAATTCTATTTTCGCCTTGCCAGCTTGAGCCGCTGAAATCGTTGCCGATTTTTCATTGGCGTAGAAATCATTCCCGGGCATTGAAGCGACGTGGGTTTTGGATGTGGAGGCCCATGCACCCATCGAATGTGGATTTTTCATCGCATAGTTTTTTACAGCCCGTGCGGACCGACGATCAGAGTTGCCTTCCCGCAAAACAGGATTAACCGCACTCCCTTTAATCGCGTCATAGCGCGCCTGAAGGGATTTTTCCGCTTCAGTTTGGGGGTTTTCAGGGTAATTTGGAACGGCAAAACCTTGCGCTTGCAACTCGGAAATCGCAGCAGACAGTTGGGGAATAGATGCCGAAACGTTGGGTAGTTTGATCACATTGGCTTCGGGAGTTTTTACAAGTTCACCTAATACGGCAAGGTCGTCAGACTGGCGTTGCTCCTCGGTAAGAAACTCAGGAACCGTCGCCAAAATTCTACCCGCCAGGGAAATATCTCGGGTACCGACGGTGACGCCGACTGCCGAAGCAAAGGATTGAATGATGGGCAGGAGTGAGACGCTAGCGAGCTGGGGAGCTTCGTCTACAATGGTATACAATATGTCGAGGCGTTTTTTATCTGACATCGATTTAAACCTTTTTGCGTTTTTCGGAGATGAGCGCACCAAACGATTGAGTGCCACAAGTTTTTGAAATGCTCATGACACTCCAAAAACGATTTTGAGAATGCCACCAAGCGCTGCTTATTAGGGCATAAATCAAGATGGTAGGAATTTCAATCCGAACGAGAATATATCGACGATAATAACAGTACTATTTGTTTATCCAACAGGCTTCGCTACGGTAGAACGTTCCAAAATCCCCGTACTTCCCTATATCATTAGACAAACTATAGCCGAGGTTTTGTGATAATATCAGAGCCTCATTTTCTTCTTGGCCATATTTGTGTCGCGCTTCATAAGTTCCTTCACGGCTTCGGACCTGCCAAACATCTCCTGTGTTTTCTTTCGTTGTTTTTCCATCTCCACCCGCAAAACTGCTTGCTCTTGGTTTAGGCTCATTGATTTTTGAGTACACCACTCCTCCCATTTGGAAAAAGCGCCCGCAAGCAGGGACGGATCCATTCCGTTTGCCTCTGTCAAAGTAACCGCTTGTTGGCTTTTAGACTCTCGAATTCTAAGGATTTCATCCGAAAGCCGCTGCTGATCTGCCGAAATTTTTTTTAGCTTGAACAATTCGATATCCAGCAGGGTCGCTGAAAGGTTTTTCAGGTTTTTAAGGCGTTTATCCAAACGGTTTCACCCCGTAACCGCGTGCCTTCTTGCGTATTTTTTCGGCGAAGCGGATTGCAGCGGCGACGGCTTGATAATGTGTTGCATGAATTTCATGGCCAATTTCCACAACTGCAAAAATGGCACGTGCCGTGGGGGGATCACTGTGAATGGGGACGCCATGCTCGCTCGCTAGTTCCCTTATGGTTGCGGCAACTTCATCAACCCCTTTTGCAACACAAATTGGGGCGCCGCCATTGGCACGATCCCACTTTAAAGCAACCGCATAATGGGTCGGGTTAACAATGATGACATCAGCTTTCCCAACGTCCGACATCATTTGGCTCATGGCAATTTCATAGCCCTTTTGGCGCCGCTTCTGCTTCACATGCGGGTCGCCTTCGCTGTTTTTGTGTTCGTCTTTCATATCCTTGTGCGACATTCGGTTTTTGCGCATGTGCTCTTGATACTGAAACAGAAAATCCAAAACCCCAAGGGTTGTAGCAATAATGAGGACGATGAAGAAGAACTTCATCACCAGTTCCAGTAATACCGTTGTGGCCATTGCGGGTGTCATATGGACCGTGGCAACAATGGTGAGAACATTTTGATATAGAAACACACCCAGAACGACGCCATATATTCCAAGTTTTACAAAGCTTTTAAAGAACTCAAAAATACCCGCGCGCCCGAACTTATTTTTGGCGTTAGAGATGGGCGAAATTCGCGACAATTTCGGTGCAAGTTTGTCGGGGGCCACGACAAAACTTTTCTGGGCTACAATCATTACAATTACAAGCAAGCTAGGTAGTGCGAACCACGGCGACATAATTTTAAGGGTCGACATCATAATGCTTCCCGTCACAGGAAGGCCATTGCCTTCAAAAAGCGTCGGGGCAATTCTATCTGATTGGCCGATAATACTCGCCAACAATTGCCCCATGTCCTTCATGCTGCTGCTTCCAACCGCATAGGCGGCGACGAGAAATCCACCATAGCCTGCGGCAGTCATGAGGTCGGTCGATTTTGGTACCTCACCCTTTTTGCGCGCATCATCCAATTTCTTTTGCGTCGGTTCGTGTTGCTTGTCGTCGTCATCGTCGTCACTCATTTCATCACACCAAATGGTGCTTGAAGAAATACCGACAGTTCGTCCCACCACACCGCCAATAGAACCGGAGCAACAATCAAAAGAAGGGCCATGCCTCCAAGGGTGATCGCGGGTGCGCCGACCATTGCAACCATCAACTGAGGCATGGCGCGGTTGATAACCCCGAGCGCGACATTATAAACAAGAGAAGCAATGACAAACGGCGCGGCGAGGGAAAACGCGAGGGAAAAGGCGCTTGCAATTCGGGCGACGCCCCATTGAGAAACATCGCTTGCTTGGGGAACGTCCCCAGGACCGAAGACGTTATAGGAAAGGATGAAAGCCTCGGCAATTCTGATGTGGAGCCCATTCATCACGGCCAGCGCGAGGCCCGCCATAAGTAGCAATTGTCCGATTGCGGCCGTTGGCTCAGCCTGTGCAGATCCCAATATTTGCGACAGCGAAGTTGCCTGCGCTGCAATTGATCCCGCCATTTGCAAAGAAAAAACAAACAATCTTAGCCCCAAGCCCAGTATCAAACCGACGAGAATCTCACTCGCATATCCTCCCCAAGCTTGGCCTTCAGCCATAGTATACGCACGAATTTCCACTGAAACCGCGGGATAGACAACGGCTGTAAAAGCAATGGCTAGGCCTAGGCGAACACGCTGTGGAATGGATTGTTCACCGAACGCTGGAAGAAGGGAAAGTGCTGCTCCTACACGCAGAAAAACGAAAAAGAAGGACGTGAGTTCGTCTTTTCCCCAGCCACTGATGAGTTCCATTGCTTCATTCATAAAGGCACGAAACCTACGAGTGCAGGGCGCGCATCCGTCCCAATTTCTTCGAACGACAGGACAGGATTGCTGATCCCCTTGGCCGACAGCACAGTGCGGATAAAGCGTCTCCTGAGCCGAGAGGTTACGATTGCGGGATAGGTTCCCGCCTCCGCAGCCCGCGCAATGCGATCAGCAACGCCGTCCGCCAATTTATTGAACTCAAGCGGGGGGAGCGCCACATCCACCTGACCGCGATCCCCAACCATTTGGTACAGATTGAAAGACGCTTCCCACTCAGGCGCCAATTGAATCAATGGGATTGTGCCATCGGCTCGCTTGATATCAGCGACCAGTTGGAAGCCTAACCGCTGTCGAACATGTTCGCATATTCCTTCGGCGCTTGGATAAATTGGTCTTGCCTCGGCAGTCGCCTCAAGAATAAGCGGTAAATTTCGCACGGAAACTTGCTCCTCCAAGAGGAGCCGCATGACATTTAAAAGCAGATCTACTGGAACCTTCTCAGGAACAAGTTCATCTAACATTTGCCGATTGGCAGCAGCGCGGTTTTCGTCGGACAAGTTTGTCAAAGCAGCTAGAATTTTGCGCAAAGCCTTCAACGTTAAGAGCCGCGGGAAGTTTCGCTTAATGACTTCAAGCAAGTGCGTTGCAAGAACCTCGCTTGAGTTCACAATTGTGGACCCAGATAGAGCCGCCTCGTCTTGGTCCTCTTGTGCGATCCATCGCGCGGGAGCCCCGTAAACAGGCTCGCTAACATCCTCCCCCGATGGAAGAGAATCCCCACCATCAAGCATCAGCGCCAAAACTTTTTCAGGGTGCAGCACGTCTCTTGCCTGCTCGACTCCTTGGACGCGAATGATATACGAGCCAGCTGGCAATGAAGCCTCGTCTGTCAAACGGATTTCGGGCAGAATCAGCCCGTATTCGGTGGCCACATGCGTGCGCATATTCTCAATTCTGGCATCCAAACCTGTCGCCGGATCCAAAATCATATTAATGAGATCGGGCGAAAATTCGACGTGGATGTCGTCCAGATCCAAAGTGTCTCCGATGGGTTTCTTTTCCGTTTTGGGAAGCGCATTTTCGGTAACTGCCGTCTCGGTTTTCTTCTCTTTGGCCAAACGTTTATGAACCAGCCAAGAGCAGTACCCCAAAGTAAGAGCGCCGGCGATAAACGGTAAAAACGGAAGTCCTGGAACGAGCGCGAAAAGCGCCATCAATACGGCCACGGTTCCCAAGGCAGCAGGGTGCCTTCCGAGTTGCGCGACCATCGCCAAATCCGTCGAACCTGTTGTGCCTCCACGTGCCAAAAGCAACGCGGATGCGATCGATATAATTACCGCTGGAATCTGAGAAACGAGGCCGTCCCCAATGGTTAGGATGGCATATGTTTCAAAGGCCCGACCAATTGGCATGTCGTGAATTGCGACGCCGATAATCAAACCCATAACCAAATTGAGGAGGGTAATAAGAAGCCCAGCGATTGCGTCGCCTTTTACAAACTTTGAGGCACCGTCTAGGGACCCGAAGAACGTCATTTCAGCCTGATCTTTTTCGCGCCGCTCCTTAGCTTCATTGTGGTCGATGGCTCCGGCGGACATGTCGGCATCAATTGCGAGTTGTTTTCCGGGCATCGCATCAAGGGCAAAACGCGCTCCAACTTCCGCCATCCTCCCAGCACCCTTGGTGATCACGACAAAATTTACAATGAGAAGTACGCCAAAGACCACGAGGCCCAAAAAAACACTTCCACCCATAACGAAACTAGCGAAGCCCTGAATAACATCTCCCGCGGCACCTGGTCCCGTATGCCCCTGTCCAATGATCAGTTTGGTTGACGAAACATTTAGTGACAATCGCAACATCAGCGACGCGAGCAACACGGTGGGGAATGCCGAGAAATCTAACGGGCGTTCAATAAATAGCGTGACCGTGAACATGAGAATAGCGAGTGCAAAGGACGTCGCAAGGCCTATGTCCAGAATCCATGCTGGCACCGGTAAAATCATCATGACGATGATAGCCATCAGCACCAATGCTAGTAATACAGTGGGGCTAAATAGGTTCGAAACTGACAGCTTTGTTTCCATTCTGGAACTAACTTTCTTCAATTTTATTAGGTAGTTTTCGACAGACCAATCGAGAAAGTGTGCTCAGCTTTTTTCAAGCAGAAATAAATCGGCTTGATTTGGTGTATCGATAAAAAATGCGTTGCAGTGACGCCTGTAGACTTAAGATTGGAGTCTATTTTAAGTACTGGAGTTGCAAAGCAATTGGTGAGATCTTCTATCCCAAACAGCCGTTGCACTCGCATTCTCCGAGTTGAAAAAATCAGGGACGTCATGATCATCATTGAGACAGCACTTCCAGAAATTGTTTAATGAAAATTATCCGGAAACCGTTTATAAAGTGTAAGGAATACGGTGATCTTCCTATTTTTAATGAAGCTCAGCCGTAGATTTTATTTGGCTGCTTTCAGTTTTATTGCGGGGGTTATGCCACCGATGCCCAGTTGGGGAGCTCGTTGTTGTAAGTCCAGAGCGATTGTAACACTCAATATGAGCGTTTTATGGGTCATTGTCGGCGCGTATGCTTCGAGGTTTTCCACGCCACTCAATGATTTGGTTTAAGCTCTGGACGACGCGCTCTGTGGGTAATGAGAAATCCACGTCAATTCACAGACCTTCGAAATTGAAGTTTTCCAGCAAGTTCCAGGTTCGGATTGCCTGCCGTACGCAAGCTGATGCGCCCGATAGAATCTGTTGCGCTCGTGTCAGATGATGAAACTCCAAATTTTAGTAAAATTCTACAAAACTTAGACTGCACACTTAGGGTTCTCTTAGGTTTTGTCCTTCAGTTTGGATGAACATCTCCAAGCGGGATGATGCGGCGAGAAATAATATGACCGTCGTAAATGTCAGAATGACATCAGCTGCGCCTTAGTCGGTGCGAAATGAAAACCGGCGCAAAAGCGTCTTAGGAATTAGGAAAACACGATGTCCAGCATTCTGACAAACACAGGCGCGATGGTCGCGCTTCAAACGCTAAAAGGTGTAAACGCCAGCATGGCGACTACGCAAAACGAAATTTCCACTGGTAAATCCGTGTCTTCGGCCAAGGATAATTCTGCAGTTTGGGCAATTTCAAAAGTGATGGAGGCGGATGTGAGTGGGTTTAAGGCGATTTCCGACAGTCTATCGCTAGGTGAATCGACTGTGGCAGTTGCGAGACAAGCCTCTGAGACCGTGACGGACCTCCTAACAGACATCAAAGGTAAAATTGTTGCCGCTCAAGAAGAGAATGTAGACCGAACAAAAATCCAAACGGATATCTCGGCTCTTCGTGATCAGATTACGGCAGTTGTTGGGGCGGCCCAGTTTAATGGTTTGAATTTGGTTCAAGGTACTGAGGACGTCAACGTTTTGTCTTCACTTGATCGATCGAGCGATGGTTCAGTAACAGCCACAAATATTAAAGTTTCACGTCAAGATCAAACTACGACTGCGGGTACATTTGGAACGGGTACTTCAATTGCCGCCAATGCCGTTGTTGCAGATAGCGCTACTGCAGTAGCTTCCGCAGCAAACACTGCAGTTGTTACCTATGCGGATACGTGGGCAGCTGCTGACACAGCGCAATTAACTGTTGCGGGGGTTGATCTTAGCTTTACGGCAACAGGAACAGACGTCACAGACGTTGCGTCGTATTTTGCCGGTGCAATTAATGGTCTAGGTCTAGAGGGCGTTACGGCTTCAAACACCGCGGGTGTACTAACGATTAGCTCAACGCGGGCGTTTGAAGGTATGAATGTTAAGTCGACAGCGACTACGGCAGGAGACGGTTCTTCAGACATTACAGCTGTAAATGGAGCTGGTCCGACCGGCACCAACACAGCCTCGGACAGTACGATTGCTCAACGTTCAGAGAAAATTGACTTATCGACTGTGGCCGCTGTCGCAGATGGCGATGGATACAAAGTAACTGTAGGTTCCAATTCTTACAACTATATCGCCGGAAAAGACGAGTCGATGGAAGACGTAGCCAAAGGGCTTAAAACCGCGATTGATGGCGGCAGTATTGCTGGCGTAACGACCAAAGTTGTCCAGGATGCAACGACCAAGGCTTGGAGTCTTCAAGTTGACAATGACGGAACTGGATCGGCGTCTCTTGCATTTTCGACCGCTGGCAATGCTGGTGGCAAAGCCTCGGGTGGCCTTTTCGGCTTGGACAAAATTGATGTTCGTACGAATGCAGGCGCTAATGCAGCGTTAGATAGCATTGAAAACTTGATCCAATCCTCGATCGACGCCGGAGCTAATTTTGGTTCTACACAGTCACGAATTGAAAACCAAAGCGACTTCATCGGAAAGCTGACCGATTCTTTAAAATCGGGCATTGGCACACTAGTTGATGCGGATATGGAGGAAGTGTCTGCACGTCTGACGGCACTTCAAACACAGCAACAATTGGCTGTTCAGTCTTTGTCCATCGCAAACCAGGCACCTCAATCGATCCTCTCACTCTTCCGCTAAGCCGATAAAAACCGGAGCGCCGGAAAGGCGCTCCGGACACAAATTTAATTTTATTGTGCTATTTCCTGGAAGGACTCACAGTGAACGCATTACATCAGGCCAAGACGGCTTACGGCTCAACCCAAAAGACAACTCGAACTTCACGTGGAATTGAATACGAGGCGTTTGCTCGCATAACCCACGCCTTAAAGGTTGCAGAAGCCAAAGGTAAACAGGGTTTTAGGGAGCTCGCCATGGCTTTGCATCAAAATCGACAGCTTTGGACAATTCTCGCCTCAGACGTTTCTGAGGAAAGTAATGCACTACCAGAAGAGTTGCGCGCCCGAATTTTCTATTTAGCAGAGTTCACGAATTTCCACACCCGCCGAATTCTTAAAGACGAGGCGTCGGCCGAAGTCTTGGTAGACGTCAACTCCTCAATAATGCGTGGGTTAAGAGCCGGGGCGGTGGCGAAATGAGTGGTCTGGTATTGAAATTGGGTCCAAAAGAGCGTGTCTTAATTAATGGAGCGGTAATCGAAAACGGAGATCGGCGCTCGCGCCTTTCAATTGTTACACCAAACGCTAATATTTTACGCTTACGAGACGCAATACATCCAGAGGAAGTAAACACACCTGTCCGTCGTGTGTGCTATATTGCACAACTGGTGTTGTCCGGTGATGCGGACAAAAGCGAAGCCAAAATCCAAATGCTGCGGGGGATCGAGCAATTGAGCCAAGTCCTTGTGGATTTAGATAGTCGAGATCAACTAACAGCAGCGACTGATGCAGTGATAGAAGAGCAATACTACCAAGCATTAAAGCTACTTCGCACACTTCTTCCGCGCGAAGAGCGGTTGATGGCCGCCGCAGAACTATTATGACCTTCCAAGCTCTTATTCCTCTCTCGGGATATGCTGGATGGACATTCTTGACTCGCACAAGAGAATCTCAACAAGAAGTGCATGATAATTCCCAACTGATTTCAAGAGAAGTAGAATACTTCAAGGAAAATATTTCGAAAATTTCAACGGCCAAAGAATTGGTCAAAGACCGGACTCTTTTGAAGGTTGCCCTCGGAGCGTTTGGACTCGATGCTGATTTGCCAAATAAAGCATTTGTTGAGAAAGTACTGGTGGAAGGTTCACTTTTGGAAGACGCTTTTGCGCATCGCCTTAGCGACAAGCGCTATTTAGAAATGACGGTAGCCTTTGGCTTTGATCTTGGAACTCCTAGGTCAAAACTATCCGACTTTGGAGACAAAATTGTTAAGGCGTATAAAGGACGCCAGTTTGAAGTGGCCGTTGGGCAGGCAAACGATAGTATGCGTTTAGCTTTAACGGTTCAAAGAGATCTGACCGACATAGCCAATGATGACATGACCTCAAACAGTAAATGGTTTACCGTAATGGGAAATCCGCCTTTGCGAAGCGTTTTTGACACTGTGTTCAACTTACCGTCTTCGTTTGGTGCTTTGGATCTTGATAGGCAGCTTGAAGTTTTTCAAGATAGAGCGGAAAGATTATTTGGTTCCAGTGACCTAACACAATTTTCCGACCCGGAGAAACAAGAAGATTTAATTCAACAGTTTCTAGTCCGCTCTCAACTTAATAGCATTAATATCGGTGTTCAATCTGGGCGGGCAGCACTGTCCTTGCTTCAAAATTCGCGCTCATATTTCTCCAATTCCCAACAATTCTTCTAGTCTGGCTGTGAACCTAGTAAACCTCTCCCTAAGTTTCAGACACTAATGTACACAACTATTTTTTATTTTGCTGGATTTCAACTTGAAGTAGATCGGATGTGACGGGCTGGGCTGGTAATCCCCCCATTTTTAACGGGGTGCGGCTGTAGAACTTACGCGGCCATTTTAAGTTTCTGGGCGGGGGGCATGCCGCCGATGCCCATATTCGGGCGGTCATTGTTGTAACTCCATAGCCATAGTGTGGCGAAGTCCTGTGCCTCCTCGATGTTTTTAATAATATGTTGGTCCAGCCATTCATGCATGACAGTGCGGCTGTAACGCTCGATGTAAGCGTTCTGTTGCGGCTGAAGTGGTCCGGCAAAACTGGACAGCGTGCTAAGGTGTATCCAACACGAATGAATGGATACGAGAATGACGAAGCGGCGGAACTTTTCGGACAAGTTTAAGGCTGCTGTGGTGTTGGAAGCGCTGCGTGGAGATAAGAACAGTTCAGGAGATCGCGGCCAAGCGCCAGCTCCACCCATGCCCGACAGGCAACGCAGGTGAGTTCATGGAAACGGCCGGCGATTGAAGGGGAGGTAGGCGTATTTTCGGACAAGGTCAAGAAGGCTGAGAATAACGAGGGCGAGATCAAGGACCTTCACGCCAAGATTGGTCAGTTGGCGCATCTCGGGGTGTAAATACCTCTGCCAGCCAACAGGTGGAGAACGATTTTTTGTCACAAGGGTTGAAGCGATGAGCCCGACAGACCGCCGCGAGATGATCCGCACAGAAAACACCGATTTGAGCCTGACAAGCTAATGCAAGCTGCTCAAGATTCGCCGCCCGTCGATCATTACACGCCGGTCGCCCTTGATCAGGCAACGCATGATCTGATGCGTGAAATTGATCGAATATTTACGAAGCATCCCTTCTTTGGCAGCCGGAAGATTACGGCCTATCTTCCCCAGCTGGGGTTTTCAGCAGGTTGGCACCGTGTTCGTCGTTTGATGGGCATTATGGGCTTGCAGGCCATCCAAAAAGGCCCCAACACATTCAGCACAGCATTTACCCATACTTGCTGAGAAAGCTGCCAATTACGCGTCCTAAACATGTTCTCCTCTCGGGCATGTAAACATGCCCTGCTGGGCTTCGGGTGCAGCGACATCACTTACATACCCGTGAAAAACGGCTTTTTGTACTTGGTCGCGAGGGGTGTTTACACCCCGAGAAATATGGATTGGGCAACCCGTAAAGTGCTGTCCTGGCGGCTCTCAAATACCCTGGATGCCGGCTTCTGTGTTGAGGTGCTGGATGAAGCTATCGCCAAATATGGAAAGCCAGGGATCATGAAGCCTGTCCTGAAAAGCAGCTTACCACTTCAGTACTCCGGCCCATTATCGACCCGAATAGTTTCTGGTTTCCCTCGCCATTCAATGATCCGATTAAGGCTGCGAATAACCCGTTCGGCTGGCAAAGAAAAATCGACCTCGACGCCCAATCCCTCGCGGTTTAAATATTCCAGCACGTTCAAGAGCCGAAACGCTCGACCATCCATTGCGCGGCGGTGCATGCTTACATGCATGAGAGGGGCCGAGGTGATCCGCCATGAAGTGCATCGACAAGGTCACGTTCGGTACGCGAGGCACTGCCAGCACATTGGGTTTGTCCCGCTTTAACCGTTTCCGAGGTTTGATCCGCAAGTTCAGTTCCAGTTCGCAGTAAATCCGATACACCCTTTTGTGGTTCCATGGATAGCCCTGCACGTTAGGTAGATGCTGGAAACATAACCCAACCGCCCAAGTCTTCCATGCGACCGTCAGTCCAACCAGAAAATCGGCAATCTTTTCGTTCTCATTGATCAAGAAAGGGCTGTAATGATAGCCCGTCTCACTGACATCAAACGTGCGGCAGGCCAGCGCAATGCCAGTACCGTGGCGCGCCACCGCGTTCTCGGCCAGACCCCGGCGCAGGGCTGGCCGGAGCACTTTTTTCCTAGGGCTTCATCTGGCTGATCATCGACGCGTCTATTACCCGGCAGGTGATGCCCTGCATCACTGAGAGGGCATCCCGCCATACTTCGCCCGTCATTTGTAGAACGACGCGTTGCTCATGCCATGTTCGCGGCACAGCTCCGTTACCGGCACACAGCTTTCGGCTTGGTATAGGATCGCAAGAATTTGGGGTTCGCAATATCTCGCCATCTTCATCAAATTCTCCTCAGATATCTTGCCAAGAAAATTCTATTTTCGCATCCCCTTAGTTTAGGGAGATGGCCATGTATGTGATGGCATTGCATGGGGTCAGTATTGCGCTGGCCTGTCGGACATTCCAGATAAGCGAAACCTGTTATCGGTCCAGCACGGTTCTGAGCTACGAGAACGAAGAAATTTCCGATCGGTCGGAGCGTTTGACAACGCCAAACACAGTTGGGGCTTCGGCTTATGTTTCTTGTATCTACGTAACGTGCAAGGCTACGGGTGGAACCGCAAACGGGTCTATCTCATAAGCTGACAGGTAAATGCGAATCAATCACCGAGAGGTGGATCTATTGCGAACTGGGGCTGAATCTGCGGACCAAGCCAAAGCGACGTCTAAAGCGGGACAAGCTTGAGCCGTCGGCGGCGCTAGGTGCGCCAAACGATACATAGTTCATGGATTTCCCTCTTTGAAGTGGTCCACCCGTTTGGTTTGGAACGTGTAGAACTGAAGATGGCTTTTAAGAGACCCGCGCTGAAAGAGATTGTAGTGAAGTTCCTGTAGGTTGAGGTTCTAATCGGGCAAGGTATGCCTCGGAAGGAGGCAATCAGACAGATTAGGTGCGTCGTTCAAATCGAACGTTACCATTGCTTCCAAGTTGTTCGCGTTGCCCTGTATTTGTATACGTGGTGAGGGCTTTGTTTTGGCCTTGTATTGCTGTCAGCCGCCCATTTACACTGCGAACTGCACGCACAGCAGCCCCCAAAAGTCGTTGATTTCGGCTTGCTTTTATGCGGATTCGAGCCAAAATTGCGGCTTCAGGTGCAGGCTCTTTTAAAAGTTTTTCCGTCAGAAGAGCCTTTGCTTGAGTAAACTTAGCGAAGTTCTCTATTGCACCTGCGAGGATGTTTTCACGTTCCTTATCTAGCAAGAGTTCTAACTCTACAGCCAAGGTGGCTGGGGATGTACTATTCATTCTCGGACTCCTTCAAGGCTTCAAAAAGCGATTGGGCAAGGCCAATGCCGCCTTTCTCAACCATTGCTTCAGCCTGAGCTTGAACTAAAAAAGAACCGAATTGATCTTCCCCTGCTCCCCCTCCCAAATTCTCACGCGATTTTCCAAACCCAGCAGATTTCAACATTTCCGCAAGGAAACTGGCTTCAAGCTTTTTTGCGGCATCCATAAGCTTGGTATCTTCAGAGGATAACGGCTTAGGGCTTGTTCTGTTCTGGGAAAATGTTGGTGCGATCAGATCGGACATCGGAATGCTTTCAATTCTAGACAGTTTCTCCAATATTGGATCAAACCAGTAAACATCTGGTAACCAAGTCATCACATAGTAGCACTACCACGAGGAAGAATTCCCGAAAGGCTACGATGAACAATTTGATTTCGATAGTTTCCCGCGCGCCAAGTAGTTTGGATTCGCATTCCAATGGGCCTTTGGTTCAAGGTGAAAGTGCAAGCCTACCTTCTCGCAACACTCCGGAAGCTCAAAGCAAAGCTGGGCTTGCCCTAGTTTCAATTCCGTCTCAAAATGGGGCGAATACGGTGCATGAGTTGAATGGCGAAGCCACTTTCGGGGACATTTTTAATGGAAGCTTAGAGAAAAAGCCTAGCAGTTCCGGCTTAGGAACACCCGAACTTCTTCTTGAGAATACTAATTCCACAAAAGCCGGTTCAACGTATTCCAGCGCTGACGGAGAGATATCCGACGTCGTGCAAAAAGAACCGCAAGCTGTTTTGGATTCCGCAGTTTTATTTGGTCATCCGTCAAACATTCAAACATTACCCTTGAGTTTTGGAGGCCAATACCCTGTTAAATTGACAGAAAGTACAAATAGTATAACCGCCAGTACTACTCTCGAAACTGATCTACCAAAAGTTCCTTCTGATTTTGTTTCGCCAGTTCCTGTATCTGAATCGTCAGAAGGGACAGTGCCACTTCGTGCTCTTGAACAAAGCATTACATTGAAGGCGGAAGCCACCGACAAACCTTTCAAAACAGGGAAGGCCGAGACAACTTTCACTCCTTCCTCACTTCTAAATGAAAGTGCCACTTTGCAAGCGCCCAACAATGCGTCGACGAACGTTCAAACGGAGATCGCTTCCTCCATGAGAAACCCTGTTGATTCGCCTCCAAGTTTGATGCCAACCGCAAAACCAGACAATAGTGCAGCGATCTCGGAGGCTTCCACAAATTCTACTGAACCCCCCCAGATGCAATCGCAACTTCGTGACGCCACGTCGGTGCTTAGGGCAATGATGCCAACCTCAAATGAGACCCGTGTCGCGCGCCCTCAAGTTTTCGCAAATGACGGTGAAGTTTTACGCGGAGTCTCTGCATCTCCAAAAGACAGGTTGGCATCTACCGGGCAGGACCGCTCTTATTCTCAAGCGCTTTCAACTTCAAATGGGGGAGTGAGTTTGCAAAAGGACGGATTTCGAGTGAATCACGATGTGGCAACCTTTGTAAAAACGGTCCCACAGAGCGCCGAACCCACGCCCTTACCAAGTGAGCAACAACTGACAACGCAAAAGCTAAGCTCAGCTTCTGATCACCAGCATATTGTAGCACCCTCTCAACCTATTCAGGGCAATTCTACTAATGTCATAAATGTAGTTCCCTTAACTTCGGAATCTGTTTCTCCTAATGAGACCGCAGTGAAAACGGCTTCAACTCCAGCCGCCACTACACTTGCGCAAACCACGTCGACCACATCTCCGCCACAAGTTCCTAATGCCCTGATCGACACACCTTATAATATGGCCGCGCCTTTGGTCGAAGATTTTGCAAGTGACTTGAGTTTTACTCCGGACACGATGAATTTAGAATCTAGCCGCGTTCCTCTCGCACAATCCCAACACCAAGCTCTAGCGACTCCCCCACAATTACATCCCGATTTGGCGCGTTCAGTTGCACAACAACTGGCTTCCGCATCAATTGGCGAGGCCAATAGGCCGCTGGAGCTTGCACTTTCTCCGGAGGAGCTTGGACGTGTAAAGCTTACTTTTTCCCCCACTGAGGGTGGGATGGTCGTTTCGGTACTAGCAGAGCGACCGGAAACGCTCGATTTAATGCGTAGAAACATTAACTCCCTTGCTCAGGAATTTCTTGGAATGGGGTACGATCAAATTTCGTTCAACTTTAATCAATCTGGTTCCGAGCAGCAGCAAAATGGTCAGTCTTCTCCGGATCAACCACACGTGCCGCCATCAGAGTTCCAGCCTATTGGAACACCGGAATCGGGTCCGATTGCAATAGATCTGACGCAATCTGATCGCGTCGACATTCGTATTTAAAAGGACGTTACAATGGAAGTTACCCAATCTTCGCCTGCACTCCAAACATCCTCCAGCCAGATCGTATCTGAATCCCAAACGGACGCCGCTTCGCTTTCGTCGGATTTTGATACTTTTCTCAAGATGTTGACTGCACAAGTCACCAATCAAGATCCCCTGAATCCGACCGATTCTACAGACTTTGCCGCACAGCTTGCGACGTTTTCTAATGTAGAGCAATCAGTGAAAACGAATGAACTCCTAGAAAATTTGGTCGCTCAATTTGGCGGTTCTGGGATGGCTGAAATGGCAAGTTGGGTAGGTATGGAGGCGCGGATCGAGGCCCCGGCGCATTTTTCAGGGAGCCCAGTTACAATTTCACCAAATCCGATTGTAGGAGCAGATCAGAATTTCCTTGTCGTGCGGGATTCCGACGGAACAGTCGTTCAGCGAAACGAGATTCCAGTGAGTGCAGGAGCGTTAGAATGGGCTGGTGTAGACGACGGCGGAACGCCCTTTGAGAACGGTCTGTATACTTTTGCGTTGGACAGTTTCAAAAATGGAGAACAAATGGGCGAGATTCCCGTTGAAGTTTATAGTCGTGTAACGGAAGCTCGGGGCGAAGGAGGGATAACAGTTCTTGTTCTGGAAGGGGGGGCAATGGCTAACTCCGCAGATGTCACTGGCCTGCGCGAAGCTGCTTGATGTATACTGTTTCATAGTTCACTTGCCTTGGAATCTACGCATCCCTAAATTGCATGAAACCAAGGATCGGCCTAAGTGGAATGTCTCTAACCTCTATGCAAACTCAACTCGCACGCGAGCTTTCGCAGAATTGTTTAGTGCCAAGCCAAGCAGCGTGGCAACAGTTGAGCGGTGGGCGCACCAATACCTGTTGGCGCATAAAAAATCAGGAAATCGATGTTGTTTGCAAATTGTTTCAAAAAGGGCAAAACAACCCTCTTTTTCCAAACAGTCCAAGCGACGAGTTCTCGGTACTCAAGTTACTCGAAAGAGCAAATCTTTCTCCCGATCCAGTTGCATACCAAGAAACGACTTTTGGTACTTGCGTGCTTTATTGCTTTCTTGATGGCGACGCCATTTCTGGCGTCGATGCGGGCGAAGTTGGCAAAACTCTTGCCCAACTGCACAACACGCCAATTCCGGTAAGAACCCATCTGCGAAAGCTTTCGCTTTCACCAAATGGAGTATCGCTTCACGGGGTAAAAATTTTGGATGTCTGCTCCTTTCGAACTGCACAGACACACCAAAAACTAATGCCGGTTCTTCCGAACTTGCCGGCGGCTACTCCGGTCTTGTTGCACGGGGACTTGGTGCCCGCAAATATCATTCGAACCAAGATAAACGTGCGGTTTATTGATTGGCAGTGTCCCGCGCTTGGCGACCCCTGTGAGGATATTGCAACTTATTTGTCACCGGCGATGCAGTACCTGTATGCCGACAAGCCGCTTGACGAGCATCAAGAAGCAGAGTTCCTGCGCTCGTATGGGAACAAAGATGTAATCGAACGTTATCATATCCTAAAACCGCTATACCACTGGCGCATGGCAGCATACTGCCTGTGGAAGGCAGGGGAAGGTGTCGAAGATTATGCGCAGGGCTACGCGCTGGAAATGATGGCCCTTAATCGTCTCGTGTAAACTAAGAAACGTGCAGCCAGATCCATTGGCCGACGGAAACAACGCCCATCCCCGCGAGGAACACTAGCGCGTACACGCCCAAGCTTTTCTTCGGCGCGGTATCTGCCATAGTCGTGCGCGCAATTAGGGCTTGCTCGGCCATTCCGGGTAAAAGCGGGCCGAACCGGCTTAAAATCCGAAGAGTCTTGACCAAGTCTGACACCACTGCTTTGGGCCCAATGCTTTCTTTGATGTACCCTTCGACGATTGGCTGTGCCACGTGCCAAATGTTGATTTGCGGATCAAGCGACCTTGCCACGCCCTCGACGACAACCATCGTGCGCTGGAGGAGGATCAACTCGGTGCGCGTTTCCATCCCAAATCGCTCGGTGACTTCAAAGAGGTAGTGCAGGAGGCGGCCCATGGAAATTCCACTCGCTTCCATTCCGAAAATGGGTTCACCAACGGCGCGCAGTGCATTTGCGAATTCTTCTACATCACGGTCGGCGGGCACATACCCTGCTTCAAAATGGACTTGCGCGACGCGTTTGTAATCTCGGGTGATGAAGCCATAAAGGATTTCGGCATAGACGCGGCGTGTGTATTCGTCGATTCTCCCCATGATCCCAAAGTCATAGGCGATAATGTCGCCGTTCTCGGCAACCTTCATATTGCCCTGGTGCATGTCGGCGTGGAAGTACCCGTCGCGCAAGGCGTGGCTCAAAAAGAGTTGCAGCACACGCGCACCGAGGGCTACGCGATCATGCCCCGCCGCATCTAAAGCTGCATTGTCGCCAATCGGCGTACCTTCTGCCCAACCAAGAACCATGACGCGGCGACCTGAGAGTTCCCAATTGGCGGCGGGAACTTGAAATGCTAAATCGTCTTTTGTGTTGGCGCCAAACTCCGATGCCGCAGCGCTTTCAAGCCGCAAATCAAGTTCGCCGGTGACGCCTTTATCAAAGTGTCGGATCACTTCTGTTGGTCGCAACCTTCGAGACGCAGGCGATAGAAATTCAAAGACGCTGGCCGCAAAGTAAAAGGCATCAATGTCCTTTCGGAATGCCTTTTCAATACCGGGGCGTAGAACTTTTACCGCAACTTCTTGACCCGTTTTAGCCAACCGCGCACGGTGCACCTGTGCGATACTCGCGGCGGCCACAGCATCGCCAAATTCACTGAAAAGTACGTCACTTGAATAGGTCAATTCTTCGGCGACCGATGCTTTTGCGATTTCAGTCGGGAAGGGGGGAAGCTTGTCTTGTAAGACCCGAAGTTGCCGCGCTAAATCTTCTCCAGCAATATCGGGGCGCGTGGACAGAACTTGGCCAAATTTAATATACGCAGGCCCCAAGGCGTTAAGGGCGCGGGTCACAGGGGTTAATGCTGGGTCGCCTTTGACGCCAAGCCACTTAAATGGCCACGCCAATGATCGTAACGCCACACGAACAAGGGGGGGCGCATCAATGGCTTCGAGAATCGGTGCCATCGCGCCATTGCGTTCAAACGTTGCACCCGTGCGAATGAGGCGCCAAATATTATGTGGGCCGCGCATCTAGATTTTCCATCCCGAATGAAGCGCCGCGATTCCCATGGAGAGGTTGCGGTATTTTACGTTCTCAAATCCAGCATTTCGGATCAACGACGCAAAGGTTTCCTGATCCGGAAAGTTCCGAATGGACTCCACAAGATATTGATAACTCTCGGAATCATTGGCAATGAGCTTGCCCATTTTCGGGATCACATTGAACGAGTACAGATCATAAGCTTTCTGCATCAACTCATTGGGAAGCTGAGAGAATTCAAGTACCATAATCCGGCCACCTGGGCGCAAAACACGGTAGGCTTCCGCCAATGCATCGGGAATTCGCGTGACGTTCCGGATACCAAAACTGATGGTGTAGACGTCGAACGTGTTGCTCGGGAAGGGGAGGGCCATTGCGTCGCCGACCACCCAATCAAGCTCGTCGGCGCGCTCAATGGCTTCCTTGCGCTGCGCACCTGCAATCAGCATTCCTTCGGTCATATCACAGACAGTGGCGTGGCCATATCCGGCTCGCTTGAGGAATTTGAACGAAACATCGCCCGTTCCACCCGCCACATCGAGCAGCTTCTGGCCTGCGCGCGGTGCAAGCCAATCCATCATCGCTTCTTTCCAGATGCGGTGGATGCCCATCGACATTGCGTCATTCATGACGTCATATTTACTCGCAACATTCGTGAAAACGCCGTGGACCATGCCCGCTTTTGCGTCTTCATCTACGGTTTGGAAACCGAAATGCGTGGTTTTCTGGGAATTCTCGGTCATTTTGCCTTGCCCATTCTAATTCATCTCGACTCTTATATAGTGCTCACATGTGGTTACAACGTTCGCAATACTAAAGGAAAGCTGCCGATGCCCGAATTACCCGAAGTCGAGACGGTTCGTCGCGGTTTGGCACCTGTTATGGAAGGTAAAACAATTCTTAATGCGGATGTGCGCCGTCCAGACTTGCGGTGGCCGTTCCCTCCTAATATGGCGGAGCGGCTCACGGGCGCGCGGGTGCTGGGCCTACGACGGCGATCCAAATATATCTTGGCCGATCTGGACACGCGCGAGACGTTACTCATTCATTTGGGAATGTCGGGCCGCATGCTCATCTCGGGGGAACCACAGGGAAATTTGCACTATGAACTTCCTACGCCGCTCAAGCACGACCACGTAATTTTGGATCTGGAGGGTGGTGTTCGCGTGGCATTTAATGATGCGCGACGGTTTGGTGCGATGGATTTGGCGCCGACAGATACAATTGATGCACACAAGCTTTTGGCCAAACTGGGGCCAGAACCGCTAGGGAACGATTTCAACGGTATCTATTTGCAGGAGCGCTTGGGGAATAAGAAATCACCAATTAAATCCGCGCTGCTAGATCAGGGAATCATCGCAGGGTTAGGCAACATTTATGTCTGTGAAGTGCTTTTCCGGACACAGATATCGCCAAAAACACCAGCAAACACCCTCTCTAAGGCCTCTGTAAATGGATTGGTTCCAGCCATAAGAGACGTCCTAAACGAAGCCATCGAATCAGGAGGCTCAACCCTGAAAGACCATCGGCAAGCAGATGGTGAATTGGGTTATTTTCAACACAATTTTAAGGTTTACGGCCGAGAAGGAGAACCGTGTTTGCGCGAAGGCTGTGGAGGGACGATTGGGAGGATTGCACAGTCGGGTCGCTCAAGCTTCTATTGTTCGCAATGCCAAAGATGACTTGATCGGAACTGTAAGACTGGTAAGTCAGAGCTTAACAGAAATTATACGGTAGGCCTATCATGGCGTATGAGACACTCATTGTCGAAGTTGAAAATCACGTAGCCCTCATCAAGCTTAATCGGCCAGAGGCGCTAAATGCCCTCAATTCGGTATTGCTGAGTGAGCTCGCGCAGGCCCTGAAAATTGCCGAAAAGAACGACAAAGTGCGCTGCATTGTTCTGACAGGGTCTGAGAAGGCTTTTGCCGCAGGCGCTGATATCAAGGAAATGGCTGACAAAACCTTTGTGGAGATGTTCAGTTCAGACTTCTTTGGTGCGGAATGCAAAAGCCTTTTGGCCAATCGCAAGCCGGTCATTGCCGCCGTTGCGGGCTATGCGCTGGGCGGTGGATGCGAACTGGCCATGATGTGTGATTTCATTATTGCGGCAGATACCGCGAAGTTTGGCCAGCCAGAGATTAACCTTGGTGTTATTGCTGGAATGGGTGGAAGCCAGCGCCTGACACGATTCGTTGGAAAATCGAAATCGATGGATATGCACCTCACGGGGCGTTTCATGGACGCGGAAGAAGCAGAAAGGTCGGGATTGGTTAGCCGATTGGTTCCTGCCAAAAAATTAATGGAAGAGGCGATGTCTGCCGCTCAAAAGATTGCAGAAAAATCCTTACTGGCGACGAAGGCCGCTAAGGAAGCTGTTGATCGCTCTTATGAAACAACACTTTCGGAAGGGTTGCTCTTTGAGCGTCGCCTATTCCACTCGTTGTTTGCAACAGAAGATCAAAAAGAAGGTATGGCTGCATTTCAAGAAAAACGAGAAGCGCAGTTTCGCGATAAATAACAAAATCGTCGCACACCCCGTTGACTTACGGCTGAGTCGGGTCTAGAAGCCCAACTTCAGATTTATGCGACCCCAAAAAGTGGGAATTCGAGATATGGCTAATACGCCCCAAGCAAAAAAACGCGCTCGTCAAAACGAACGTCGTTTCCAAGTAAACAAAGCACGCCGTTCACGCGTTCGCACTTTCCTCCGCAAGGTTGAAGAGGCGATCGAGTCCGGCAACAAGGACGATGCATTTGCAGCATTGCGTGCCGCTCAACCTGAGCTGATGCGCGGTGTAACAAAAGGTATTTTTCACAAGAATACTGTTGCACGCAAAATGTCGCGTCTCTCTTCACGTGTTAAGGCAATCGCCTAAGACGTTAAGACTTAATTAGTTTTAAAAGAGCGTCCTTTCGAGGGCGCTCTTTTTTTGTGCGCGTGCGGCAAAATTGCTGCAGCGCAGGTAGGTTTTAAAGGGCAATTAGATTCGTTTTGAGAAAGTTCGAGTCAAGGTCGAAGATAAGTTGCGAAGCAACGCGACCAGTTGCTACTTAGGTCATGCGATTCACATCTTCGCTGGAGACACGACGAATTTTGAGCCATCTCTAATCCATTAGAGGCGGCAACTGTATCTGAGTTTTGGGCTTCCCACATCTCTGATGCGGAAGTGGTAATTTTGAATTGGATCAGTTCTTGCCTGGTTTCTTGAAGTTATTACTGTTTTTAACCTGATTTCTATTCTTGGATCAGGGCTTAAAGTTAAATCGGTCTCCATCTACTCACGACGTGAGGTTTGAATGAGCTTGAGAAAGGGACTTCTCGTGCTCCTATCAATCTCGAAAGGCAGTACCCGCAAGGCACTGCCTTAGGGCGGTTTTTGCGTTTTCTGCAAACGTGATCATCGAGGGATGTGAAGGACGACTTGGGGGGTCTACCCACACGAAATCAGAAGGTCATTGGCCTAAAAAGATAACTGGCGAAGCGGGTAAAAAAGATGACGAATGAGACTTGGGGAACCGTACGAAATGAGCTGCAAAAAACCGTTGGGCAAAGCAATTTTACAAACTGGATTGAACCTCTAGAGTTTTCGAGCTTGAAAGACGGAATTGCAGTGTTTGCAGTTCCGACGAGCTTTATGGGCAATTGGGTTTCGCGGAATTTCGGCGATCAGATCAAACATCTTCTGAACGAAGCAGGGGCCGCTGTTAGCCGCTTGGAGTTCGCCGTCGCGAGCAAGCCAGTGGCGCGTCCTGCGTCAAAGGCACAGAAAGCCGCACAACACGCCCCAACCGTTGAGCCTACAGCGGATGTTTCTGTTCCCGGAGCTCCTCTGGATTCGCGTTTCACGTTCGAAAGCTTTGTTGTTGGCAAGCCGAACGAACTTGCGCACGCTGCTGCGAAACGCGTTGCTGAGGGCGGGCCCGTGTCCTTCAACCCACTTTTCCTTTACGGCGGTGTAGGGCTTGGTAAAACCCATCTGATGCATGCCATTGCACATGAACTTCGGCGCGACCGCCCTGAGTTGAATGTTGTTTACCTTTCCGCAGAGCAGTTCATGTACCGCTTCGTTCAGGCTTTGCGCGAACGCAAGATGATGGATTTCAAAGAGCTTTTCCGCAGCGTTGACGTCCTCATGGTTGATGATGTTCAATTCATCGCCGGCAAAGACAGCACGCAAGAAGAGTTTTTCCATACGTTCAACGCGCTGGTTGATCAAAACAAACAGATTATTATTTCCGCTGACCGCGCACCGGGTGAAATCAAAGACCTCGAAGACCGCATTAAATCGCGCCTTCAGTGTGGTTTGGTCGTGGATTTACACCCAACCGATTATGAACTGCGTCTCGGAATCCTTCAGCAAAAAGTCGAGCATTATCGTAAGCAATATTCCGGTTTGGTTTTAACCGACGGCGTCTTGGAGTTTTTGGCACACCGAATCTCGACCAATGTTCGGGTACTTGAAGGGGCTCTCACGCGGCTTTTCGCGTTTGCTTCTCTTGTTGGTCGCGAAATCACGCTGGAACTTGCGCAAGATTGCCTCGCAGATATTCTGCGCGCGAGTGATCGTAAGATTACCATTGAGGAAATTCAGCGTCGCGTCAGCGAGCATTACAATATCCGTCTTTCCGAAATGATCGGCCCGCGCCGCGTACGGATTATCGCACGGCCACGCCAAGTTGCGATGTTCCTAGCAAAACAACTCACCAGCCGCAGCCTTCCTGAGATTGGCCGCCGCTTTGGGGGACGCGACCATACGACGGTTATGCATGGCGTAAAACGGATCGAAGAGCTAAAACAGCTCGACAGTCAGATGGCCGAAGACCTAGAACTGTTGCGCCGCAGCCTTGAGGCTTGAAAACTAACGCAACAAGCGTCTCAGGCCTTGACGGCCCCCCGATATAATCGGACATTCTGACGAACAGTTAACAACGGGCGGAAGCGTTGGCTTCTTCGCCCCTGCACCTGTCAATAGGAGCATTGAATGAAATTCAGTATCGAACGCGCGGCCCTGCTAAAGGCCATTTCCCAAGCTCAGTCCGTGGTTGAGCGCCGCAATACGATCCCAATTCTGGCGAACGTATTGATTGAAGCCGAAGGGGAAAATGTTTCATTTCGTGCCACTGACTTGGATATCGAAGTTGTCGACAAGACCATTGCTCAAGTGGAGCGGGCTGGAGCCACAACGGTTTCGGCTGTTTTGCTTCATGAAATTGTCCGCAAATTGCCGGATGGCGCATTGATCAAACTCACCGACGATGGTGCTGCTGGCCGCCTCACCGTGGAGGCGGGGCGTTCCAACTTCTCGCTCGCGACACTGCCTCGCGAAGATTTCCCTGTGATGGCCTCTTCGGAATACACATCAAACTTTACCGCAAAGGCGAGTGTTCTGCGACGTCTTTTTGACAAATCAAAATTCGCAATTTCGACTGAAGAAACACGGTATTATCTCAACGGCGTCTACATGCATATTTCGGAGTCCGAAGGCGGAAAAGTTCTGCGCTGTGTGGCCACAGACGGTCACCGTTTGGCGCGGATCGATGCTGAAATGCCTGAGGGTGCTGCGGATATGCCCGGCGTTATTGTTCCACGTAAAACAGTTAATGAAATGCGCAAGCTCCTTGACGTTGACGATGCTGAAATTGCGGTTTCTGTGAGCGAAACCAAAATTCGTTTTGCCACGCCCGAAATCACGTTGACATCAAAGGTCATCGACGGAACTTTCCCCGATTACACACGCGTCATTCCAACAGGAAACACCCGCAAACTCGAGGTGGACGCGGCTGAATTCGCGAAAGCTGTTGATCGTGTGGCGACCGTGAGTTCTGAGCGTAGTCGTGCTGTGAAACTCTCGCTCGATGAAGATCGTTTGATCCTTTCCGTTAACGCACCAGATAGTGGTGCTGCCGATGAAGAACTGGTTGTCGCTTATGGGGACGAGCGTTTGGAAATTGGTTTTAACGCGAAGTATTTGCTCGAAATTGCCAGCCAAGTGGATCGTGAAAACGCCGTGTTTATGTTCAACTCTTCGGCGGATCCGACCTTGATGCGCGAAGGTAATGACACGTCCGCGATTTACGTCGTTATGCCGATGCGGGTCTAAGGGCTTCGCAGCGGGCAGGTTCTCCCCGTGACAGGCTTGGCCCTCCGAGATATTAAACTCTCGCACTTCCGGTCCCACAAGGCGACTCATTTAGAATTATCTGGGCGCCCTGTGGCCATTCACGGCGCGAACGGCGCTGGAAAAACCAGTCTTCTGGAGGCGATTTCCCTTTTGTCTCCGGGGCGCGGCCTTCGGCGCGCAACCACGCAAGAAATGACCCGCAAAACAGAAGCTATCGGGTGGAAAATTTCGGCCGTCATCGCGACGCCCAATGACCTGCACGAGGTGGAAACATGGTCTGAGGCGGGTGCTCCGCGCCAAGTACGGATAGACGGAAAAGCTGCGCCCCAAATTGCCCTCGGAAAAATTGCACGTGTGCTTTGGCTCGTCCCTGCGATGGATCGCCTGTGGATTGAGGGAGCTGAGGGGCGCAGACGGTTTCTTGATCGCATGACGCTGAGTTTCCTGCCAAGTCACGCGGAGTCCGTTTTGGCATACGAAAAATCCATGCGGGAGCGCAATCGGCTTCTCAAAGATCAAATTCGAGACCCTGCTTGGTATGGCGCTCTGGAAAATCAGATGGCCATTTCTGGCGCACAGATATCGTCAAATCGCGCGACGGTTTTGGCGCATATTGAGGCCGCCCAACACGCCGCTCAAACCCATTTCCCCACAGCGGACTTGGAGCTAATTCAACCCGACGGATCCCCACTGGGGCCGCAATCTGAAGCCGCCCTGCGCGACGCATTTTCGCGGGCGCGGTCACGCGACATCGCGGCGGGCCGTACGCTGGTTGGGCCGCATCGCGCTGACCTTGCGGCGCATTATCGTGACAAAAATATTTCCGCACGCGATTGTTCCACGGGGGAGCAAAAGGCGCTGCTCATTTCCCTTGTTCTTGCAAACTGCCGCGCCCTCGCATCGGACTTGGGCGCTCCTCCCGTGCTCCTTCTCGATGAGGTCGCCGCGCATTTGGATGCGAACCGCCGCGCGGCCCTCTATGACGAAATCTGTACTGTCGGGGCGCAAGCCTTCATGACGGGCACCGGTCCCGAACTTTTCGCCGAAATTGAGTCCCGCTCAGATGTCTATGAAGTTCAAGATATTGACGGAACCTCCAAAGTAGTCGCTGCAACATGACTTTGTCTCCTTCAGATCTCGCGCTTTATGCCTTCGCAATTTTTATCCTGTTTATGACGCCCGGCCCCGTTTGGGTTGCCATCATGGCGCGTGCAATGAGCGGTGGCTTTCGTGCTGCGTGGCCACTCGCGCTGGGTGTTGCTGTAGGCGATGCATTTTGGCCTCTTCTTGCGGTGCTTGGCGTTAGTTGGCTGGCTGGGGAGGTTGCGGGGCTGATGATTTGGCTGCGCTACTTTGCGGCCGCGTTCTTTATCTTTTTGGGTATGAGCCTCATACGCAAGCCCAGTGGTATCTTAAAGGCTGATAGTCGTCTGACCAAGCCGGGTGTTTTGGCGGGGTTTCTGGCTGGCGTGGCGGTTATTCTTGGCAACCCAAAAGCGATTTTGTTTTACATGGGCATGCTGCCCGGTTTTTTTGATCTCACCTCTGTAACTCGCCAAGACATTGCCGCAATTGTCCTGATTTCTATTATTGTTCCCTTTTTTGGCAACCTCGCTTTTGCAGCTTTGATTGCCCACGCGCGGACGTTTTTGAAGTCGCCAGAGGCGATCAGGCTCCTGAATGTTGTGGCCGGAGTGTTGCTCGTTTTTGTGGGGGCGTTTTTAGGGGCAACTGCGCTCGTTTAATTGCCTCAATCGCGTGACATCCCTTGCAAATAAACGTATAAATATCAAAAATACGAAGGATGCCTCAAATGGCCGATAACGCGCAGACTCCCGAAGAATATGGTGCCGATTCTATTAAAGTTCTCAGGGGCTTAGAGGCTGTTCGAAAACGGCCTGGAATGTACATTGGTGACACTGATGATGGTTCGGGTTTGCACCATATGGTGTACGAAGTTGTCGATAACGGCATCGACGAAGCTCTTGCAGGCCACGCGGACGCGGTAAACGTCACAATTCATGCGGATGACTCGGTTTCGGTTAGCGATAACGGTCGCGGAATTCCCGTTGGGATACACGACGAAGAAGGCGTTTCGGCCGCTGAAGTTATCATGACCCAACTCCACGCTGGCGGTAAATTTGACAGCAACTCATACAAGGTTTCTGGCGGCCTTCATGGCGTTGGCGTTTCCGTGGTGAACGCGCTGTCCAACTATCTGGAATTGCGGATTTGGCGCGACGGAAAAGAACATTATGCGCGCTTTGAGCATGGCGACACTGTTGAACATCTGCGTGTTGTTGGCGATGCGAATGGCCGTAAAGGGACGGAAGTGCGCTTCCTCGCTTCATTGGATACGTTCTCAAACCGCGATTTCATTTTTGAGACGCTTGAGAAGCGTTTGCGCGAACTAGCGTTTTTGAATTCGGGTGTTCGGATTATTCTGACAGATGAGCGACCAGTCGAACATCTACGCACCGAGCTTTATTACGATGGTGGCGTCCGCGAGTTTGTTAAATATTTGGACCGCAGCAAGTCGTCCATTATGCCGGAACCTATTTTTATGGTCGGCGAAAGAGATGATATCGGCGTTGAAGTGGCAATGTGGTGGAATGATAGCTACCACGAAAACGTTTTGCCTTTTACCAACAATATTCCCCAGCGCGATGGCGGAACCCATTTGGCTGGTTTTCGCGGCGCTCTGACTCGTACGATCAACAATTACGCTCAAACCAGCGGGATTGCGAAAAAGGAAAAAATCTCCTTCACGGGTGACGATGCGCGCGAAGGATTGACTTGTGTGTTGTCAATTAAAGTGCCTGATCCTAAATTCTCTAGTCAGACCAAAGATAAGCTTGTTTCCTCCGAAGTTCGCCCCGCAGTTGAGGGCCTCGTGAACGAGAAACTCGCGGAGTGGTTTGAAGAAAATCCGACCCAGGCCAAGATCGTCGTTGGCAAGATCGTTGAGGCCGCTGTGGCGCGCGAAGCCGCGCGCAAGGCGCGGGACCTTACCCGCCGCAAAACGGCACTTGATGTGAATTTCTTGGCTGGGAAACTCAAGGACTGTTCCGAAAAAGACCCCTCTAAAACCGAAATCTTCATCGTGGAAGGGGACTCTGCGGGCGGGTCGGCGCAAACGGGCCGCGATCGGATGACACAAGCCATTTTGCCGCTAAAGGGTAAGATTTTGAATGTAGAGCGGGCGCGTTTTGACCGGATGCTCGCCAGTCAAGAAATCGGAAACCTTGTGATGGCTTTGGGCACGGGCATTGGCCGTGACGAATTCAATATTTCCAAACTGCGCTATCATAAAATCGTTATTATGACGGATGCGGACGTTGACGGCGCACATATTCGCACTTTGTTGCTGACGTTTTTCTATCGGCAAATGCCAGAGCTTATCGAGGGTGGCTATCTTTATATTGCTCAGCCTCCCCTCTATAAAGTGTCACGCGGCAAGTCCGAGGTTTACCTCAAGGACCAAGCCTCGTTGGATGATTATTTAATCGAAATGGGCGTTGAAGGTACCATCCTGCGCCTTGCCTCCGGAGAAGAGATTTCCGGTGCTGACCTTCGGCGTGTGATCGAAGAAGCACGTCAGGTGCGTCGGATTTTACAAGCATTCCCAACGCATTACCCGCAGCATATCTTGGAGCAAGCCGCGATTGCAGCTGCTTTTGTTCCGGGGGCGGTCGATCAAAACCTGCAGGGTGTTGCAGACGCTATTGCATCGCGTCTGGACAGTATCGCAGTAGAATATGAGCGTGGCTGGAAAGGCCGCCCAACCCAAGACAAAGGTATCCGTTTAGCGCGTCTTTTGCGCGGTGTTGAGGAAGTTCGCACGCTGGATGGTGGCGTGATGCGCTCTGGGGAGGCCCGTAAACTAGGGACCTTCACGGAGTCCCTTTTGGAGCTTTACGACAAGCCCTCCCGTTTGGTGCGCAAAGACAAAGAAGTGCTTATTCACGGGCCAAGTGAACTGCTAAAAGCTATCCTTTCAGAAGGCGAAAAAGGTCTATCACTTCAACGCTATAAAGGCCTTGGCGAGATGAACCCCGGTCAACTTTGGGAAACCACTTTGGACCCAGATGCACGTATATTGCTGCAAGTGAAGGTCGACGACATGGCAGAGGCGGATGACCTATTCACCAAGTTGATGGGCGACGTTGTTGAGCCACGACGTGAGTTCATTCAGCAAAATGCGTTGAATGTGGAGAACCTTGATTTTTAACCCGGTGTAGGGACGCGCAAATTACTGCATGCGCCGCATAAGTCTGCGCAATTAGCCCATAAGATTGCATAAATTCACGCCAGAGGTGCATTGTAGCTCGAGCAATGCACCTCTGGCGCGATCTAAAGTTTACGCAAACTACATATAAATTACACGCTATATTATTAGACAATCGAACCTATTCTTCCTTTAAGGGTATTTTATGTGCAGCAATTGTTGCTAAGGGCGGATGACTGACATTCGCCGCGCATATTTCAATTGATCTTAACAACATTTCGCCTTGTCTCTTATCTTCAGCCAAGCGCAATCTTTGGTTCGGCGCTCAAAAGTCGACTGGGCCAACTGTTACCACAATGACCCCCGAAACAACCTCTGGGAGAACGTTTTGCGTGACTTTCATGAAAAATAAGTACTAGTGTCGCCCAAAGCAATTTACGCAAAACCAAGTGATTTTTTTGGGGCGGTACAAAAATTTGTCGAAAGAACGGAAAAAACTATCAGATGCGCAGCAACTTGCCCTTATTTCACAAGTTGACCGCGTTTGCCCATTAGATGCGGAGCCGCTATTCTACAAGAAGGGTCAAAGATCTTTCAAGAATTACGAAATCGCTCACATTTACCCATTAAACCCGACCTCCGCTGAAGAACTGCTTTTGCAGAATGAAGAGCGTCTTGGAAAAGACCTAAATGATGAAGACAATCTAATACCGCTTTGCAGTTTGTGCCACAGTAAGTTCGACAAACCCAGAACAGTTGAGGAGTACCGAGAGCTAGTTGCCATAAAAAAGAATGCAGTTGAACGAAGCGGACAAGAAGAATTGTGGAAAGCAAACCCTATTGAGGAAAGTATACTAGAAATTGTTGACGCCATCTACGCCGATGCTGAAGAAGGCATTGAAGCAGAAATCACCTTCACTTCCATGAAGGTCGACGAGAAACTTAACGACAGTATTTCCAAACCTACGCGCCGAAAAATTAAGCACAACGTAACCGACTATTACACATTTATTCGAGATAAATTGGCATTGCTTGATAAGGCGGGTGACTGCACTTCCGAAATCATTTCCCACCAAGTTAAAGGTTTTTACCTCGTTCAAAAGGGAAAGGGCGTCAGCCAGCAAGTCGCATTTGACAATATTGTCAAATGGCTCAATGCCAAAACAAAGGCTGAGAGCAATGATGCTGCGGAAGTTATTACCTCATTCTTCGTCCAAAATTGCGAGGTTTTTGAATGATCTGCCCTGACAAATTTACATCCATCGACAACTCCATTGTAGGTCAATCTACCAAATTGCTGATGGAGGTTGGAGCCCAAGTAACAGTTGGCCAACTGCGCTCAGAAACAGTCAAGCAGTTTCCTGACGTGGCAGACTTTATCTTAGCCTTGGACACACTCTTTGCACTCGGCAAAATCGACTTCAACGAAAGTACGGGAATAATTACTTATGTTGACTGAGATTCACTGTAAGAAATTTAAAACCAAAACGATCAAGTTCCACACTGGTTTAAATGTAGTGCTCGGCGATCACGCCGCAACCAATTCTATCGGGAAGTCCAATCTTTTGATGGTTATCGACTTCGCTTTTGGCGGGGACAGCTTTCTTCAACACAACAGCGATGTGCCTAAAGCACTAGGCCACCATGACTATCAGTTCCGTTTCAAGTTCGGTGATAAGCATTTTCGCTTTGTCCGAAACACTGACACACCCGATCTAGTTCTCCAAATAGCCGAGGGTTCGGAGGAAGAAACCGCCATTTCAATCGAGGACTACAGAGCCCTCTTAAAGGCTGCCTACTCTTTGGGTGAAGTAGGGTTAACCTTTCGGGCCATTACTTCTCTCTTTTCCCGAATATGGGGCAAAGACAATCTAGATGTGAAGCAACCACTGCATTCACATATTAAAGAAGCATCCGCCAGCCGTAAGAGCCGCCAATAACCAAAACACATCAAGATCAGAACAATGTCGGCCCAAGGGCCAACATGCGCTTTGGCACGCGTTAGCTAAATGGGGAGCACACGCGCCAAAGCGCACGACAAACGAGAAGTCAGTGGACCAGTTTTACGCCGCGATCTGGACCCTTTTTACTCTGCGATTGACACCAGCCCGGATCAGGCACCACTTTGCGACGAGCACGCCGATGGCCGCCCATAAAACGCACCGAAAAGTGCCGATCTGTGCCAAAAAGTGCCGTGAATCGCCTGGGCGATTTTGCTGGACAAGCTCTGGAACAAAAAATACCGTTTATTTTCTGTTAGGGGGGCCACAATGAGAGTTCCGCTCATATCAGCGCGCGTTCTTATGGGATTGCATGACACGTTCGTCAGCTACGTTGGGGAGGACGGGTTAGATGCGGCTTTGACGGCGGCACATATCCCCGTGCCATCGATGGAACGCCCCGAGGTTTTCATGCCTCAGAAATTGCTGTTTCGGTTCTTCGAAGACATCGCGCGCCAACTGGGTGACCAGAATTTTGGCCTGACCTTTGGCGTTCATGTTCATATGGTGAACTTTGGCACCTGGGGACGTTTACTGCTTTCATTTGATACGCTGGAAGAAGCGCTCTTCGCAGTGGAGGAATCGCAGAGATTTCACATTACTGCCGACAAGTTTACAGTGGAAAAAAAAGACGACCACCTGTGCTTTGTCTACACATCGGGATTGCCAAACCTGATCGGGCGGCGACATTATTCCATCGCGGCAGCGACCGTGATGATGGATTTGTGCAGACACTACATGGGCAGACACTGGAGCCCGCTAAGCGTCGACCTTGACGTTCAGAAAACGCGTTACTTGGCATCCTTCGAGGATGTTTTTCAGTGCCCGGTGACCTTTGATAACCCCAGCACGCGCATAACCATCCATCGGGAAGAAGCAGGGTTAGTGTTTTTGCGAAAGAAGCCTCCGTTTATAACCCAATCTGATCTGAGACGTTCGTGTCTTGCTGCACCCACTGAGCTGATCGGCATCGTGAAGGAACTCGTACGGTTCCGGTTGCTTGACAGCGAGATCGATATCGACAGTGTTGCCAGCCTGATTTCATTGAGTCCCCGAACGCTGCAGCGGCGGCTTGCTGACGAAGGGATTGATTTCAGAACCCTTGTCTCGCAGGTGAGGGCCGAACGTGCGGTTGAACTGCTTCGCGAAACACAAATGCCTGTGTCCAGCATCGCGGCCGATCTTGGGTATTCGACAGCGTCGCATTTTTCCCGCGCCTTCCGAAAGACGACCGGAGCGTTACCATCTGACATCCGTAGCCGCCTGGTGGGCTAGACACGCCAGTCCGTCTGACAGATTTGGAATCGCGATCATTTGACTCGCGAGATATTGGTGCCTTCGGTCCCCGTGCCCGCAAAATATCCGCCCTGGCTCACGAAAATTCCGTCTCGCACGCTCGAGGTTGAAACCTTGCGGGCGATCTCCTCATCAGCGACGGTGATGTTCGGGCCGACACCACCTTGGGCCTATAAACGTGCCACTCCCCAAACCCGACATTCGCTCTCTGCGAAGTACTTCCAGTGCGCGGACTACGACTATGTTGGACGAAACGGTGCTTTGTGGAGGGAGCAAGACACCGCTCGCCCCACGCCATATGGTCTTGACCCGTATTCCCCGAGTAGCGGGGTGACTTTCCAACTCTGCTTGTCGATATCATTCTATGGGCAGACACGGTAGTTTACTTTCGACCCGCATACTTGAGCCAAAGGATTGAAGCTCCAACCATCTCGATGACGGCCGAAGCTAATTTGGCCTAATTTCTATTCCACGATTGTAGGGGCTGGGAACGTCCAAGTCCCGTCGAGGATTTCTTGCTGAGGTTGATAGAGGCGCACAATGTAGTTCCAACCATCTGAAATCGGAATACAGTTCTTACGACCATCCTCGCACCCACCGAAGTGAACGGTGGCACCGCCGCCTTCATCTGGCATAGCAGTCAGGTTGTTGAGAGAATTCACACCTAGGTCGTTCTTCGCCATAAAGCCCTGCTCGTTATACACAGTGATGGAGGCGAAGCCGTCCACAGGCACATCCTTGACGCTCAAAGCGTAGTTAACCTCACCATCGTTTTTCTCTGGAACTACGTTTACGTAAATGGCGTCCTCTTTGGGATTGCCACCCCAACCCATTGCCGTTCCCATCAGATGATCGATAGGGTTGAGGTCGTCCTTTATGCCAAGCATACCTGAGGTGTCACTGACGGATGAGGCGAGCACGTTGACTGCATCCCGAATTTTCGAAAGCGACTCCTCGTCCCAGTCCGGAACATCAAGGGACCCCATGCTTTCTTGCGCCACCCCAATCTGATCCTGAACAGCATTTGCCAGCTTTATATCATTTTCATCGTTGGCATTTACCAGGGTGCGAAACACCACGGTGACATATCGCGTCCCAATTTCTTCTTGTGTCAGAGTGTATGATCCCGGCTCGTAAATCGCAGCAGGGATAGAATGATCCTGATTTACCAACATCAAGGATTGCCAGCGATCAGTCTCTGGTTTGGTAATGGTGACCGGAGTGGCGAGATCAAAAATGCCAATGGAATAGAGAGTATCTTGATTCATACGAATGACATCTTGCTTGTCTAAAGGCGTTGGTTGGCGAATGTGAAACATCTTGCCGAAACCGTCAGCCGCTTCATAGCGCCGCATCGTCATGTCAGTCTCAGCACGCACGAAATTATCCACGGTAACGGTTTCGCTGGCCCACGCGCTTTGGGTGGAGCCAAGCATCCCAACCACCAGCACACACATCGTCCAAGTCTTCATTTTCATTTCAGATATCCCATTTATATATTTCTTCTGACGATATTTAATCGCCTGTGATCTTCCTGTAACTGGCATTCCCCAAGTGGAACGCCTTCTCCTGAAGGTTAGCCTGCTTTGAGGCCAAGTTAAAATTTCTGCGCATGGTATAAACTCAGGTGCGCTTTTGACGCATTCCGGTGCGGTAAACTTGTTTTCACCTTGCCACTTTCCAGTTCGGATCAGGCACCACTTTACGACAAACGTGCCGAGACACTATGAGAGCAGTGCAGCACAAAAATGCAGTTTCGTAGCCTGTTGAACGTCCGCTTCCTAAAAAAGAATCTATCAGGCGCAGCTGCAGCGAACGACCGCTCACCGCCCTTAGTGACGATTGCTGCGCTAGCATAACGGTCTTGAAACGCCTCACGATATACGGGCCGTTTGATCGGATTGGTACCTTTGATTGGGGAGGGGAAACCTCTTACGGGTCCCATATATGAGGAGGGGGAGACCTAATAGTTAATCTAATGGGGGTTCCCTTAGGTCCCAATGAACCTACTATTTGATATTAGTTTAATCATATGAATAATAACAATAATATATCTATATCTATCTCATATACAGCTACAATATTTATTTACTACAATTGATATCCGCTGATAATCAGGAACTCTCAACCGACACCTCAGGGATTAGCCCAATCCGCTCCTTAAACACCGCCTGCATCACCTCGGTTGCTTCCTGCTCATACCTAGGCTCAACCAGGATCGCGTCATGAATCGGCAGGGCAAAGATACCTCTGGATTTAAGCTCCAACAACACCGCGACCAGAATATCAGACTCGGTGCGCATCAACTTCAACCCAATGCCCGAGCCAAAGAGATGTATGATCGCAGGATGGCGCTGCCCAATTGCTGCAAGGGTCTCGCTTAAGGACTTACTGGCGGGGATCGACTTACGCACATCTTTCGGCATGCGGTTCAGAGGTTTGCTGGCATTGATCGACGCTTGAATGACCTTCTTGATCCCTGGCCGACAGCTTGTTGCGAAGCCATACTCTGTCAGGTCATAGAGGTCGCCTGCGGGAGGAGTTGCCCCAACCAAGCCATAGAGCAGCAACAAACCGGCCTGTCCGTAGTCAAGCTCAACCAGCGTGTCGTCGTTCAGCAGGATAGTTTCCAACCGCGCATCATGCTTCATCCCCTGCCAAAACCCACCATAGAGTCGTCCACCTTGAGCGAAGTCTTTGTTGTTGAAGATCCGTCTTAAACGCCGGTCGGTTGTGTTGATTTCCGGATCCGTACAGGACAGTGGAGCGGTCTCGCACCAAGCATTCAGGGTTTGAATTTCCTGCCTTAGGAGGTTTGTTTCCTCTGTATCTTGATATTCAACGAGTTGGCCCGGTCTGTTGTTTGGCTGTTTTTCATTCTTCGGCTTTACATCCCGCAGCAAGAGTACCTCTTCATCTGGGGAGCGACCTATGCCAGCGAAGGACACCTTGAAGTGTTCCTGCAAACCAAGTAGCGCTGGGCCAGCAGTAAGCACCGTTTGTCGCCCAGCGCCCGCAAGCAAAGGACTGTAATTCTTCCCCTTAAAGGACTTCGATCCTGGTGTGATTTCAACAACACCTACTTCCGGAGACTCCATGATCTTCAAGATATCTGGGAGTGTCTTGCCCATGGCCTGCCCCTTGTAACGTGACTTTTTACCTAAGATCTGATTGCTCTGACTGAGATGGATTTTGCCTTCTGGGGCCTCAAGACGACGATACAGCAAGTCGCAAATGATCGCTTCAACCGTGATCTCATAGGTCGCTTGATCAACCGCTCTACGCTTTCGTTTACGAAGGGCATGCTTTTCTGCATAGCGGTTAAGAACATGTAGAACAGATTCCACAATGGTCTCAGCGGCTGCTGACTTGGCACGACGATGGGGATCAAATTGACGTGCGGGCTGATCTACCATGTCTTTGCCAGGTGCTCTCTGAGGGTCACGATTTCAAAGCCGTCACCGTTTCTTGCCGCGACTTCTTTGTTGCTGTGACCAAGAAGAACCTTACTTATTTCCTCCGGGCAGTGCGTACGTCGCAACTCGTCTTTTTTCTTATGACGCAGGCTATGCAGGGATTTCTTCGGCTCCGAGATAACCCCGCGAAAGTGCTTCATTAGGATCGCGGAGCAAGCGGTGTTCCCTCCGATACGGCCATACCGCGCAAACAGGGGCTCATCGTCTTGTTTGCCTAGTCGATTTTTTTGTAGCAGTTCCACGGCTCGATCGGAAAGCGGTATTGAACGACTGCTGCTTTCGGTCTTCAGCGATCGAAAGGTATTGGGCCTGATGTGGACGTACTGCTCCTGAAGGAACACATCCCCACACAACAGTCCGGAGATTTCAGCTAACCGTGCACCCGTGTCACAGAGGGTTACAAAGATGGCCTGTAGGTCGTCCTTATGGGGGAGGGCATCAAATACCATGTCAGCCTCTTCTCTGCTGAGGCTTAGGCGGTCCGTTGCTGCATTTCCCACACCTTTGATCTTCAGCTTATTGAAGGGGTTGAGATAGTTAGAGATACCAAGCTCTGTGACGGCATGGTTAATCACGGCCTTCACCGTGTTGTTGTACCGGTGCACGCTGTTGGGGGAAACGCGCCCTAGGAGAACGTCGCGATACTCGTTGGCGTCATTCCTTGTGATCGTGGTCAGTGCCGCCTTGTTAAACTTATAGCTCCCAAGGATACCCTCGAGATCCGAACTGGTTCGTTTGAGATACTTGCTCAGATTGCGGTTGTTTTCCGCGTCCTTGAACTCTGTGTAGAGGGCATACGCATCGCTAAGGGTGAAGATTTTCTTGGGGACGGACGCACCGAGGAGGTTATTAAACACCTCTGGCTCAACTTCATCTTCAAGCAAGTCGGCCAATGCCTCAAGACCACCATCTAGGTTTTGATCGATATCTCCTGCCGCAAGCATATCAGCGGCTCTTTTGCCGTAGTGGGTCTCGACCAAGGCCAGTGTGCGGTCAGTGGCGTCTTGGCCCTCTAGGCGAGCAAAAAGAGATTCCACTGCTCTATGAACAACTGGGAGTTTGGTGATCATTTCGGAGTAGGTGGAGCCAAGGCTATGGTAGATCGTTTCCTTGCCAACCACTGAAATGAGTCGTTTCGGAACGTTGCGTTTATACTGATACGCACCCCAGGTCCGCTGTCGCACATACTTCGGCAGTTTTTTGCTCTTCGCCATCTCTCAACCCTCTCATCGAAAACTTCAGGGCTAGTATCACCAGTCAGCGCTTCGATGGAGCGACCGAACCTGACACAATTGTGATCGATTTCGACGAAAACGGTTCGCAAAACGGTTCGGAAAATGGTTCAGTATATCCCTTTATAACAGCGAGTTATCTTAAATATAAGGGAAAATCAAGTGTCAACTGGTGCCCAGGAGAGGACTCGAACCTCCACGTCCATACAGACACCAGCACCTGAAGCTGGCGCGTCTACCATTCCGCCACCTGGGCAGGTGTCGTAGCCGTGGGGGTTAACGGGGCGAAGGCAGGCTGTCAACGGAAATCGTGGGGATTTACGCTGCATTCATCCTGCGACGCGATACCCGCTTGTTCCGGTGCGTCTGGGAATGTATTGAGGCAATAGAACTGTTTTGTTGGAGGCCAACCATGTCTAAACTTGTCACTATTTACGGCGGATCCGGATTCGTTGGCCGCTACATTGCGCGCCGGATGGCCAAAGCTGGTTGGCGTGTGCGCGTTGCCGTACGACGTCCCAACGAGGCGTTGTTTGTAAAGTCTTTTGGGGCCGTTGGTCAGGTTGAGCCTGTTTTGTGTAACGTGCGCGACGATGCTTCTGTTGCAGCGGTTATGCTTGGTGCTGATGCTGTTGTGAATTGCGTTGGCATCCTTGCAGAAACAAGCCGCAACAAGTTTGACACGATTCATGCACAATCCGCCGGTAGAGTGGCGCGGATCGCAACCGAGCAAGGGGTTGCGTCTCTTGTGCATCTTTCTAGCATAGGTGCTGATTTGGAAGCCGCCTCGGAATACTCGCAGACCAAAGGGCAGGGCGAGGTTGAGGTGCTTGAGCATTTCCCGACGGCCACTATTTTGCGCCCTTCGGTTATTTTTGGTGCCGAGGATGGTTTCCTCAATAAATTTGCCTTCATGTCGCGGCTTGGACCGATCTTGCCACTCGTTGGTGCGACGACAAAGTTTCAGCCTGTTTTCGTGGATGACGTCGCGACCGCCGCGGAAGTGGCTATTCTGCAAGGAAAATCAGGTGTCTACGAACTTGGTGGACCGGATATTATGTCCTTGCGCCTGATCGTCGAGAAGGTTCTCGCGGTTGTGCATCGTCGGCGTTTGATCGTGAACAAGCCTTTCTTTGCGGGCAGTATCATTGCTGGTCTTTTGGATTTCACCCAAGCGGTGTCCCTTGGGCTTGTGCGCAATGGTATCTTGACGCTCGATCAAGTCAAAAGCTTGCGATCAGATAACATCGTTGAAGAGGGTGCGAAGGGTTTTTCCGACCTGAACATCACCCCGACAAATATGGATGCGATTATGCCGAGCTACCTGTGGCGCTTTCGTCCTGATGGTCAGTTCGACGATATCCGCGATTCAGCGAAAAACCTCAAAGCTTAAGTGTAGGCAATCCAGAGGAGGCCAAGGCCCAGCCCTATGCGGTAAATCACGTAGGGTGTGAAACTTGTGCTGCGCAAAAGGCGCATCATTAGGGTCAGTGCCAGAAGGGCTGTTACGAAGGAAAGCACCACGACAATCGCGCCGTCGAGGGCAACGGATGCGTCCGCAGTTTTTATAACTTCGAGGCCAGCGAGAGTGCCCGACGCAATGATCGTTGGGATCGACATGAGCATCGACAGTTTGGCGCCATCTTGGCGGTTATACCCAAGCGCACGCGCGCCTGTTATTGTCGCGCCTGAACGCGATGTTCCGGGGATCAGGGCAACCGCTTGCCAGAGGCCCATGATGATCGCATCGCGCAAATTCCAATCGCCATCTGCCTTAGTGGTCGCCCCGCGTTGATCGGCAACATAAAGGACGATGCCAAAAACGAGCATGGTCCATCCAATGACCGTAAGGCTACGCATCACGTCATCGAGGCCTGTGAGCTTTAGGATCAGTCCAATGATCACGACAGGAACAGTGGCCACCGCGAGCAGGAAGCAGAGTTTCGCACCGGGTGCGTTGAGACGACCCATTAGCATGGGTATGAATCCGCGAAAGGCCAGCGCTACATCAGTTCGAAAATAGAGGATCACAGCAAAGAGCGTGCCGATATGTGCGGCCACATCTATGGCTTGGCCTTGGTCGGGAAGATTTAGAAGATTCGGTAAAAGAATCAGGTGACCCGAGGACGAAACCGGCAAAAACTCGGTGATACCTTGGATTATCGCCACAAGTACAAGATGATAGAAGCTCATGGTCTGTTTTCCCATTGAATCACGAGGGCAGTCTAAGCGCTGGAAAATAAAAGGAAAGTCGTATTTTAGGTAACTGATATTGACCTAAAATACGAATTGGTAGTGCTGAAAATGTTGCGCGACGACTATAAAACGGAATAAAGGTCAGCACGGCTGCCTTTTCATTTGAATCCCTTTTGCTTAAAAAAGGCGCTCGTGTCATTTCTTGGAGGCCTCGCCATGGCAAAACAGCCAATGCTAAAATTCATATCGCTTGAGCGGTCCATGCCCACGAAACGGGATGCCGACCAGCGCAGTCAAGATTTTCACGAAATCTATGCGGAATTTGCCAAAACAAAAGCTGCAGAGCAAAGTAGCCGGTGTAGCCAATGTGGTGTGCCGTTTTGCCAAAACCACTGTCCGTTGCACAACAATATCCCTGACTGGCTCAAATTGACTGCCGAGGGGCGTTTGCAAGAGGCCTACGAGTTGTCGCAAGCCACCAATACTTTCCCCGAAATCTGTGGTCGCATTTGCCCGCAGGACCGTCTGTGTGAAGGTAACTGTGTGATTGAACAGTCTGGACACGGTACTGTAACTATTGGGGCCGTTGAGAAATATCTAACAGACACCGCTTGGGAAAATGGTTGGGTTCTGCCGATCCAGCCCAAAGCCGAGCGCGAAGAAAGTGTTGGAATTATAGGAGCTGGTCCGGGCGGTTTGGCCGCAGCGGATGTGCTCCGCCGTCAAGGCATCCAAGTCACTATCTATGATCGTTATGACCGCGCCGGAGGCCTAATGACCTACGGCATCCCCGGATTCAAACTCGAAAAAGACGTTGTTGCAAAGCGCATTGCCCAGCTTGAAAACGCGGGCGTTCAATTTGTTTTGAACTGCAACGTGGGTGAAGACATCACGTTCCAAGCGATCCAAGGCCAACATGACTCAGTTTTGATTGCCACGGGCGTCTACAATTCCCGCGACTTCCAAGCCCCCGGTTCTGGAGCGGAAGGCGTTGTGCGCGCAATCGATTATTTGACCGCGTCTAACCGTAAAAGCTTCGGCGATATTGTGCCTGAATACGAAAGCGGCGAGTTGAATGCCTCGGGCAAACGCGTCGTTGTTGTTGGCGGTGGCGACACCGCGATGGACTGTGTGCGCACAGCCATTCGCCAAGGCGCAATGAGCGTGAAATGCCTGTATCGTCGTGACAAAGCCAACATGCCTGGAAGCCAACGCGAAGTTCAAAACGCCGAAGAAGAAGGTGTGGAATTTGTGTGGTTGTCGGCCCCCAAAGCCTTTGTTGGCGATTGCGTAGAAAGCGTTCTCGTTCAGAAAATGCGCCTTGGGAAACCCGATGCATCTGGACGTCAATCGCCTGAGTTGATCGAAGGTGCGGACTATGCCGAGCAAGCCGATCTTGTGGTCGCGGCGCTGGGCTTTACACCGGAAGACCTGCCAACCCTCTGGGGAGAAGAGGCGCTTGAAGTAACTCGGTGGGGCACCATCAAAGCCGATTTCCGCACCCATGAAACCAGCATCCCTGGGGTCTATGCCGTTGGGGATATTGTGCGGGGTGCGAGCCTTGTTGTTTGGGCGATTAAGGATGGTCGCGACGCGGCCGAAAACATCCTTGAAACCTTTAATAGCGCCGCCGTTCTGGCCGCGGAGTAAGGCACTGTTGGGGCTGGTAGACAGAAACTGCCCTGCGCAGCTTCGGCTTTCTGACCTAAGTAATTTATCAATGGAGGCATTGTTGTGACCCGTGAAAATTCGAATTTGACGACGACTAAATGTGCCAATCCTTGCCAAAAGAACGCGCCCAACGGGGCAAATTATGGAGAGAGAACATGACCAAGTTTGACCAAAACTGGAAAGCCGCCGAGGAGGCGAAACGCCAATGGATGGCTGAAAATGGCATGTACTCCGAGGAAGACGAACATTCCTCCTGCGGGGTTGGCCTTGTGGTTTCTATCGATGGTAAACCTTCGCGGTCTGTCGTTGACAATGGCATCAAAGCGTTGCGTGCGATTTGGCACCGTGGCGCTGTGGATGCGGACGGGAAAACTGGCGATGGCGCGGGTATTCACGTGCAAATCCCCACCACATTCTTTGAGGATCAAATCCGCCGCACAGGTCACGAACCCAAAGCTGGTCAACAGATCGCTGTGGGCATGGTGTTCTTGCCGCGCACCAACTTCGGGGCCCAAGAAACTTGCCGCACAATCGTTGAAAGCGAAGTTTTGCGGATGGGGTATTACATTTACGGTTGGCGCCATGTGCCCGTGAATATCTCGTGTTTGGGTGAAAAAGCCAACACAACCCGCCCTGAAATTGAACAGATTTTGATCAGCAACTCTAAGGGTGTTGATGAGGAAACCTTTGAGCGCGAGCTTTATGTTATCCGTCGCCGGATTGAGAAAGCAGCCCTCGCGGCGCAGGTTCCTTCGCTCTATATCTGCTCATTGTCCTGTCGGTCGGTGATCTACAAAGGCATGATGTTGGCGGAGCAAGTCAGCGTGTTTTACCCCGATCTTGAAGATACTCGTTTTGAGAGTGCCTTTGCGATTTACCATCAACGCTATTCGACCAATACGTTCCCCCAATGGTGGTTGGCCCAACCGTTCCGCATGCTTGCGCACAATGGTGAAATCAACACGCTGCGGGGCAACGTCAACTGGATGAAGAGCCATGAAATCCGCATGGCTTCGAGTGCCTTTGGCGATATGGCCGAAGATATTAAGCCGATCATTCCCGCTGGATCTTCGGATTCCGCTGCTCTTGATTCCGTTTTTGAAGTCATGGTTCGTGCAGGGCGCAATGCGCCGATGGCGAAAACAATGTTGATTCCAGAAAGCTGGAGTCAGCAAGCGATTGAGTTGCCCGATGCGTGGCGCGATATGTATTCCTATTGCAACTCCGTTATGGAGCCATGGGACGGCCCCGCCGCCCTTGCCATGACAGATGGTCGCTGGGTCTGTGCTGGTTTGGATCGCAACGGTTTGCGGCCCATGCGCTATGTGGTGACAGGAGACGGCCTTTTGATTGCTGGCTCCGAGGCTGGCATGATCCCGATTGACGAGGCAAGTGTTGTCGAGAAAGGCGCTTTGGGGCCGGGTCAAATCATTGCCGTCGATATGCAAGACGGGCTTTTGTACCACGATACAGCCATCAAAGATCAGCTCGCCGCAAGCCAGCCTTTCGGCGAATGGGTGCAAAAAATCACCAACATGGAAGACGAACTTGCGCACAAAACCGAGGTGGCTGTTTTTGCGGGTGCAGACCTGCGCAAGCGTCAAATCGCGGCGGGCTATACCATTGAGGAGTTGGAGCAAATTCTTCAACCTATGGCTGAAGATGCCAAAGAAGCGATTGCCTCAATGGGCGATGACACCCCGAGTGCCGTTCTGTCCGAGAAATACCGTCCGTTAAGCCATTTCTTCCGTCAAAACTTCTCGCAAGTGACAAACCCGCCGATTGATTCCCTGCGCGAGTACCGTGTCATGAGTCTGAAAACGCGCTTTGGGAATCTCAAGAATGTGTTGGACGAAGACTCCAGTCAAACCGAGATTTTGGTGCTCGACAGCCCGTTTTTGGGCAATGCGCAATTCGATGGATTGATTGAACATCTGGGCAAAGACGTCGTGGTGATCGATTGTACTTTCCCTGTGAATGCTGGGGCAAACGCGTTGAGTGCAGGCCTGACTCGGATTCGCGCCGAAGCCGAAGACGCTGTGCGGTCAGGTGGCGCGCATATCGTTCTTTCGGATATGACCCAAAGCGAAGCCCGCGTGGCAATGCCGATGATCCTCGCAACATCTGCGGTCCATTCTGGTCTGACTCGTAAGGGCCTTCGGACATTCTGTTCGATCTCGGTGCGGTCGGCAGAGTGTATCGACCCACATTATTTTGCCGTACTTATCGGCTGCGGTGCCACGGTTGTGAACGCGTATTTGGCGGAAGATTCCCTTGCTGATCGTATTGAGCGCGGTCTGATTGATTGCACGCTTTCCGAGGCGGTTGCACGCTATCGCGGTGCCATTGATGCGGGACTTCTCAAGATTATGGCCAAGATGGGGATCTCGGTTATTTCCTCTTATCGCGGCGGTTTGAACTTTGAAGCTGTGGGCCTTTCGCGCGCTATGGTTGCCGAGTTTTTCCCCGGTCTGACAAGCCGTATTTCTGGAATTGGTGTGTCGGGCATTCAGCATAAATCTGAAAAGGTCCATGCTTTGGGCTGGCTTGGTGGCAGCGACATTTTACCAATAGGTGGTTTTTACAAAGCCCGTGCAAGCGGTGAAACCCACGCATGGGAAGCGCAAAGCATGCATATGCTTCAGGCCGCTTGTGCGCGGGCGTCCTATGAAATTTGGCAGCAATATTCGGCCAAAATGCGGTCTAACCCACCAATCCACTTGCGCGATCTACTGGCAATTCAGCCGATGGGCGCAGCGATTCCGATTGAGGAAGTCGAAAGCATTACGGCTATTCGTAAGCGCTTTGTCACACCGGGCATGTCCCTTGGTGCGTTGAGCCCTGAGGCCCACAAAACCCTCAATGTCGCGATGAACCGTATCGGAGCTAAATCGGATTCGGGCGAGGGTGGCGAAGATCCAGCGCACTTTGTACCTGAGGCAAATGGCGACAATCCGTCTGCGAAGATCAAACAGGTGGCTTCGGGTCGTTTTGGCGTAACCGCAGAATATTTGAACCAATGCGAAGAGCTTGAAATCAAAGTTGCGCAGGGTGCAAAACCGGGCGAGGGCGGCCAATTGCCGGGCATGAAAGTGACCGACCTTATTGCGCGCTTGCGTCACTCGACAAAAGGCGTGACCCTGATTTCGCCGCCGCCACACCACGATATCTATTCCATCGAGGATTTGGCACAACTGATCTACGACCTCAAGCAAATCAACCCACGCTGCAAAGTAACTGTGAAACTGGTTGCGGCATCGGGTGTTGGGACAATTGCGGCAGGTGTTGCGAAAGCCAAAGCCGACATTATCCTGATTTCGGGTCACAATGGCGGCACGGGCGCTTCGCCTGCGACTTCGATCAAATATGCAGGTTTGCCATGGGAAATGGGCCTTACTGAGGCGCACCAAGTTCTTGCGATGAACAACCTGCGCGAGCGGGTAACTTTGCGCACCGATGGCGGACTTCGCACCGGGCGTGACGTGGTTATGGCCGCGATGATGGGTGCTGAAGAATACGGCATCGGCACCGCGGCCTTGATTGCGATGGGTTGTATTATGGTGCGCCAGTGCCAGTCGAATACTTGTCCTGTTGGTGTCTGTACCCAAGACGAAGACCTGCGTAAGAAATTCGATGGAACGGCAGATAAGGTCGTGAACCTCATCACATTCTACGCCCAAGAAGTGCGCGAAATTCTCGCGAGCATCGGGGCGCGCAGCATGGATGAAGTGATTGGTCGCGCGGATTTGCTCTCGCAGGTTTCTCGTGGGTCGGCGCATCTTGATGATCTCGATCTTAACCCCCTGTTGATCACGGTCGATGGGGCGTCGCAGATTGTCTATGATCGCAACAAACCGCGCAACTTCGTACCTGATACGTTGGACGCTGAAATCGTAAAAGATGCCGCGCGCTTCTTGAACGATGGCGAAAAAATGCAGCTTCAATATGCGGTTCAAAACACTGACCGTACCATTGGGACACGCACGTCGAGCCACATTGTCCAAAACTTTGGTATGCGCAATTCGCTGCAAGAGGATCACCTGACGATCAAACTCAACGGCTCCGCTGGGCAATCCCTAGGCGCCTTTGCGGCACCTGGCCTCAAAATCGAGGTGTCCGGCGATGCGAACGATTATGTTGGCAAGGGCCTGTCGGGCGGGATCATCATCGTACGTCCGCCAATGAACAGCCCGCTTGAAGCGTCGAAAAACACCATCATCGGCAATACTGTCCTTTATGGCGCCACCGCTGGGTATCTTTTCGCGGCTGGTCGCGCTGGCGAGCGTTTTGCGGTGCGTAACTCAGGCGCCAAGGTCGTTGTCGAAGGCTGTGGGGCGTCCGGTTGCGAATATATGACCGGAGGCGCAGCGGTCATTCTAGGCAAGATCGGCGCGAACTTTGGCGCGGGGATGTCTGGCGGAATGGCCTATGTTTACGATCCCAACGGCATTGCGGATTCGCTGATGAATATGGAGACGCTCGTGACTTGTCCTGTGACCGTTGAGTATTGGCAGGATCAACTCAAAGAGTTGATCGAACGTCATGTTAAGGAAACAGGCAGCCAAAAAGGTGCGGATATTTTGCAGCATTGGGAGCTTGAGAAAACGAGATTCCTGCAGATTTGTCCCAAAGAAATGTTGGTCCATATACCGCATCCTTTGAGTGATGAATCGAGCGCGGCAATCGCCTAAACGCGACACTAGAATAAAAAAAGCCGGGCCATCATGCTCGGCTTTTTTGTGGGTATGACTTGACCATTTTGATTGTGCATGCTCAGTGTCTTTTGTGGTCAGAAAAGCAAAAAAGAAACCAGTCAAACGGGCAGCATCCAAGCCCGAGACCCGTGAGAAGCAGGTGGAAAAAGCCATGCGCGATTCGGGGTCACGGTTTCAACCCGCTCAATTTGTCCGCCGTTGGATACGCCGCGCTGTATTTGCGGTTCTAGGTTTCTTGGCCTTTGGGGTGATTGTCTATTCCGTCATTAGCCCGCCGACGACACCGTATATTTTGTCCGAAGCGCGACGGCTTGGTGGCATTGATCGAGCATGGATTGCTATCGAAAATGTCTCCCCGCATATGGCGCGCAGCGTTGTTGCTGCAGAAGACGCAAACTTCTGCAATCATTGGGGGTTTGATATGACGGCGATCCGCGCAGCACTGGATTCAGGCAGCACGCGCGGCGCGTCGACAATTTCGCAGCAAGTGGTGAAAAACGTCTATCTTTGGCATGGCAGAAGCTGGGTTCGCAAGGTTCTCGAAGCGGGTTTGACCCCCGCTGTTGAGGCCGTATGGACCAAAAAACGAATCGTCGAAGTTTACTTGAATATAGCCGAGTTTGACGAAGGTGTTTTTGGCGTGGACGCCGCCGCCCATCACTACTTCGGGAAAACGCCTTCGGAGTTGACGGCAACTCAGGCGAGCCTCCTTGCGGCTGTCCTTCCCAACCCTAAAGGGCGTTCGGCAAGCAAGCCGACAACTTGGCTGAGCAAACATGCGCGCAGTATCGCCGACGGAGCCGCGACAATCAAAGCAGACGGTCGTTCTGCGTGTTTCGAAGGTTGAATTTTGGACAGATTCACGGCAGTTAAGGGGGAAACCATCTTGAGTGACCTATTATGATCCGACTATTCCATTCCCCGCTCTCGCCTTTTTGCCGCAAGGTACGCCTAAGCTTGGCCGAAAAAAAACTTGAAGTAGAGTTGGTCGAGGAACGGTACTGGGAAAAGGACGGCGAGTTCTTGCGTCGCAACCCCGCAGCCAAGGTGCCGGTTCTAAAAATGGACGGGATGATGATGGCCGAGAGTTCGGCGATTTGCGAGTATATTGAAGAGACCCACCCAACGCCGAGCCTTTTACCAAAAGGTGCCGTGGAGCGGTTTGAAGTGCGCCGGATGGTGAGTTGGTTTGATGATAAATTCCATCATGAAGTCACCTCAAAGTTGCTGTACGAGCGGGTCAATAAAAAGGTCATGGCGCAAGGATATCCGGACAGTGCAAACGTAAAGGCAGGCGCGCGCAATATTAAGTATCACCTCGACTACATGGGGTGGATATTGGACCAAAGGCGCTGGCTTGCAGGGGATGCCATGTCCCTCGCAGACTTCGCGGCGGCGGCACATTTGTCTGCATTAGACTATATTTCGGACGTCGACTGGAATCGGAATGACAACGTAAAAACGTGGTATGCAAAAATTAAGTCGCGCCCCGCATTTCGCAGTATTCTCGCCGACCAAGTGCCAGGTTTCCCGCCACCCGCACATTACACGGACCTTGATTTTTGAGCGCCCTGCTCAAAGAAAAACTCACCGCGCAAACCAAGATCGAAGGGTTCGCCCAAATGGGCGTTTGCCGCCCGGATTCGATCCCTGAAATCGCCGCGCGATTGGAAGCATTCGTCAGCAAGGAACGCCATGGGCAAATGAGCTGGATGGCGGAGCGCATGCATTGGCGGGGCGCCCCCGATGCCCTCTGGCCTGAGGCGAAAAGCGTCATTATGTTGGCGGAACCCTATACCCAAACGCATGATCCGCGCGACGTTTTGAGCAAGCGTGATTGCGGTGCAATTAGTGTCTATGCACAAAATCGCGACTACCATGATATTGTTAAAAAGCGGCTCAAACGTGTGGGAAGGTGGCTTTTGGAGCAGGATCCCGACGCCCAAATCAAGGTGTTTGTCGATACGGCCCCTGTTATGGAAAAGCCGCTCGCTGCCTCTGCGGGGCTGGGTTGGCAAGGGAAACACACCAATCTTCTGTCCCGTGATCTCGGGAGTTGGTTTTTTCTAGGCGCTATCTTTACAACGATTGAGCTACCTGTGGATTCCCCCGTGCGTGAAAACTGTGGCTCTTGCACGTCTTGTCTTGATGCTTGCCCGACCAAGGCCTTTCCTGCGCCTTTCCAACTGGATGCGCGGCGCTGCATTTCCTATCTGACCATTGAACATCACGGACCCGTGGACGAAGAACTTCGCGCCCTCATGGGCAACCATATCTATGGCTGTGATGATTGCCTTGCGGCTTGCCCCTGGAATAAATTTGCAGTCGAGGCGCAGGAGCTTCGTTACGCCGCCAAGGGCGATCTGATTGCCCCTCCATTGGACGTACTCGTGACGCTCACCGACACGCAATTTCGGGAAAAATTTTCCGGCTCACCTATTAAGCGGATAGGGCGTAAAAGGTTCATTCGCAATGTTCTCTATGCCATCGGGAATAGCGGAGAAACACGCTTTAGGCCCTCAATAGAGCCACTTTTATCGGACGAAGACGCGGTAGTTCGGGATGCTGCAATCTGGGCCAAAGCACGGCTTTCCATGGTTAGCTAATTCCCCTATCAATTAATCATGGAACACTTCTCAGGGATATTTTTTAAAATTGCGTCGGTCACAATGTTCGTGGCTATGGCTTCGTGTTTAAAGGCGACCAATGGGACGGTCCCCTCAGGGGAACTCGTGTTCTTTAGGTCTTTTTTTGCTCTGCCCGTTATTCTAGTATGGTTAATCTGGCAAAAGAAATTATCGACCGGTCTGACCGTCAAAAGCCCGATGGGGCATGTTTGGCGCGGTCTTGTTGGTACGACAGCGATGGGGTTGAGTTTCGCGGGGCTTACCCTTCTTCCCCTCCCTGAATTTACCGCAATCGGGTATACAGCCCCCCTTTTGGTCGTCATTTTCGCGGCAATGTTCTTGGGCGAACAGGTCGGTGTTTTTCGTTTGTCGGCGGTGTTCGTCGGGATGGTCGGCGTTATGATCGTCCTGTCGCCACGTTTTTCCACCTTGGGGAATGGCCTTGCAGAGAAGGAGGCGCTCGGTGCGCTTCTGGTGCTCATGGGGGCGTGTTTTGCTGCTCTAGCACAGGTGTTTATTCGGAAATTGGTTCGGACCGAGCGCACGAGTGCGGTGGTCTTTTGGTTCTCGATTACCGCCACAATTCTGTCGCTCTTTACGATTCCGTTTGGGTGGGTTTGGCCCAGTGCATGGAGCCTCGTCTTCCTTGTTCTCGCGGGAATTCTTGGCGGGTTCGGTCAGATATTCCTCACCTCCAGTTACCGCTTGTCCGATGCATCTCTTGTGGCTCCCTTTGAGTATTCATCGATGATAATGGCGCTGCTTGTCGGGTATTTTTTGTTCGACGAAGTGCCAACGACTGTCATGCTCTCTGGGGCTGGCTTGGTTATGGCGGCGGGGGTCGCGATTATCCTTCGAGAGCGGCATCTTGGTTTGAAGCGTGCCCAGCAGCGCAAAGTTACGGGCCCGCTTTAATCCTCAGGACAATTGACAGAGTATCCGGCATGACTTACTCGGCACCCAAGGGTGAGGCCCCTGCCGCTCGCTGATTCGTCATTGGTGAAGTCCTCTTTAATCCCGCCGTTTCTTTCATCAGATGGGAATGTGGCAATGCGAGCGCCCCGATTTTCCCGTGATCTGAATGAAAAGGACCGCGAAATGTCTCCCGAACTCCCCTATTTGGCTGACTTGAAAAAGCAGGCCAAAGCAATGCGCACGACGCGGGAAATATCTCATAGCCGTGCTCTTGAAGAAATTGCCAAACGATATGGATATCGCGATTGGAATACACTGGTCGCGTCCGCCGGCCCCCAACCCCCCGTTCAGGTTGGGCAGCGCGTATCTGGGCTTTATCTTCAGGTGCCTTTCTCGGGGAAAGTACTGTCGCTAAAATCAGAAAATGCGGGTCTATTCCGCGTGAATATTGAGTTTGATGCCCTGATCGACGTGGTTATTTTTGACAGTTTCTCCAATTGGAAGAACCGCGCGAATAAAATTATCAACACGAATGGTGTTTCTGTCGATAGAACTACGAATGGCCATCCGCACATGGTCGTGTCCCTGTAACTGGGGCGAAACAGGAGTATTTATGACGTCCATTATTCATGTAAAGAACCCGTTTTTGACCGACCCACTTGGAGTTGTTTTCGCCCGTACTGCATTTCCAATTATCCTCGTGATGGTCATCAACGGATCCTTTGCCACGATTGATGCGTATTTTCTCGGGCGCTATGTTGGGGCCGAAGCTTTAACAGCGGTAACGTTGATGTTTCCGATTTTCATGTTTGTTGTTGCTCTTTCAACTCTTGTGGCAGCAGGTTTTTCCAGCGTTCTAGCGCGCCAATTGGGCGCCGGTGACACGTTCGAAGCGGGTCGCAGTTACGTGCAGGCTTCGCTCCTCACAACGTTGTTTTGCGCTTTATTAGTGACTGTTTTTCTAGTGTTCGGTCTGAATTTGGTCGCTTGGGCTGCGAATGGTTCTGCGGAGCTAGCACGCCATGGGTACACGTATATTTCCCTCTCGATCTATTGGTCACCCTTGGTGTTTTTCCTGTCTATTAATACGGATTCCTTACGGGCGGAGGGGCGTATGGCGGCGATGGCGTTAATTTCTGTCCTGTCCGCATTGCTCAATATTCTGTTCGATTACATCTTTGTTGCAGAGCTTGAGATGGGCGTCGCGGGGTCTGCATGGGGATCAATTGTGGCTCAAATGCTGGCGATTGCCGCGATTTTCGCCTATCGAGCGAAGGTCGGCTGGAGTTTTGAAGTTTCGCGCCATAGCTTTACTCCCTCCCCCCAATTATGGCGCACGTTTCTGGCTTTGGGTGCGCCAGCAAGCCTCGGTTATATCGGCTTTGCGCTTAGTGCCGGAATCACGATTCTCTTGCTGCAAATTTGGTCCGTCGATTACCAAGCCATCGCGGGTGCGTATGGTATTTCGACACGGGTCATGACGTTTGTGTTTATGCCAATTTTGGGATTGTCGTTTGCCACCCAGACGATTGTGGGAAACAATTTCGGGGCTGGGAAGCCGGAACGTTCGCGGGCTGCGCTTCGAGTGGCGATGATCTGTGCAGGGGTCTATTGCGCAGGGTTTCAGGCGTGTTTGTATCTGTTTCGTTCAGAAATCGGTGAAATATTTGTGACTGATGCTGCAACAGTTCACGAGTTTGCACGCATTCTGCCGTTCGCAACGCTCACGCTATTTCTTTTTGGGCCACAGATGATGGTGGGAATGTATTTTCAAGCCATCGGGGACGCGCGGCGTGCAGCACTTCTCAACCTTTCGCGCACGTATATTTTCGGAATTCCGCTATTGGTTCTCATGCCGAGCTTGGTTGGGGAAATTGGGATTTGGATATCTGGCGCTGTTGCCGAGGTTTTTGTCCTTCTGTTGACGCTTGTGGTTTTAAAGCGAACAGGGGTGTTAAAAGGCTCTAATACGATGAAATTCGCATAAAAAAATGGCGCCCGATCAGTCGGACGCCGAATTCTTATTGTCACACAGTTTAGCTTAAACGCGGACGAGTTTTTCGTAGCTTTCCGAAATATCACGTGCAAGTGCACCGACTTCGAAATTGTAGGCGCCAATTTGCCCCACGGGCGTTACTTCCGCCGCAGTACCTGTGAGCCAGCATTGCTCAAAGCGTTCGAGCTCTTCCACAGTGATGTGACGCTCATGAACCTTGATGCCTTTTTCGCCCAGCATTGTGATGACTGTTTGGCGGGTCAATCCGTTGAGGAAGCAATCAGGCAAGGGTGTGTGAACTTCGCCGTCTTTGACAAAGAAAAGATTGGCGCCGGTCGCTTCGGCAACATAGCCGCGGTAATCGAACATCATCGCATCGGAGCAGCCTTTGGCTTCGGCGGCGTGTTTTGACATTGTGCAGATCATATAAAGGCCGGCTGCTTTTGCGAAGCAAGGGATTGTTTCCGGGCTTGGACGCTTCCATTTGGAGATGTCCAGTTTCGCACCTTTATATTTTGCGTCACCGTAGTAGTTGCCCCATTCCCACGCCGCGATTGCTAGGCGCACAGGATTGCGCGCGGAGGCGACACCCATATCCGGACCTGCGCCGCGCCAAGCGATCGCGCGCACATATGCGTCAGTGAGGCCGTTGGCTTTCATCGTTTCGTATTTTGCGGTTTCGATTTCTTCAACGGTGAAGGGAATTTCGAAATCGATATATTCAGCGGATTTGCGCAGGCGAACCGAGTGATCCATGCTGCGGAAAATCTTGCCGTTATAGGCACGCTCGCCCTCGAATACGGAGGACGCATAATGCAAACCATGGGTCAAAAGGTGGACTTTTGCGTCGCGCCATTCGACAAGTTTTCCGTCCATCCAGATTTTTCCGTCGCGGTCATCATATCCAGTGGTCATTTGGTCTCTCCTCGAATTTTGCCGTGCTGCGCGGCTGATTTTTCATAAGTTGCGCAAGTAATGACCGTTTCGGACATATTATTGCGTAAAAACTGATCTTTGCTACTATTTGATTCTTGGAAAGTCAACAAGGCTGACATAAAATCGAACTGAATAGCATTCGCAAGGAGATCGATATGGCCGATGGTTCGACAGCTCAAGGCGGAGAAAGCCTTTTGTTTCTGACAGATGAGCATTTGCGCAAAGGGATTGAAGCGATGTTCTTTGCCTATCGTGGATTTACGGCCGATCCAGATCGGATTTTGGCGAACTACGCGTACGGTCGCGCGCACCATCGTGCGGTTCATTTCATTCATCGAAGTCCGGGAACCACAGTAAATAATCTATTATTGGTTCTTGGGGTCACGAAACAGTCTCTAAATCGTGTCTTGCGGACTTTGATCGAAGACGGTTTGGTTGAAAGCCGTATAGGAAAGAAAGATAAGCGGGAACGGCATTTGTTTCTGACCGAAAGCGGTGAGGTCCTCGAGGCGGATCTTTCTGATGCACAGCGTGCCCGTATGCGGACGGCGTTTCGCGCAGCGGGGCCCGAGGCCGTATCGGGGTTTAGGCAAGTTTTGGAAGCAATGATGGACCCGGACCAGCGGCGCCAGTATAAGAATTTCAAGGAGAGCGGTTCATGAGCGATGCAAACGAAGCCCACCTATTAATTGTCGATGACGATGAGCGCATCCGTGGTCTGCTTCAAAAGTTTCTCATTCGGAACGGTTTTTGGGTGACGGCTGCGCGGGACGCCGTGCATGCGCGTCGCATCTTATCCGGGCTTGAGTTTGATTTAATCGTGTTGGATGTCATGATGCCGGGCGAGGACGGGATCAGCCTGACGCGTAGTTTGCGCGAAACGATTACCACACCGATCTTACTCCTGACCGCTAAAGGCGAGACAGAAGACCGGATTGCAGGGCTTGAGGCCGGAGCGGATGATTATCTTGCCAAACCGTTTGAGCCCAAAGAGTTACTCTTGCGGATTAACGCGATTTTGCGGCGGATTCCTGCGGCGATTGATGCGCAAAATGGGCCGAAGATAATCACCTTGGGTGCGCTGCGATACGACGTGAGTCGTGCGGAATTGGCGCGAGGCGATGCCCCAATCCGGCTAACGGCAACTGAGAGTGCATTGATGAAAATTTTCACCGCCAACATGGGCGAGGCGCTTTCGCGAGGGCAGCTTGTTGAGGACCTTGGACGCGACAAGGGGCAGGCGCAAGAACGCGCCGTGGATGTGCAAATCACCCGCCTGCGTCGCAAAATTGAGGCCGATCCCAAGCAGCCGCGCTATCTTCAAACCGTTCGGGGCGCAGGCTATATGCTGGGAAGCGATTGACCCTCTAAAACAGGAGTTCGTTTTGACGACTGCTCTTCTCACCCATGCCGATTGCCTTCTGCACGAAACGCCCCAGGGCCACCCCGAACAAATCGCACGTTTGGAGCGGGTCCTTGAGGCGCTTTCGGATGCAAAATTCGACCCTATTCTGCGCAAAAAGGCCCCTTTGGTGGCGGATGATGATTTGCTCAGGGTGCATCCGAAATCGCATATCATGGATATTCGGGATTCAGCACCCGATGCTGGAATCGCCCAAATCGAGGGCGATACATATATGTCGGCGGGCTCGGTTGCCGCCGCATATCGCGCGGCGGGGGCCTGTGTGCGGGCCGTCGATTTGGTGCTGTCGGGCGAGGTTCAAAATGCTTTCGCCGCCGTGCGTCCGCCCGGTCATCACGCGGAACGCGAAACGCCGATGGGGTTTTGCCTGTTTGGTTCAGTTGCCGTTGCGGCCAAATATGCGGTGGAAGTTCATGGGCTCAAGCGTGTCGCGATCATTGATTTCGACGTGCACCACGGAAATGGCACCCAAGACCTCATAGAGGGGGATTCGCGCATTGCCTTTGCCTCGTCCCATCAGATGCCACTGTTCCCTGGAACAGGGGCGGCCGATGAAACGGGTTCCGTGAACAATGTGATGAACGTCCCCCTTGCGGAAGGGTCTGGTGGGGTCGAAATGCGCAGGGTCTATTCCGAGAAAATTCTCCCATATATGGCTCTATTCCGTCCTGAATTGATCCTTGTCTCCGCAGGTTTCGACGCGCATCGCGCCGATCCATTGGCAGGGCTCAATTGGGAAACCGACGATTTTAGATGGCTCACGGAAAAGATTTGTGATTTGGCGGACCAAACCTGTTCGGGACGGGTGGTCTCGTCTCTCGAAGGCGGGTATGATTTGGAGGCGTTGGCCGAAGCGACGGCCGCGCATGTGGAAATTTTGATGGAGCGCGGCGCATGAGCGACACCCCAGTGAGCGAAATGAGTTTTGAACAGGCGATGGCCGAGCTTGAAGCAGTGGTTGGACAATTGGACAACGGCCAAGTGGCGTTGGACGAGTCGATCAAGCTGTATGAACGCGGTGCCAAACTCAAAGAACACTGTGACGCTAAGCTTAAAGAAGCTGAAGAAAAAGTCGCCGCCATTAAGTTGGGCGAGGGCGGTGTCCCGATTGGTACGACGCCGGTTGAAGGTCTCTAACACATGTTTGAAAACGCTTTGGCGCAGGCCGCAGACGAGGTTTCGGCCTGTCTTACCCAAACGCTTGCGCGATACCCCAACGTCCCGTTGACCGACGCAATGCGTTACGCGGTGACGGGTGGAAAGCGGCTTCGGGCGTTTTTGGTGATCGAAGGTGCACGGTTATACGGTGTCTATCCACGGCAATCTATTTGGGCCGCCGCGGCAGTGGAGTCACTGCACGCATACTCGCTGGTGCACGATGATTTGCCTTGCATGGACAACGATGATTTGCGCCGTGGCCTGCCCACCGTCCACGTGAAATGGGACGAGGCGACCGCCGTTTTGGTCGGCGATGCCTTACAGACCCTCGCGTTTGACCTGCTTGCCCGCAAGGAATGCGCGCCCAAGGCTTCGACACGTATTGAGCTTATCCAAACAATGGCGCGGGCCTCTGGTGGGCAAGGGATGGTGCTGGGGCAAATGCAAGACATAGCATCAGAAACGGCTCTAACGCCGCTGAACTTGGACCAAATTACCGAGCTTCAGGCAAATAAAACCGGCGCGCTTATTCAGTGGTCCGCTATGGCGGGGCCGATCCTTGCGGGGCAGGATGTGGGGCCTCTGCGTCACTATGCCAATGCGCTCGGCCTTGCGTTTCAAATCGCAGATGACATCATGGATGTTGAAGGCGACGCGCAAAAAGCTGGGAAACGCCTGAACAAAGACACCGAGGCCGGAAAGGCAACGTTTGTCTCGCTTTTGGGGATGGATGAGGCGAAAAAACGCGCATCTGACCTGATTGATGAGGCCGAATCCGCCCTTGCACCCTTCGGCGACAATGCACAGAACTTGCGCGAAGCCGCGCGTTTCGTTATTGCACGCGAAAGTTAAGCCCGTAGGAGGGCCGCATGAGCCAAAGACCAGTCACGCCTATTCTTGATCGCATTTCGGCCCCCGCCGACATGAAAGCCCTCAGTGACCCTGAGCTGACTCAACTTGCGAACGAGTTGCGCGCAGAGACGATCTCAGCTGTCTCCGTCACAGGAGGCCATCTTGGGGCGGGTCTAGGCGTTGTTGAACTGACAACCGCGATCCATGCCGTTTTCGATACGCCCAAGGACCGTTTGATCTGGGACGTGGGCCACCAGTGTTACCCCCATAAGATTCTCACGGGTCGCCGTGATCGCATTCGGACTTTGCGCCAAAAAGGCGGTCTGTCGGGCTTCACTAAGCGCAGCGAAAGCCCGTACGATCCCTTCGGTGCGGCGCATTCAAGCACGTCGATTTCGGCAGCGTTGGGATTTGCTGTGGCGCGCGATTTGGGCGGCGCCCCTGAGCACGGCATCGGCGACGCAATCGCGGTGATTGGCGATGGGTCCATGAGCGCGGGCATGGCCTATGAGGCCATGAACAATGCGGGTCACTTGAAAAAACGCATGTTCGTCATTTTGAACGATAATGAAATGTCGATTGCGCCCCCCGTTGGTGCGATGTCGAGCTACTTAAGCTCCCTTTACGCGGGCGCACCGTTTCAAGAATTGAAAGCGGCTGCGCGTGGGGCGGTGAGCCTGTTGCCGCATCCCTTCCAAGAAGGGGCCAAACGCGCCAAGGAAATGGTCAAACACATGACCGTAGGCGGCACGCTTTTTGAGGAACTTGGCTTTTCCTATGTCGGTCCGATTGATGGCCATGACATGGACGCGCTATTGGCGGTTTTACGGACAGTGAAATCCCGTGCGACGGGGCCGATGCTCATTCACGTGCTGACGAAAAAAGGCAAAGGGTACGCCCCTGCCGAAAGCGCCCGCGACAAGGGGCATGCGACTGCGAAATTCGACGTTTTGACGGGCGAGCAGAAAAAAGTGCCTTCGAATGCTCCAAGCTATACCAATATTTTTGCGAAGGCATTGCTCGCCGAGGCAGCAAAAGACGACAAAATCGCGGCAGTGACGGCCGCGATGCCGGACGGTACGGGCCTAAACCTCTTCGCCGAACGCTATCCTAGCCGTTGTTTTGACGTCGGAATTGCCGAGCAACATGGCGTTACATTTGCCGCTGCCCTTGCTGCCGGTGGGATAAAGCCCTTCTGTGCGATATATTCCACTTTCCTGCAACGCGGCTATGATCAGGTGGTTCATGACGTGGCAATCCAGCGCCTTCCGGTCCGGTTCGCGATTGATCGCGCGGGCCTAGTTGGGGCTGATGGCGCGACCCACGCTGGTAGCTTTGACATCGCTTTTCTGGCCAACCTTCCCGATTTTGTCGTGATGGCCGCCGCAGATGAGGCGGAACTAGTGCATATGGTCGCGACCGCCGCCAGCATTAATGACCGCCCCAGTGCCTTCCGCTTTCCACGCGGCGAAGGCGTGGGCGTTGACCTTCCCGAACGGGGTATTCCGCTTGAAATCGGTAAGGGGCGCATGATCCAAGAAGGCGCACGGGTTGCGATCCTTTCGTTTGGGACACGTCTGTCAGAAGTCGAAAAAGCCGCAGAGAAACTTGCCGCGCGGGGTATCACCCCAACGATTGCTGATGCGCGCTTTGCGAAACCGTTGGATCGCGAATTGATCCTTCGCCTCGCACGCGACCACGAAGCGCTAATCACAATCGAAGAGGGGGCAATCGGTGGTTTTGGAAGCCATGTGGCTCAATTGCTGGCCGAAGAGGGCGTTTTTGACACGGGACTTAAGTTCCGGTCAATGGTGCTGCCGGACACGTTTATCGACCATGCAAATCCAGTTGATATGTATGCGGATGCGGCGATGAACAGCGAGCATATTGAAGCAAAAGTTCTGGATGTGCTGTGCGTGGCACAGATTTCAAGTCAACGTGCTTAATCTTCCTCTAATAAGGCGCGTAGGCCCGATTGATAGTCGGGAAACAACAGATTTACGCCTAATTCGACTCTGATTTTGTCGTTTCGAACCCGTTTTGACTCTGCATAAAAGCTTCGCGCCATCGGTAACATTTCTGCGGTATCAAAATCAATTGCGGGTGGGATTGGCGCGCCAAGAAGTTCGGCGGCAAAGCCGATCACGTCCTCGGGCGGCGCAGGGAAATCATCACAGACGTTATAAATTGCCCCCGGATTGGGGTGCGCCACGCTTGCCGCCAAAACTTGCGCAATGTCCGCGACATGGGTCCGCGAAAAGACCTGATTTTTCTTGATAATTCTGCGTGCCGTTCCATTGCGGACTTTCGCAAAGGGTCCGCGTCCGGGGCCGTAAATCCCTGCAAGGCGAAATATATGAAGTGGCAGTCCCGTTGATTTTGCCAGTTTTTGCCACTGAGATTCTGCCAAGACGCGCATTTCGCCGCGTTTAGTTGAGGGGGTGAGGGGGGTAGCCTCGTCAACCCAACCGCCGTCATGGTTGCCATAAACGCCCGTTGTCGAAAGATACCCAACCCATTCAAGGTGCGGTGCAGCGCGGGCGATTTCATCGCCAAGTGCATTGAGGACAACGTCACCATTCTCATCCGGCGCAATCGACACTAACACGTGCGTTGCAGTTTCTAATGCGAGGGAAATCGACGTTCCCGGCCATGCTATGGTCTGGTTGCCACCCGCACGACTTGTGCCTGTGATTTGCCATAGATCAGGGTCTAATAGGGCACCAAATGCCTGTGCGCTGTAGCCGTGGCCGAAGGATAAGAGGTGTTTTTTCATCGGGATAGGATGCGAAATCTCGCTTCGGGCCGCAAGCGAGAAACGCCATTGTCGCATTTTCTTCACTTGCACATACCCGAAATCTAGGAACAAATGACCTATGGAAAATAGCCCCCTTAAAACTTGGCCCGAAAGTGCAGCCCGACTGGTTGCTGTCGCGGCCGGAAGAGAAGCCGCAGACCTCGTCATTCGCAATGGCAAATGGGTCAATGTTCACACGCGCGAAGTGCTTGAAGGTTATGATTTAGCCATCGCGGACGGGCGCTTTGCCTATTGTGGGCCTGACGCGCAACATTGCATTGGTCCAGACACGGAGATCATTGACGCCGAAGGCGCGTTTATGATCCCCGGTCTGTGCGACGCGCATATGCACATCGAGAGCGGCATGTTGACGCCCGCTGAATTTACCCGTGCCGTTGTGCCCCATGGTACGACGTCGATGTTCACGGATCCCCATGAAATCGCCAATGTCCTTGGGCTTGAGGGCGTGCGTTTGATGCATGATGAGGCTCTATTGCAGCCCATTAACGTGTTTACCCAGATGCCAAGCTGTGCGCCTTCGGCACCGGGGTTGGAGACGACGGGTTTTGAAATTACGCCAGAGGATGTGGTTGAGGCGATGAACTGGCCCGGAATTATCGGCCTTGGCGAGATGATGAACTTCCCTGGTGTGGTCAATGGCGATCCAAAAATGCTGGCCGAAATCGCCGCCACCCAGAATGCGAATAAAACGGTTGGTGGCCACTATGCCAGCCCCGATTTAGGCCCTGCCTTTCATGCCTATGCGGCGGGTGGTCCAGCGGATGATCACGAGGGAACCTGTGAGGCCGATGCGATTGCGCGCGTGCGACAAGGGATGCGCCACATGATGCGGCTTGGCTCCGCTTGGTATGACGTTGAAAGCCAAATTACTGCCGTGACCGAAAAAGGCCTCGACCCGCGCAGCTTTATTCTGTGCACCGATGACTGCCATTCAGGGACGTTGGTAAATGAGGGCCACATGAACCGTGTGGTGCGCCACGCGATTGCTTGTGGATGTGACCCTGTAATTGCGCTGCAAATGGCGACGATCAATACAGCCACGCATTTCGGTTTGGAGCGAGAATTAGGCTCTATTGCACCAGGAAGGCGCGCCGATGTGATCCTCACGAGCGATTTGACAACTCTACCGATTGACCGCGTGATTGCGCGTGGCGTGACCGTGGCACAGGATGGAGAGATCAAGGTCGATTGCCCCCATCTTGAGTGGCCCACACATGCGCGGCAAACTGTGAACCTTGGTCGTGACCGTGTGGCTGAAGATTTCGAAATCAAAGCGCCCGAAGGGGCAAATGCAGTGATTGTTAAAGTCATTGGCGTGGTTGAAAATCAAGCACCGACAAAGGCTCTAACACGGGATCTTTTGGTGGTTGATGGCTTGATCGAAGGGGATCAAGCACAAGATGTTTGCCAGATTGCTTTGGTCGAACGTCATTTGGGCACCGGCGGCGTGACCAATGCCTTTGTTTCCGGATTCCAATATCAAGGCCGCATGGCTATTGCTTCGACTGTTGCGCATGATAGCCACCATATGATTGTCGTTGGAACGGACCGCGCAAATATGGCAGCAGCGGCAAACCGTTTGGGCGAAGTCGGCGGCGGCGTGACAGTGTTTCAGGACGGTAAGGAGCTGGCTTTGGTCGAACTTCCGATTGCTGGGCTTATGTCGGATTTACCTGCCAAAGTTGTGGCGGCGAAGGCTGACAAATTGGTCGAAGCGATGTTGGACTGTGGTTGCACCCTGAACAATGCGTATATGCAGCATTCCTTGCTGGCGTTGGTTGTGATCCCCGAGTTACGGATCAGCGACCTAGGCCTTGTGGATGTAACAAAATTCGAACTGACCGATTTGATTGAGGATAAAGAATGAGAACCGAAGACTTAAATTTACCAGTCCACACACCACCGACAGCTCGGCCCGAAAACTTTGACTCGGCGGAGGCAGCGGTCGCACGTCTTACAGAACTCTACCAAGAAGCCTCCAGCTTTTTGTGCGAAAAATTTAGCTCTAAAGTTTTGGGCCCGCGCCCCGATGCAAAATACCGCGCCTTTTACCCGGAGATTAGAATCACAACGACCAGTTTTGCGCTTTCCGACAGCCGTTTGTCCTTTGGCTATGTCGCCGAACCTGGAACCTATGCCGCGACAATCACACGACCGGATTTGTTCAAAGGCTATCTGACTGAGCAAATCGGACTGCTCCTCCGCAACCACAACGTGCCTGTATCTGTGGGTATCTCGACGACTCCGATGCCGGTGCATTTTGCCGTCGCCAATGATGAGGATGTGACAGTACCCCAAGATGGTGCGATGAGATTCCCCCTGCGCGATGTGTTTGACGTTCCCAATTTGGCTACAACAAACGACGATATCGTCAACGGGTTCAACACGGTTTCGAGTGATGGCACGGGCCCCTTGGCCCCCTTTACCGCGCAACGTGTCGATTATTCATTGGCGCGCCTTCAACACTATACCGCAACTCGGGCCGAGCATTTCCAGAACTTCGTCTTGTTTACCAACTATCAGTTCTATGTTGAGGAATTTGAGGCCTATGCCCGCAAGGTCTTGGCCGACAAGTCCTCTGGGTACACTTCCTTTGTGTCCACGGGCAATGTTGTGATTACTGATCCGCACACGCCGATCATCCCGCCCGAAAAGTCCCCACAGATGCCGACCTACCACCTGAAACGCAAAGATGGTTCGGGCATTACTTTGGTCAATATCGGCGTCGGGCCGAGTAATGCTAAAACTGCCACCGATCATATCGCGGTGCTGCGTCCTCATGCGTGGCTCATGGTGGGACATTGCGCGGGGCTTCGGAATTCGCAGAGCCTTGGCGACTTCGTTCTCGCGCACGGATATCTACGCGAAGATCACGTTTTGGACGATGATCTTCCACCTTGGGTGCCGATTCCCGCCCTCGCCGAAATTCAAATCGCCCTTGAGGATGCGGTCGAATCTGTGACCCAACTAAAGGGGTATGATTTGAAGCGGATTATGCGGACAGGAACGGTCGCCACGATCGACAACCGGAATTGGGAATTGCGCGACCAATCCGGTCCTGTTCAACGGCTCTCACAGTCTCGCGCTGTGGCGCTGGATATGGAAAGTGCGACCATTGCGGCCAACGGTTTTCGCTTCCGTGTCCCCTATGGAACGCTGCTCTGTGTCTCGGATAAACCCCTCCACGGTGAACTCAAACTCCCCGGTATGGCGAGCGATTTTTACAAGACTCAGGTGGCCAGACATCTCCAAATCGGGATACAGGCCATGGAGAGTCTGCGCTCGCAACCTTTGGAGAAAATCCATTCTCGCAAGCTCAGAAGCTTCGATGAAACGGCATTTTTGTAAATTACCGTCGTTTTTTTGAAAAAAACTTAGAAAAAGTGTCTTTTTTCGACACTAATCGTTGTGTAGTTCAACAATATTCAGTTAAATGCCGACGATGAGGCCCAATATCAAGGGCAGAACAAGGAGACCATAAAATGGCAAAACCAATGACCAAGACCCAACTTGTAGCTGCACTCGCAGAGGAAATGGGCTCAGACAAAAAATCCGCAGGCGGCGCACTTGATGCCGTAATCGCGATTATTACACGCGAAGTTTCTGCTGGTGGTTCCGTGACACTTCCAGGCGTTGGCAAAATCTATTGCCGCGAGCGTCCTGAGCGTACAGTTCGCAACCCAGCAACTGGCGAGCAAATTCAAAAAGAAGCTGATAAAGTTGTCAAAATGACAATTGCAAAAGCGCTTAAAGATAGCGTGAACGGCTAAGCTGTTTTAAACGGATGTGCTGCCCTTGTGGCGGCGCAGAAATTGTTTAGGGTCGCCTTTTGGCGGCCCTTTTCTATTGGCTTCACGAAATTTCCAAAAAGGGGACGCAGATGGACTTTCGGTCTTTGTTGATGGGGCTTGTTTTTGCCTTCGCATGGAGTTCCGCCTTTACATCGGCGCGGATCATTGTTGCCGACGCGCCGCCCTTGGCCTCCCTCTCGTTTCGGTTTTTCATCTCGGGAATCTTGGGTGTTTTGATCGCCCGCGCGATGGGGCAAACGTGGCACCTCACCCGCACACAATGGAAATCGACATTTGTTTTCGGTCTCTGCCAAAATGCGCTCTACCTCGGGCTGTTCTTTATGGCGATGCAGCGCATTGAGGCCTCGTTTGCGTCGATCATTGCCTCGACAATGCCGCTTCTTGTGGCCTTCGCAGGTTGGGTATTTCTGTCTGAACGCCTCCCCAAACAGGCGGTGGTGGGTCTCGCCGCGGGCTTTGTCGGCACATTCCTGATTCTCGGAACGCGTTTAAGTGGTGGCGTTGATCTGATCGGAGTCGCCTATTGTATCGTTGGTGTGCTCGGCCTTACGATCGCCACGCTCTCGATGCGCGGCGCGTCATCGGGCGGCAATGTGATGATGATCGTGGGCTTGCAAATGTTTGTCGGAGCGATTGTTTTGGCGATTGCCTCCGTTGTGATTGGCGAAGACATGTCGGTGAATTTCTCGCCTAAACTGATTGCCGCGTTTTCCTATACTGTTCTTGTGCCGGGCCTGATGGCCACGGTCATTTGGTTCAAACTGGTGGATCGCATTGGCATGACCCGCGCGGCTACATTCCACTTTCTCAATCCGTTCCTAGGGGCGGCGGTGGCGGCCGTTATGCTGGGCGAAACTTTGGGCATGTGGGACATCATCGGCGTGGTGATAATTTCTCTTGGCATTCTTGCGGTTCAACTCGCGCGCCAAAAACCAATCTAACGAAGCTTCACAAACGCGCGACCCTTACCGCGCGCGCCTGACAGGGCGTTTGAAACCTGCTAGCTCCGAAATATGGAATTAGTTTTTGGATATCTGGCGGGACTTCTAACGTTGATCAACCCCTGCGTTTTGCCGGTATTGCCGATTGTCTTGGCGACGGCCCTTCAGGCGAGTCCACGCGGCCCGCTGGCCCTTGCTGCGGGCATGTCGCTGACCTTTGTTATCCTTGGCGTGGCGCTTTCCACCATCGGCCTTGCGGTGGGGATATTGCCAGAGGATGTCGCCCGTATCGGCGCGGTGTTGATGGTGGTCTTTGGCATAGTTCTACTGGTGCCCAAGCTCGGCGATAAATTCAGCCGCGCGACATCCGGCCTTTCACAGAAAGCAGATCAAAACATTGACGGCTTAAATCGCGAGTCGCTTTGGGGACAGTTCTGGGGCGGGGCACTGTTGGGCGCGGTCTGGAGTCCCTGTGTTGGACCCACCTTGGGCGGCGCGATTGCGCTTGCCACCCAAGGAGAGAGCCTCGTTTGGGCCACGCTGATTATGGTGAGTTTTGCCCTCGGAGTCTCGACAGTGATCCTGTTATTGGCCTATGGCGCGCGCGCGACTTTGCTCAAGCGGCAGGCTCTAATGCGCCGAATTGCGGCAAAGTCGCGCGTCATTATGGGGATCACCTTTATCCTCGTGGGCACTGCAATCTACTTTCAACTTCACATCATTCTCGAGCGCTGGGCGTTGCAAAACCTTCCTGCGTGGCTCGTTGATTTTTCCGTTTCAATCTAGGAGGTCCCAATGGACAGACGACATTTTCTTGCCTTCACTGCCGCCTTGGCAACGCTTCCCCTAAGCGCCCAAGCGAATTCTGGTTCGGTGGCTTATACGCCCGGATTGGTCGACAAAGCCCTCGCCGAAGGGAAAACTGTTTTCATCGATTTCGCCACGGATTGGTGCACCACCTGCGCGGCGCAGAACCGCGTAATTCAAAAGTTACGAGCGGAAAATCCGGCCTATGATGCGGGTCTATTGTTCGTGTATTTTGATTGGGATCAATATTCAAAAGACGAATTAGCTCGCCGCCTGAAAATTCCACGCCGGTCTGTTTTGGTTGTTCTAAAAGGCGACGCAGAAATTGGCCGCGTCACCCTTGGCACCAGCGAGGAAGAAATCAAAGCTCTGTTGGATGCGGGAATCGCAGCCTAGCCGATCTTCCCTTGGTTCGTGCCGACTTGCCCACGGTGAAGCAAAAAATGGTCCAAAATCACGCAGGCCATCATTGCTTCGCCCACGGGAACGGCGCGAATGCCGACACAGGGGTCGTGGCGGCCTTTGGTGATAATTTCGGTATCTTCGCCTGCTTTAGACACTGTTTTGCGGGTCGTGAGGATCGAGGATGTTGGTTTGACCGCAAAGCGCACCACGAGGTCTTGGCCTGTGCTAATCCCGCCCAGAATGCCGCCCGCGTGGTTTGAAGTATATTCCGGTCCGTTCGAACCCATACGAATTTCGTCGGCGTTTTCTTCGCCCGTCAGTACTGCAGCATGCATGCCCTCGCCAATTTCAACGCCTTTTACCGCGTTAATACTCATCATCGCTGCGGCCAAATCAGTGTCTAACTTGGCATAAACCGGCGCGCCGAGGCCTGCGGGCGCGCCCTGCGCCACAACCTCAACAATCGCTCCGATGGAACTTCCAGATTTGCGTAACCCGTCCAAGTAGGCGGCCCAGTCCTTGGCCGATATCGCGTCGGGTGTCCAAAAGGGGTTTTGATCGATTTGATCCCAGTCAAAATTTTCGCGGTCAATGGAATGCGGTCCCATTTGCACCATGAAACCCTTGATCTTGAGGTCGGGTAAAAGCGTAGCAAGAACCGCGCGCGCAATCCCGCCTGCGGCTACACGTGCCGCCGTTTCGCGAGCCGAGCTGCGCCCGCCGCCACGATGATCGCGAATGCCGTATTTTTGATAATAGGTAATGTCCGCATGACCGGGGCGGAATTTCTCGACAATATCGCCGTAATCTTTGCTGCGTTGATCGGTGTTTTCGATCATCAATTGAATGGGCGTGCCAGTGGTTTTCCCCTCAAAAACACCCGAGAGAATCCGAACTTCATCTGCTTCGCGCCGCTGGGTCGTGTATTTATTCTGACCGGGTTTGCGCAGGTCGAGCCATTTTTGCAGCATCGCCTCGTTGATTTCTACATTGGGCGGGCAGCCGTCAACCGTCGCCCCAAGGGCAGGTCCGTGGCTTTCACCCCAAGTTGTGACGCGAAAGAGGTGTCCAAAACTGTTCATCGACATATGCGGCTCCTTTGCTCTGATCTGTACATGTCCCCTGCGTTTGGCTCAAGTGGATATGCCTTGCACCCCTGCAATCAGATCAATAGATGTGGTCCTACCTCGGGGGGCCTTAGCGGCTGAGATACGAAAGTGGACCCGTTGAACCTGAACCGATTAAGATCGGCGGAGGGAAGGTCTGGGATTCTCCCCCTTCATCCGCCCGTCGCATGATGGAGAATACGAATGAAATATTCCATGATTGCAGCGGGTATCGTTTTGGCCAGCGCGGCCACGGCGGATACCCAAGAGCTGACAGTTTATACCTACGATAGTTTTGTGTCTGATTGGGGGCCGGGTCCGGCGATCGAGACGGCGTTTGAAGCGCAATGTGAGTGCGATTTGAAGCTCGTGGGCGCGGGCGATGGCGCGGCCCTTTTGGCACGCGTTCGTCTTGAAGGCGTGCGCACAAAAGCTGACATTGTCCTTGGATTAGACACGAATTTGACGGCGGCTGCGGCGGAAACGGGTCTCTTTGCGTTGCACGGGCAAGAGGGCGTCGCGTTTGACTTACCAATCGAGTGGGAAGACACAATGTTCATCCCCTATGATTGGGGCTATTTCGCGTTTATCTATGACAATACAAAGATCTCCACCCCTCCTGCAAACTTTAAAGAGCTGGCAGCAAGCGATCTGAAAATCGTCATCCAAGACCCGCGCAGTTCCACACCGGGCCTTGGTCTTTTGATGTGGGTGAAAGCGGCCTATGGCGACGAAGCTCCCGCCATTTGGGAAGCGCTTTCGGACAATATCATCACCGTGACCAAAGGCTGGTCCGAGGCCTATGGCATGTTCCTTGAGGGCGAAGCCGATATGGTTTTGTCCTATACAACCAGCCCCGCCTATCATTTGATCGCGGAAGAGGACGCCAGCAAAAGTGCCGCGCCTTTTGTAGAGGGGCACTATTTGCAAGTGGAGGTCGCGGCCAAGGTCGCGCATACTGATCACTCCGATTTGGCCGATGAATTTTTGGCGTTTATGGTGAGCGATGCGTTTCAGTCAATCATTCCGACAACCAATTGGATGTACCCCGCGGTGACGCCGGATGACGGTTTGCCTGAGGGGTTTGAAACTTTGACCATCCCAACAGAGGCGCTGCTTTTTGCAGCGGGGGATGCGCAGGCTGAACGGGACGGAGCGCTTGAGGAATGGCGTCTCTCTCTGTCAAAATAAAGCGCCAACGCGGCATAGGGTTCTGGGTGGGGGCGGCGGTGGCTGCTCTCATTCTATTCTTGTGCTTTGGCACCGTTGGCATTGTCGCGTGGCGAGCAGAAGCCGGCAGCACGATCAACGAGGCAGACATTTCCGCTCTGGCATTTACGGTCAAACAGGCGCTTCTCTCGGCGTTTTTTAGCGTCATTTTGGCAATCCCCGTAGCGCGAGCCTTGGCGCGGCGTTCGTTCGTTGGGCGGCGGGTGCTGATCACGCTGCTTGGGGCGCCTTTCGTGCTTCCGGTTATTGTTGCCGTTCTGGGGTTGTTGGCAGTTTTTGGGCGCTCGGGAATTGTGAGTTGGTTTTTAGGGCAATTCGGAATCGCACCGATCCATATTTACGGTTTGCACGGCGTGGTTCTTGCGCATGTGTTCTTTAATCTGCCGCTTGCTGTGCGTCTGATCCTGCAAGGCTGGTTGGCGATCCCGTCGGAACAATTTCGGCTCGCGGCGTCCCTTGGATGTAATGCGCGAGATCGTAGACGACTTCTTGAATATCCAATGCTCGCGGAGGTTGTTCCTGGGGCCTTCGCGATCATTTTCCTCATCTGCACAACGAGTTTCGCGGTCGCGCTTGCTATCGGGGGCGGGCCAAAATCAACGACGGTTGAGCTCGCGATTTATCATGCCTTCCGCTTTGATTTCGACCTGAGCAAAGCCGCGCTTCTTGCGCTTTTGCAAGTTGCTTTGTCGGGCTGCGCGGCTCTATTGGCTTGGCGTTTGGCGCGGGCCGCATCCGTGGGCGGGGGATTTGATCGCGTGGTGAATCACTATGCGACAGGGGGGTCGCATGTGGGGGATAGTGTCTGGCTTTTGTTGACATCTCTCTTTTTGGGGCTGCCGCTGGCGATGATTGTGATTGATGGGGTGCCACGGATTATTTCGCTGCCGCTTTCGGTGTGGCAGGCTGCTGGGCGTTCTCTTTTGGTGTCGATGGCGACCACGGGTCTGACCGTTTTGTTTGGGCTTTCACTGGCGTTTTGGGTGACACGTTTGCGGGGGACGGCGCGTGGTTTGGGGGAGGCTATTGGCTATCTGACGGTCGCGGTTTCGCCACTGGTTATGGGGGCGGGATTGTTCATTGTGATCTTTGAATTTGCGAGTCCGCAGGAGTGGGCGTTGCCGATTACGGCACTGGTGAATTCCATCGTTGCGTTGCCGTTTGCGATGCGGGTTTTCTTACCAGCGGTCGAGGCCTGTGACGCGCGATTTGGGGCTTTGGCACAGAGTCTTGACCTGAAGGGATTTGCACGTTTCCGATTGCTGGAAGCGCCGCGTTTGGCGCGTCCGATTGGCTTTGTCGCAGGGCTGGCCGCAGCGCTTTCGATGGGGGATTTGGGCGTGGTTGCGCTGTTTGCGGACCCTGCGCGCGCGACACTGCCTTTGGCGCTTTATGACTTGATGGGGGCCTACCGTATGGCCGATGCGGCGGGGGCTGCGCTGTTGTTGATGCTGCTTTCGTTGGGTGTTTTTTATCTGTTTGACCGAGGAGGGCGTACCGATGCTCCGCTTTGACAATGTGACCCTAATGCAGGGGAGTTTCGCCTTAAAGGCCGATTTTGAGATCGAAACTGGCGATCATGTTGCGGTGATCGGGCCTTCGGGCGCGGGGAAGTCGACGCTGATTTCTGCGGTCGCTGGTTTCCTTGCGCCAACGACGGGAAAGATCCTTTGGCAGGGGCAGGATTTGGCCTCATTAGGGCCGGGTGCGCGCCCCATGAGTATCTTGTTTCAGGACAACAACCTGTTTCCGCATCTCACCGTTGCCCAGAATGTGGGGCTTGGACTTCGGCCTGATTTGCATCTGTCCAAGGAAGAGAGTGCGCGGGTTGCAGAGGCGTTGGAACAAGTAGGGTTGGAGGGGAAAGCCGAGAGCAAACCGGCGGAACTTTCGGGGGGGCAAATGGCGCGTGTGGCGATCGCGCGGATGGTGCTGCGGGCCCGTCCTTTGATGCTGTTGGATGAACCTTTTTCGGCGCTGGGACCCGCGCTTAAACGCGAGATGTTGCAGCTTGTGAGTGACGTTGCCAACGACACGGGGGCGACACTTTTGATGATCACCCACGACCCCGAAGATGCCCGCCGGATCGCGCAGAAAACGGTGCTGGTGGCGGGGGGCAATGCGTTGCCACCGATGGACACGCAGGACGCGTTGGATGATCCGCCTGCGGAGCTTGCGGCCTATCTTGGGGTCTAGATTTTAAAAAAAGCGCCCTTCGAAAAGGACGCTTTTTAAACTTTTTAAACTTTGAAACAGCCTAGTGTTTGCGTTTATGCGGCGCCCAGATCTTTTTGTTGACCAGATACAGCAGCACGGACAGAAGCAAAAGCATCAGCACGGCGACGAAGCCAGCCTGCTTGCGAGCCATCATTTTTGGCTCTGCTGTCCACATCAAGAAGGCCGCAACATCTTCGGCTTCGTGGTGGATTTCGTTGCTGTGACCGTCGTCGAAATCAACGTCTTCACCGGCAAGGGGCGGAGCCATCGCAATCCAGCCACCAGGGAAGGCGGTGTTTTCGTAGAACGTCGATCCGGCTTCTTCTTTTTCTTCACCTGTGTAGCTGGTGAGGAGAGCGGCGATGTATTCTGGTCCGCCGATGCCTTGAATAAGTTGGTTGATCCCTGTGCCATATGGACCGTGGAACGCGGCGCGTTTTTTGGCCATGAGCGAGAGATCAGGGGCGTTTTCAAGACCCGAAGCGGGGAAGTGATCGGAGGGTTTGGCTTCGCGGAAGTCATCCAACTCAGGGTCGAACACTTCGAACTGAGAGGAATAGGCGCGAACTTGGTCTTCGGGAAGTTCAGGTCCGCCTGCGTCCCCTAGGGTGCGCAAAGGGACATATTGCAAGCCGTGGCAGGCCGAACAAACTTCAGTGTAAACCTTGAGGCCCCGTTGAAGTTGGTTTTGGTCATATTTGCCAAAGGGCCCTTCGAAGGAGAAATCCGCATCATGGATGCTGGCTTCGTCGCCCGACGCGAAAGCCGAGCCTGCTGTCAAAATGACAGCAGTCAGGGCGGAAAGGGTGAGTTTCTTGATCATTGTTCTCTGATCCTTTCTCACTTCGCCGCGGATGCGTCGGACGCATCTTTGGGATAGTGGGCGTTGAAATCGTCTTCGATGGTGTCGGGCAATGGGAGCGGTTTCTCGATCACGCCAAGGAGCGGCAGGATGATGAGGAAATACGCGAACCAATATGTGGCACCGATGAGCGAGATCCAATCGTGCGGGAACTCGGTATCGCGGGCACCAACCCACATCAGGACCATGAAGTCGAGCGCGAGGAGGGCGAACCACCACTTGAACATCGGGCGATATTTGCCGGAGCGCACGCTGGATGTATCGAGCCAAGGGGCCAGAGCCATCACAAAAATCGCGCCGAACATTGCGATAACACCAAAGAACTTCGCGTCAACAATGCCGCCTGTGAGGGCAGAGGTCAGTTGAACAGCCCAAACATCCGCCGTGAAGGCCCGCAGGATCGCGTAGAAGGGCAGGTAGTACCATTCAGGAACGATGTGCGCAGGTGTCACAAGGGGGTTTGCAGGGATGTAGTTGTCTGGGTGGCCAAGGTAGTTTGGCATGAACCCAACAACCGCAAAGAACACAGTTAGGACAACGGCGAGAGCAAAGAAGTCTTTGATCACGAAGTAGGGCCAGAAGGGAAGCGTATCTGCTTCAGCTTCTTTTTTGGAACCGCGACGAACTTCAACACCGGTTGGGTTGTTGTTGCCAGTCGTGTGAAACGCCCAGATGTGAACGATGACAAGGCCAGCAATCACGAAGGGGAGCAAGAAGTGCAGCGAGAAGAAGCGGTTCAGCGTTGCATTGTCAACCGCAGGCCCGCCAAGGAGCCATGTTTGCAAGGCTTCGCCCACGAAGGGGATCGCACCAAACAGGCCGGTGATAACAGTCGCGCCCCAGAAGGACATTTGGCCCCAAGGAAGAACGTAGCCAAGGAAACCCGTCGCCATCATCATCAGATAGATGAGCATGCCGATGATCCATGTGATCTCGCGTGGGGATTTGTATGAACCGTAGTAAAGGCCACGGAAGATATGCAAATACACAGCGATAAAGAAGAGCGACGCGCCGTTTGCGTGGATGTAACGCAGCATATGGCCGCCGTTCACGTTGCGCATGATGTGCTCAACGCTTGAGAAAGCGAGGTCAACGTGGGGCGTGTAGTGCATTGCCAAAATGATGCCGGTGATGATTTGCAGCACCAGACAGAAGGCCAAAACGATGCCCCAGATCCACATCCAGTTCAGGTTTTTGGGTGTGGGGATCATGATGGTGCCGTAAAGCAAGCCAACGATTGGCAGACGTTCGTCTAGCCATTTTTCAAAGCCCGTCTTGGGCTCGTAATGATCGTGCGGAATTCCTGACATTACGTTTTCCCTATCCGAGTTGAATTGTTGTTTCGTCCGCGAAGACAGCGATTGGAACCGGAAGGTTCTCGGGGGCTGGACCTTTGCGGATGCGACCGGCTGTATCGTAGTGGCTGCCGTGACATGGGCAGAACCAGCCGTCAAAATCACCTGCGCCGTCGCCCAAAGGCACACAGCCAAGGTGCGTACAAACGCCCATCATCACGAGCCATGCGCCGGCTTCGTCCAAGGTGCGGTTCGCGTCATCTGCGTTATTCAGATCCGAGAGGGGGCCGACATCAAGGATGTTGGCGTTGCGTGCGTGGTTATCCACAAGATCGGCCGTATCGCCTGCACGCCCTTCTTCGATTTCAGTCTCGGTACGGTGACGGATGAAAACGGGCTTACCGCGCCATTTTACTGTCAGCTGCGTACCAACTTCGACCTCTGAAATATCAACACGAATTGAGGCTAGGGCTTGGACATCTGCGCTGGGATTCATCTGATTGACTAGCGGCCAGACGGCGGCACCAGTCGCAACTGCTGCTGTACCTGCTGTCGCATAGTACAGGAAATCCCGGCGTGTGCCTTCGTGATCTTCTGCGTGGGACACGAGTATCTCTCCATTTTTTAGCTTAGGTAGCTAGAAACGTTCGTCACCCGCATATGCGCGGGAGGCTTAAAACGGTGTTTAGCGGCCCAATTCGCTCCCGTCTAGCGGTCAATCTGGCGCAGATTGAGAGATAAATGTGGATTGTGGGGTTTTCGCCGCGAAAATCGTACCTATTTAGGGGGAATCGTTGCCGTCATTGAGTCGCGTGCGGCGAATCCTGCATACCAATCGTCCAAAAGGGGGGCCGATTGACGCCATCCTCGGTCGTCGTGGCGAAAATCGACATAGCCAAGCGCACAGGCGACGGCGATCTGCCCCATTGAGATTGGACCTTCGAGGTTTGCAATCCACCGCGCCTCAAGGGCGGCAATGGCGTTCGCGATTTTGTGCCACTGGGCCTCGATATAGTCGTGGAATTGTTTGTCGACGGGGCGGAGGCGCGTTTCATAGACCATCAAAATGGCTGCGTCCAAAATTCCGTCTGCGGTGGCCTCAAGGGTCAAAATATCCCAACGCGAATTGTCGTTGCCATAAAGGCCGCTCTTGGCGCGGGCATCCAGATACTGACAAATCACACGGCTATCGTACAGGGTTGCGCCGTCTGGCCGTGCAAGGGCGGGGACTTTGCTGAGCGGATTTTGCGCGGCGTATCCTTTGGCCGGGGCGAGGGGCGTTCCATGCGTCGGGACCAGTTGCACGTCATTAAGTCGCCCAGTTTCATGCAGCAGGACCATAACTTTGCGAACGTAGGGCGAGGTCGGACTATAAAAAAGTTCCATGTAAAATTCCTTTGAATATTAGTCGTTGGAGCCGAGCATCAGCGCCGCAAGGGTATTGGTTTCATGCCCCAAGTTATGGGCCTTGGTCATTTTTGCCGCCGCGTGTCGCGCACCAGTGGGTTTATTTTGCCCGAGTTTCCATGTCCCGTCGATGTTTTCGATGGTCATTCGGCAGGGGACAATCATTCGCATCATCTTTTCAAGGGGGTCGGGCGACATTTTATCTGCCTTCCACGGCGTTTTGGGGAGCAGGCGGGCTTCGTTTGCAGCGGAGAGGCGATCAAGGTGGGCGCGTAGCTCTGTCGCTTCTAACTTTTCGAGTGTGCCACGCAGGTGGACGGATATATAGTTCCACGTGGGAACTTGTTCGTCGATCTCGTACCAATCGGGGGAGATGTAACTGTCTGGTCCCGCGACGGAAACCACAGCCTGTGCGGGATTAGAAAGCGCGCGGGCGATGGGATTGGAGCGCACCAGATGCATCTCGACGGTTTTACCATCGTCGGAAATTAAAAACGGGATATGCGCCAATAAGGGGCCGTCTTCGCCATTGATCGCAAGGGTGCCAAACCCGCGCTCACGGGCGAACCCGAGGTTTTGCTCAAGGCTGGCGTCGTGGAAAATGGGATTCGGGTGCATTCTGCGTCCTTTGTCGATTTTGGGCCAGTGTCACCTCAAAATACAGTCGGTCGCAAGTTGGATTTACGCAGAGCCGGTTTATGGGAAGTCGATACCCGCCGTATCTGGCATCCAAACGGGGTGTTTCACCATAATATGGGCAAAGCGGGGCGAGGCCAGAAATGTTTCTAGCCAGCGGATCAAATCGGGCCAAGGCTGTGCGTCAAACCACGCGCGATCCACATTGGCGAATTGGCGCACGAAGGTGACAATGCCCATGTCGGCGAGTGTCGGGTGGTCGCCCAGAAGATATGGGGACTGGGTCAATCGCGTGTTTAGGTCCTGCAGGAACAGCGCGGCTTTTGTGCGCTCTTCGGTGGAATCAACGCCCTCATAGCGGGTCGCGTATTTGTAGCGATCCAGCGCGGTTTTGAAGGGGCCGTCGGAGCGCTCAATCAGGGCGAGGGCCTCCGCTTTGCCGTCGAGCCAGCCCTCGGGATCGTCTTGCGACAAGGCCCAGATCATAATGTCGAGGCTCTCGTCGACCACGCCGTTTGGCAGAATCAAAACCGGCACCGTCCCTTTGGGGGAGGCCTCAAGCATCGCCTCGGGCTTGTCGCGCAACAGGATTTCGCGGAGCTCGCAAGGGATTTGTGCCGAGGCAAGGGCGAGACGGGCGCGCATGGCATAGGGGCAGCGGCGAAAGGAATAGAGGAGGGGTTTCATGCGGTGAGTTGATTTCCCGCCACGCCAAAGATTGTCGCCTGAACGATTTGACCCTCGATTTGCGGGGTGTCAAAATGCACTTCGGTGAATTGCTCGGTGCGACCCATATGGGGGTTTTCAAGCAAAATGGAATGCGTTTTCCCGATTTGCGCCGCGAGATGCAGGGCAACCCGTTCGTCGCCAGCCTTGCGAAGACGCGCGGCGCGGGATTTGATTGCATTGCCATTCACGGCGGGCATTCGCGCGGCGGGGGTGCCTTCGCGGGCAGAATAGGGGAAGACGTGGAGCCACGTTAGATCGCAGTCCGTCACCATTTTAAGGGAGTTAGCAAACATCTCCTCGGTCTCGGTGGGGAAGCCCGCGATGATATCGGCGCCGAAGGTCATTTCCGGCCGCAGACGTTTGGCTTCTTCGCAAAAGGCAATCGCATCGTCGCGCAGATGGCGGCGCTTCATGCGTTTGAGAATCATGTCGTCGCCCGCCTGCAAGCTGAGGTGCAGATGCGGCATCAGGCGCGGTTCTGTCGCTATGGCCTGCATGAGGTTGTCATCCACTTCGATGGAATCAATCGAGCTGATCCGAAGGCGTGGCAGGTCGGGGATCAATTTCAGAATCCGCATCACCAAATCACCAAGTTTCGGCGTGGCGGGAAGATCGGCGCCCCAACTGGTAAGGTCAACGCCCGTAAGCACCACCTCGTTGTAGCCCTTTTGCACGAGGCGTTTGATTTGGTCGATCACAACACCTGCAGGCACCGAGCGCGAATTTCCGCGACCATAGGGGATGATGCAGAAGGTGCAGCGATGATCACAGCCGTTTTGGACCTGAACATAGGCGCGGCTGCGGGTGCCGAATCCGTCGATCAAATGGCCCGCGGTTTCGGTGACGGCCATGATGTCGTTGACCTGTACGGATTCGGTTTGGCCGATAAAATCGGGGGCCATCGACGCCCATGTCTCGGCCTGCATTTTTTCGGTATTGCCGATCACGATGTCGACTTCGGGCATGGCGGTAAAGGTGGCGGGTTCGGTTTGCGCCGCACAACCCGTCACGATCAATTTCGCATCAGGGTTTTCGCGGCGTAGCTTGCGGATTTCTTGGCGTGCCTTGCGCACTGCTTCCGCCGTAACTGCACAGGTGTTAATGATGACCGCGTTTTGCACGCCTGCGGCCTCAGAGAGTTCCTTCATCGCCTCGGTTTCATAGGCGTTGAGGCGACAGCCAAGGGTGGTGAATTTTGGCGTGATGAAATTTGGGATACTCATTTGACAGTTTCCAAAAACGAGCGGTTTAGGCTGGCGTCAAAGACATGCATGGTCGCGCCCGTCATCCAGACACCATCGTCGCGCCAGTCAATTTGGAGTTCGCCACCGTCGAGCACAACATCCACGCGTCGCCCCGTAAGTCCACGCCGGGCGGCGGCGACCGCACTCGCGCAGCTGCTTGAGCCAGACGCCATCGTGATGCCCACGCCACGTTCCCAGACCCGCATACGAATGCGATCAGGTGCAAGAAGCGAGATGAACTGCACGTTGGTACGCTCGGGGAAAAGGGGGTGGTGCTCAAACTTCGCGCCGAGAGTTTCCAGATCAATGGCGTCCGCGTCCTCAACGATAAAGGTGCAATGTGGATTGCCCATGCCCGTGGCGGTGGGATTGCCGTCAATGGGGAGGCTTAATGTATCAATATTTTCCGCGATCGGCACGTCGTTCCAGTTTAGGAGTGGCGCGCCCATGTTGATCCGCGTGAGGCCATTGCCCGCGTCTTCGCCGATAAGAACACCGCGCTCGGTGCGCAGAGTCACGTTTGAAGCACCAGATTCGGCCATCAAATGTCGGGCAATACACCGCGTGGCATTCCCGCAGGCCCCTGCAGTGGACCCATCAGCGTTATAAAACACCAACTCAACGTCCGAATCCTTGCTGTCGAGGATTTCAGCCAATTGATCGAATCCCACACCAAGGTGCGGATGCCCCAGTGCACGCGCCAAAGCAGGCGTCACAACATGTGCGCGCCCACGAGAATCGATCACCACGAAATCATTGCCCAGCCCGTGCATTTTCATGAAAGGAAGGGAATCCATTGGAAAAGCCTGTGTCATAAGGGCGATATAGACCCCCTGAAAAAGATTTACCAGCAATCCGACGGAAAAGTGTGAAAAGAGGCTTGACCCCAGCGCTCCACAAACTTAGAGAAGCCCGACAAGTGTGGGCCGGTAGCTCAGTTGGTAGAGCAACTGACTTTTAATCAGTAGGTCTCGGGTTCGGATCCCGACCGGCTCACCATTTTTTCTTGTCAAAATAATGGCTTATTAATTGCCTGTGTCGCCGTGAAAGCCACAGGCTTGCTCGGGGTGACGCTCAGGGTAACAAAAGCTAGTTTTTAAGGTAAGTTCCCATTCGTCGCGAATGTCGGACCATAATTGATTCGCAGCCTGTTCACGCCGATCACTCACCGCACAAAGTGCGGTTGTTATTGCATGATGAGAGAAGTGATCCAGAATGAAAAAACGAAAGAACCATTCGCCAGAGTTCAAAGCCAAGGTCGCGCTTGAAGCAATCCGCGAGGAGATGACGCTTGCGGAGTTGCCCAAGAAGTATGG
>NZ_JBGFCE010000010.1:0-154862 GCF_041205415.1 Falsihalocynthiibacter sp. BN13B15
CGATCAGGTGGTGATCGGCTTCGACAGCCGTTTGGACATTATAGCCAACAATACGGGGCATGCGCGCTGTTGTTGCCATTGATCTGGCGTCTGGATCGCTGAATGAGACCTGTGTTTCTCCAGTCTCATCCATCCGCTGTTCAATTGATCTGTAACGCAAGGCCTCCTTTTGCAGAGGTTCCAGCTTTCGCAGGGTGCGTTCCATGCGGGCTTCAAGCGACCCGTCAGCCAAATGAGCTCCAGATCGCGCCCGCACGCACGTTCCAACCGTCGTGATGATTGAACTTGATTCAGATATCCATACAGTTAAATCCGCAGCATCAACCCCGGATGACAACCGGGCCGACCCGTCGCGGCAGGTTGCGCGCTGAAGCCAAGAACCGCCAAATCAAGCATGTCCGCGAAAGCATCAATCGCGCGGACGTGGCTATTCTCATCAACATAATCGTCGAGGTGTTCAGGCAGTAACATCGTCCGCTGCCGGTCTAAACCTTCGATGAAATGCGTCATGAACAACCTCCATACCGAATACGGAAATTATAGCAGCATCTGGATCAAAATGGGGGAGTTTTCACACAGCCTCTCCGCATAGCCGCCATCGGCACATATGCTGGTGAATAGCCTCTCATACCAAAGTCACTCTGCTGCGAATATCTGGTTAAATAACAGAACAAAACAGGGAGAGAACTGTAAAAGACTCTGTAAAATATTTTTATGGGTGTGTTGAAAAGCAATGTAAGTCATTGCTTTTATTGGTCGGGACGGAAGGATTCGAACCTTCGACCTACGGTACCCAAAACCGTCGCGCTACCAGGCTGCGCTACGCCCCGACTGAGGGCTTATTAACCACCAGTCGCGGGAATGAAAAGCCCTAAGACGCGTTGCAGGGCCAAGAAGTTGAAAATTGATCAAAAAAACTGTGACGAATTTGGCTTCCTGCTTTAATTCCAAGGGTTTCGGCCATGCCGCCGTTTATTTCAAGAACGGCGATTGATCCGTCTGGTCCGGGAATATGCGTCTCGTCCAAGGGTTTTGCGCGCTCGTGAATGGCCAAGACTTCGCCATTGGGGGCGATAAAAAGCAAATCGAGTGGAATCAATGTGTTTCGCATCCAAAAGGCCATGGGACGCGGCGAATCATACAGGAAAAGCATGCCCGACATCCGTGGCATTTCGGTACGGTGCATCAGACCTTGCGCACGGGATTCGTTGGTATCAGCGATTTCGATTTGAAACTGGGCCTGCCCCCATGGGCCGCGCAATTCGGCGGTGGTGGGGCTGCAATCGGCTAGTCCCGCCGAAGCTATAAACCCCGACAGAACAAAAGGCGCCGTAAAGCGCAAAACATGTGTAAACATGCGAGACGTTGTTAGGTTTCTAAATCGCTGGATAACACAGCCTCCCAAGATGTCACGGACGCGGCCATTTGGCCCCGCTCGCCGTCCACGACCCGCATAGCAACCGCTTCTCCGGGTTGAAGGTCTGCAAGCCCCGCAAGGTGCAACACTTCCACGTGTACAAAAACATCTTCAGGATAGCCAAACACATTGGCAAATCCAAATCCTTTAGTGCGATCAAACCATTTTATCCGCGCCGGAAGTAAGGGACCGGCTTCTCTTGCAACCGAATCAGAATCCCCTTCGCCCGTATCACTGTTTTTTTGGGGCGGTTTGATGGCTAAAACCCGCGTGGCCTGTATGCCGCGGCTGGTATCATGGATCTCGATTTCGACTTCAGCCCCTTCTGAGATAGAGCTTTGCCCGAAATTACGCAGCACGTTTGCATGCAAAAGGATATCCGGCCCGTCGTCGTCGCAGACGACAAAGCCAAACCCTTTTACAGGATCAAACCACTTCACGTACCCATGAACGATACGTCCTATTGCTAATTCTATTGTCATCCCAATACGCCTATTTGGCGCCTTTTATTATGTCCTGCCCGCGGTCCTTTTCGGCAAACACCGCCAAGGTTACAAGAGGTAATTTGAGATGTAGTCTAGAAGAAGTTAACCCTACGTCAACTAAACTATGGGTTGAGACGCACAATTTTCCAATCGGAATCAGTGTCTTCCCGAGTCCAACGGAACCGATCATGGAGGCGAAATTCGCCATCCGCCCAAAACTCGATCTCTGTTGGTTTAATGCGGAATCCCCCCCAAAACGGGGGCCGCGCGGGGGCTGTCCCCTTGGCGAGGGTGATTTTTGCTACTTTCGCGACCAATGCGGATCGTGAACTCAAAGGTTGTGATTGATCCGACGCCCATGCGCCGAGTCGGCTTTTCAGGGAACGGCTGGTAAAATAGGCGTCCGCCTGTGGCCCCTCCTCCCGCTCTACATTTCCCCGCACACGGATTTGCCGCCGCAAGCTCTTCCAATGCATCACAAAACTAGCGGTACCGCTTTGGGCGATTTCCTGCCCCTTTGCGCTGTTGTAATTCGTATAGAAAACGAACCCAGCGGACTCTATTTCTTTGAGCAAAACCATGCGCACATTGGGCATGCCTTGGGAATCCACAGTCGCCAAAGCAATGGCGTTCGGATCGTTCGGCTCGCTAGTTTCCGCCTCGGAAAGCCACCTTTGGGCAATCACAAAAGGGTCGTCACCCGCAAAAATATCTCTTGTCTCGCTCATGGTCGCCTCAAAGTTTTCTGACTGGTCTATTGGTTGGAGCACGCCAACAGACTTGATGCAACACTGACTATCGCTTATGGCAGGTATAATTTGGGGCGTATAAACGTAGGATAACACATGAAACTGATGGACGGTAAACGTGGCCTTATTATGGGGCTCGCCAATGACAAATCTATCGCTTGGGGCATCGCAAAGACCTGTGCTGAACATGGGGCCGAGCTGGCATTCTCTTATATGGGGGATGCTTTTAAAAAGCGCGTAGAGCCACTGGCCGCGACCTTGGGTGTGACCCAGCTTTTTGATTGCGACGCCTCAAACGCCGAGTCGTTGGACGCGATGTTCGCAGGCATCGAAGAAGCATGGGGCGAAATCGATTTCGTCGTCCATGCCATCGGTTTCTCGGATAAAAACGAATTGCGTGGCCGCTATGTTGACACGTCGGCGGCAAACTTCCGCATGACGATGGATATCTCGGTTTACACGTTTACTGCCGTTGCACAACGCGCAGAAAAACTTATGAAATCAGGTGGTTCCATGTTGACGCTCACCTACTACGGTGCCGAGCAAGTCATGCCACATTATAATGTCATGGGTGTCGCAAAGGCTGCACTTGAAGCCTCGGTGAAATACCTCGCCGAAGACCTTGGCAAAGATGGCATCCGCGTGAATGCAATCTCTGCAGGCCCTATCAAAACACTGGCCGCTTCTGGGATTGGCGATTTCCGTTACATCATGAAATGGAACGAATTGAACTCGCCCCTGCGCCGCAATGTCACCCAAGAAGAAGTCGGTAAGGCAGCACTCTATCTGCTTTCGGATCTTGGATCTGGAACAACGGGCGAGAATCTGCACGTTGACGCGGGCTATCACGTGGTCGGCATGAAAGCCGTCGATGCGCCCGATATCGACGCGACAAAAGGCAGCTAAACCATGACACTCGCCGCCTTTATCGCTGTCGCGCTTCTGCACCTTATGGCTGCTATCAGTCCGGGCCCCTCGGTCCTGATGGCGGCGCGCACGGGAGTCACGCATGGCTTTCGCGCAGCAACGGGTGTGGCCATCGGCATCGGAATCGGCGGCGTTATTTGGGCGGCGGCGGCCTTATTCGGCCTGTCGCTGCTTTTCGCGTATGCACCAATTTTATTGACTGTTTTCAAACTCGCGGGCGGCGCTTTCCTCGTTTATATGGCGATTAAACTGTTTAAACAGGCCGATACCCCCCTCAATACAGGCACCTCTGTGACGGCACCAAGTCTGGGTCGCGGCGTCCTTTTGGGGTTGATCACACAGTTGGCAAATCCCAAACCCGCGATCCTTTTTGCAGCCATCTTTTTGGGGACAGTGCCTTCGGACGCAGGCGCAACTGTCATCGCTGCTTTGCTCGCAATTGTCTTCTTTAACGAGACTGTTTGGAATATCCTTGTGGGGCGGATTTTCTCTCTCGAACGCACGCGGCGCAATTATCTCAACCTCAAAGGCACCATTGATCGCATTTTCGGTGGCCTCTTGGGGGCTTTAGGGCTAAAAATTGCCCTTACATAAGTTACCTTATCTGCCTGCAACCATGAAAGAGCTGCCATGACCGATCGTTTGCCACATGAAAAAGGCTTCCACATTAGCTGGGATCAAATCCACCGTGACTCGCGCGCTTTGGCGTGGCGGCTTGACGGCAAGGGGTCTGTGGACGGGTCTTGGCGAGCTGTTGTTGCGATCACACGCGGCGGCATGGCCCCCGCAATGATCATGGCGCGCGAATTGGACATCCGCACCGTGGATACAATTTCGGTCAAATCCTATGACCACCAAGACCAAAGCAAGGCGGAAATCCTCAAAGCGCCCGACGCGGCCCTGATGGGCGATGGCGAAGGCATTCTGATTGTCGACGATTTGGTCGATTCTGGCCGCACCCTTGAGTTGGTCCGCGCACTCTACCCCAAGGCCCATTTCGCCACAGTATATGCCAAGCCAAAAGGCCGCGCGATGGTGGACACGTTCATCACCGAAGTTTCCCAAGACACATGGATTTTCTTTCCGTGGGACATGGCATTGCAATACGTCCAACCCTATCGCGGCAAAGATTAATTTTTAAGGTACAGCATGAAATTTACCCTCAATCCTTTGATGGAATCCACTGCTGTGCCTCCGGTAATGGAAGCGCGACGTTGGCTTGACGGGGTTTCCTTCCCCGCCGACCAGCCGTTGATCAACGTCAGCCAAGCCGCTCCCGTGGACACCCCGCCCGCCGAAATGCGCGCCGCGATGTCCGAGGCAATTTTGACGCAAGCCGACTCGCATCTCTATGGTGCCGTTTTGGGCCGTCAGGATTTACGTGCCGCCCTTGCCGCGCGATGGGCCAAGGCTTATGGCGGCGAAGTTGCCGCAGAAAATGTCGCAATTACATCGGGTTGCAATCAGGCCTTTGCAGCAGTGATCGCCTGTTTGGCGGGCAAAGGTGATGAGGTCGTCATCCCGACTCCGTGGTATTTCAACCATCAAATGTGGTGCGATATGCAGGGGGTGCGTGCCGTGCCCCTGCCAGCGCAATCTGATCTTTTGCCCGACCCCGACGAGGCCCGCGCGCTGCTTACGCCCCGCACAAAAGCCATCGTTCTAGTCAGCCCCAACAACCCCGGTGGCGTCGAATACCCTGCCGAGCTGATCGCCAGTTTCCGCGACCTCGCACGTGAAAACGGCATCGCCCTGATTATCGACGAAACCTATCGCGATTTTCACAGCAAAACCGGCGCGCCGCACACCCTTCTGAACGATCCCGATTGGGACGACACGGTCATTTCGCTCTATTCGTTCTCCAAATCCTACCGCCTCACGGGCCATCGCGTTGGCGCAATCATCGCCGCACCGCGCTTTCTAGTTGAGGTCGAGAAATTCCTCGACACCGTCGCTATTTGCCCCAACCAACTCGGCCAGATCGGCGCGCTCTGGGGGATCGAAAACCTTGACGATTGGCTCGCAGGTGAACGCCTTGAAATTTTGGATCGACGCGCCGCGATCATCGAAGGTTTCCCCGCGTTAAAAGCACAAGGTTGGGAGCTCATGGGGGCTGGTGCGTATTTTGCCTATTTGCGCCATCCGTTTCAAATACCGTCGAACGAATTGGCCAAAAACTTGGTTAGTACAGCGGGCGTTCTCTTGCTTCCGGGCACGATGTTCCGCCCTGCGAACGACCCAAACGGAGCGCGCGAAGTACGCGTGGCCTTCGCCAATGTTGATCGTGCCGGAATAACGTCGCTGTTTGAACGTTTAACGGCACAAAAACCCTAACCTTTTACGCTCCCGCGACCTTACGCCCTTGCTCCCGTAGAACCAAACCCTTAAACATTCTGCAACAAGCGAAAAAGGGTAGGAAAATATGGCTATTGGCGGCAAACGTGGCATCTCACAGTTCTTTGTGTGGATCCTAATTCTCGGGCTTATTGTCGGGCTTGCGGGCTTTAGCATTACGAATTTCGGCGGTGGATCTACCCCCGTTGCCAAAGTGGGCAAAACCGAAGTCACCGCCGATGAGTATTACCGCGCCCTCAACAGTGAATTGAACCGGTATACTGAGCAATTTGGCACGCAAGTGACCCTTTCAATGGCCAACCAATTCGGAATTGACCAGAACCTGCGCCAACAGCTTTACGCCACGGCCGCCATCGACAATGAGGTGAAAAACCTTGGCCTTTCCGTCGGCGATGAACAGGTGGCGCTTGAGTTGCTTGACCAGCCAGAATTTCAAGGCATTGATGGCAATTTTGACCGTGCGGGTTACGATTTTTTCCTTCAGCGCAATGGCCTTTCAGAGAAGCAATTCGAAAATACGCTGCGGGTTGAAACTGCGCGTACATTGTACCAGCAAGCCATGGCGACGGGTATTGTGGTTCCTGAATCGCTGGCCGATCTGTCGATGGAATATATTGCCGGACGCCGCGATTTTGCATGGGGTGTTTTGAACGAAACAAACCTCGCAGAAGACATTCCAGAGCCGACCCCTGAAGAGTTAACCGCTTATCATGCTGAAAACCCAGCGGATTTCACCCTTCCTGAGAAGAAACGCATCACATACGCTTGGGTGTCTCCCGCCGATTTGATCGACACGATTGTGGTGCCAGAGGAAGACCTGCGCGCCCTTTATGACGACCGCGCGGAAATTTATATCGTTCCTGAGCGTCGGATGGTCGAGCGTCTTGCCTATCCTGACCTCCCAGCCGCCGAGGCCGCAAAAACCCGTCTAGATGATGGCGCCGCGACCTTTGGTGATTTGGTCACTGAACGCGGGCTGACCCTCACGGATATCGACTTGGGCGATGCAACTCGAGCCGATCTTGGCGATGCTGCAGACGCCGTTTTTGCTATGACCGAACCGGGCATTTTAGGACCCTTGAAAACCAGCCGCGGCCCCGCTTTGTACCGCATGAACGCCATTTTGACGTCACGCGAAACCTCCTTTGAGGACGCCAACGACGAGTTGCGCACAGAATTGGTGGAAGACGCGGCGCGGCGCTCAATTGAAGACAGTCTTGAAGATTTGGACGACCTTTTGGCTGGCGGAAACTCCCTCGAAGATCTTGCGAATGAAACCAATCTTACGTTGGGCACCATCGACTGGTCTGAGGATGTCACCGAAGGTTTGGCGAGCTATGACGCCTTCCGCACAGCTGCGGCAGAGCTGAATGCGGGCGACTTTGAAAAGGCGATCCTGCTGGATGATGGCGGTGTATTTGCCATGCGTCTCGACGAAGTCCTTGCGCCCCGCTTGCAGGACTTGGCTGACGTGCGTCCCGAGGTTACCGCCGCATGGCGCGACGCGCAAATTCGTGCCGCTCTCACCGAAATGGCAACCACATTCTTGGCCGAGTTCGAAGCCAATGAGGCCCCTGAAACCATGGGCATGGACATCACCATTGAAACCGGCTTGACGCGCACCGCCTTTATCGACGGCACGCCGGACGATTTCTTGCAGCGTGTATTTGCGCTTGCGGATGGTGAAGTTGCGTCCTTCCCCCATGAAGACAGCGTTATTTTGGTGCGGGTGGACGGGCGCAGTGGTCCAGACATGGAAGACCCCGAAATCGTCGCATTGCGGGAGAGTTTGGAACAACAGATGGCTCAATCCATGGCCAGTGACGTATTGATTTCCCTGTCGGCAAAATTGACCACCGAGGCCGGATTGACGATCAACCAGGCTGTGATCAACTCTGTACATGCAAACTTTCCACAATAATAACACCACCAGATAACGGCCCTGTTTTGCGGGGCCGTTTTTTCTTTCTATGGAGTTCCCCGTGTCCCTTACGCCATCTTTTGACAGTTTTGAAACGGGCTATAAAGCGGGCCGTAACCAAGTGGTTTTCACGCGATTAGCGGCCGATTTGGACACACCTGTGTCGCTCATGCTCAAGCTGACACAGGGTCGCAAGGACAGCTTCGTTTTGGAAAGTGTAACCGGTGGCGAGACCCGTGGCCGCTATTCCATCATCGGCATGAAGCCTGATTTGATCTGGGAATGTGACGGAAAAACCAGCCGCTTGAACCGCGAAGCGCGTTTTGATCGCGAGGCGTTTGCGGCCTGTTCTGCAGAGCCACTGACCGCGCTGCGCCAAATTATCGAAGAGAGCCGCATCGACATGCCGCCCGAATTGCCAAGTGCGGCCGCGGGGCTGTTTGGCTATCTTGGCTACGACATGATCCGCCTTGTGGAGCACTTGCCCGACGTCAATCCTGATACGCTTGGCCTGCCCGACGCCGTGATGATCCGCCCGTCTGTGGTGGTGGTTTTGGACGGGGTGAAGGGCGAGGTCATTGTCGTGTCGCCCGCATGGGCCAATTCGGGGCAATCCGCCCGCGCCGCCTATGCCCAAGCCGCCGAACGGGTGATGGATGCCGTGCGCGATTTGGAACGCCAGATGCCGGATGAAACACGGGATTTGGGCACGCAGGCCGAGCTTGGTGATTTGACATCGAACTTCACCCACGAGGGGTATTTAGAGGCGGTCGAGAAGGCCAAAGAATACATCCGCGCGGGTGATATTTTCCAAGTTGTACCAAGCCAACGCTGGACCCAAGATTTCCCCCTGCCGCCTTTCGCGCTGTACCGCAGCTTGCGCCGCACCAACCCGTCGCCCTTCATGTTTTACTTCAACTTTGGCGATTTTCAAGTCATCGGCGCCAGTCCCGAAATTCTGGTGCGGGTGTTTGACAAACAGGTCACCATTCGCCCCATTGCTGGCACCCGTCCCCGTGGCAAAACTCCGCAAGAAGATCGCGAACTTGAGGCCGATTTGCTGGCCGACAAAAAAGAACTCGCCGAGCATTTGATGCTACTTGATTTGGGTCGAAACGACACGGGCAAGGTTTCAAAAATCGGCACAGTTAAGCCGACCGAGCAATTTATCGTCGAGCATTATAGCCACGTGATGCATATCGTTTCCAACGTTGTTGGCGAGTTGGCCGACGACCAAGATGCGCTCTCGGCGTTCTTTGCGGGCATGCCTGCGGGCACAGTTTCCGGCGCGCCGAAGGTCCGCGCGATGGAGATTATCGACGAGCTAGAACCGGAAAAACGCGGGGTTTACGGCGGCGGTTGTGGGTACTTTGCGGCCAATGGTGACATGGATATGTGTATCGCCCTGCGCACCGCGGTGCTTAAGGATCAGAAGCTCTATATTCAGGCCGGTGGCGGCGTTGTCTATGATAGCGACCCTGAGGCCGAATATATTGAAACTGTCAATAAATCCAAAGCGATACGGGCCGCAGCCGAAGGGGCTGGCCTGTTCACACGTTCGGGAAACTCCTAGATTTACCGCTAAATTTACTGCGGCGCGACCTCAAGCAAAACAGCCGAGATTGGCGCGATTTGAACCGAGGACGGACGGTCCACCAAGGCCCAGGCTTTGAGCGCCGTCAGGGCGGTCACATCGCTGGGTGCAGTTACAACTGCCGCGCCTTTTTGCGTCGCCCTGAATATTGCCCGATTGAAAATCGTCCGCAGACGGTCTTGGGTTTCTTCTGGGGTGATCCCATAGAAAACCTGCACATGCGGCACGCCCGTTTTACTCGCCAATTGTACGGCGGTGTTTAGGCCAACATTCTCGGCCACCAGTCCATAGCCCCGATCGTGCAAAATCGCGATAACATGTTGCCACAGGCTGCGGCTTGTACGGGAGGCAGTCTCGGAGGGCAATTCCATCATCGCGACGGCCATTGGCAAGCTCACTTGATACTGAGCGAGGGTCACTTCGACGTCCTGCGGCGATGCGTTTTCAGGCAAGCTGGACAGCACAATAATTTCCGCTCCGGCGTCATAATACTCATAAGCGCGCTCGGAAGCGCCTTCCGAGGTGGGGTCGATCCCAATGCTGAGGGGCACGCCGAAATCGGCAATCAGGGCCAAGCGGTCGGCGTCTTCGCTGCGATCATCGCCTTCCAAAAGAAGGATGCCGATCAGGGGTTTTCCAGTGGCTTGAAAGGATGCTCGATTGTCGCGCAAAGCACTGGGCGGGGGGATTTCGATCGTGTCGCTTGCGACCTCTTGTTCGCCGTCTTGTGATACGCTGGGAAGACGGTTGACGCGCACACTAGGGGCGCGATTTACAAGGGCGTTTTCTTGGTCGTTGAAGGTCCCTACGGGCGTGCCAAATCCCTCGGTAACGACAGGACGCTCGGTGGCTCGTGGGGGTTGCGGGCTTTCAAACTGAACGCTCGGCGGCCCGTCCTCAGATTCGGCGTTGGACTGGGTGCGTTCGGGTTTAGATTGGGGTTGGGGCTGGTTTTCCTGTGGCAAAACTGCGGTCGATTCTGCGGACGGCTCAAGCGTGCGGGCAGCGGGTGACGCAGGTTGGGTTTGTTGGGCTTCGATGGGCGCTGCATTCTGGGTCAAAACATCTGACAGTTCTTCGCTCTGCGGCGCGGGAAGGCCGGTTGCCCCCTCGCCCACATCCACGGTGGGATCCGCAAGGATGACGATTTCAGCTGGGGGTGTTTCAAGCGGTGTTTGCACGGGTTTGGGCAAAGCGGGATCCACCACAATCGCGGGCGTGGTGGTGACAAGATCAGGCTCTGCGGGTGTTTCTTCAACGGCAGGCGTCTGCGGTGCATCTTGAGTTTGAACGGGGCTTTCGGATTGCGCGGCCTCAACCTCAGCGGGCACTTCTGGCGCCGCAACTTCGGGCGCGTCTTCTTGGCCCACAATGGGCGCCTCGGAATATTTCGCAGGATCAACATCAGGCGCAACAACTACTGCCACCACAATCAAAGCAAATGCACAGGCCAACCCCAGCAATGCACCCTTTAACACTCCACCCATAGGTCCCGTCCTTTTGCCAGTATCGGCATGCTCTATCGGCCAATTTCCCCAAGTTTACAATGGTTCAAACATCAATTACTCACCGAATTCCACGGTTAAGCCCTTGACCCTTGGGCGGCTCTCTGAACAACTATACCGCGATGATTGCGGGGAACCACCCCCTATTCCTAAAGGTGACAAAATGCTCCTGTTGATTGATAATTATGACAGCTTTACCTATAATTTGGTCCATTATTTGGGCGAATTAGGCGCAAATGTTAAAGTTATTCGCAATGATGACATGAGTGCGGTGGAGGCCATGGCCCTGCGTCCCGAAGCGATCTTGCTTTCGCCCGGTCCGCGCACCCCTGATAAGGCGGGCATTTGTTTGGATATGGTCAAGGCCGCCGCCGACGTGGAAATGCCTCTGATGGGTGTCTGTTTAGGGCATCAAGCGATTGGCGAGGCCTTTGGCGGTGATGTGATCCGCTGCCATGAAATAGTGCATGGCAAAATGGGCGCGATGCACCACGACAACACGGGCGTTTTCGCGGGGTTGCCAAGCCCGTTTAAAGCCACGCGCTATCACTCATTGGTGGTCGATCCGACCACCCTGCCCGCCACACTCGTCGCCAACGCGCGGCTTGAGGATGGCACAATTATGGGGCTGCATCACGCAACCTTGCCGATCCACGGTGTTCAATTCCACCCCGAGAGTATTGCCAGCGAACATGGTCATGCTCTGCTGAAAAACTTCCTTAACCTGTTACCCTCCACACAGGAGCGCGCAGTCGCATGAGTGAAGCCATGAAGCCCTTGATTGCTGCCGCTGCCGAACGGTCCTTGAACCCTGAAGAAGCGCGCGCAGCTTTTGAAATCCTGTTCACGGGCGAAGCCACCCCAAGCCAAATCGGCGGCTTCCTAATGGCGCTGCGCACACGCGGCGAGACGGTCACCGAATACGCCGCCGCCGCCACGGTCATGCGCGAAAAATGTAACCCCGTGACCGCGCCCGATGGGGCGATTGATATCGTGGGAACCGGCGGAACCGGCAAGCCAACCTTGCAAATCTCCACCGCCAGCGCGTTCGTTGTTGCGGGCGCGGGGGTCGTTGTGGCCAAACATGGCAATCGCAAATTATCCTCAAACTCTGGAGCTGCGGATTCCCTGACGCAAAATGGCGTTGAAGTGATGGTCGGCCCCGCGGTTGTCGAGCGCGCCCTCAAGGAAGCGGGCATTGCCTTTATGATGGCACCGATGCACCACCCCGCCACCAAACACGTCATGCCCACCCGCTCGGAATTGGGCACCCGCACCATCTTCAACATCCTTGGCCCTTTGACCAACCCAGCGGGCGTAAAACTGCAATTAACCGGCGCGTTTAGCCGCGATTTGATCCGGCCTATGGCGGAAACCCTGCTGCGCTTGGGCACAAAACGCGCGTGGCTGGTACATGGGTGCGACGGCACGGATGAGCTGTCGATTACGGGCGTGAGTTGGGTTGCCGAAGTGCGCGATGGCCGGATATTCGAATTCGAAGTGCGGCCAGAAGATGCCGGTCTGCCGACCCACCCATTTTCCGCGATCACGGGTGGCACCCCGCAAGAAAACGGCGATGCCCTCGCAGCCCTTTTGGCGGGAGATAAATCCGCCTATCGTGATGCGGTCTTGCTGAATTCGGCCGCCGCCTTGGTCATCGCCGGAAAATGCAATGCATTGCGCGACGGTGTAGCCTTGGCTGCGGATTCGATCGACAGTGGCAAAGCGATCAAGAAGCTGATAAAATTGGCTAAAATTACTTCAGGGGTCTAGGCTTTCCCGCCGCATTTTCCCTGGTTTTTGCGCGAATAAATCTTGGGAATGTACCTTTAAAGTTGCCCGCCGCCCTACCAAGGAATAGATAGAATTTATGAGCACAGTATTAGACAAAATCAAAGCCTATAAACTTGAGGAAATCGCCGCCGACAAGGTCGCGACACCCCTCGCCGAGATCGAAGCCCAAGCCAAATCCGCGCCGCCAACGCGCGGTTTTGCCTCCAGCTTGTTTCGCGCCACCCAACAAGGGTATGCGCTGATTGCCGAGATCAAAAAAGCGAGCCCCTCCAAAGGGTTGATCCGAGAAGACTTTGACCCTGCCGCCCTTGCGCAAGCCTATGAAAAAGGCGGCGCGACCTGTTTGTCCGTCCTGACGGACACGCCGAGCTTCCAAGGCGAGAAGGTGTTTTTGACCCAAGCACGTTCGGCAACCGAACTTCCCGTGCTGCGCAAAGACTTCATGTATGACACCTATCAAGTGGCCGAGGCCCGCGCGCTCCATGCCGACGCCATTCTGATCATCATGGCTACCGTTTCCGATACCCAAGCCGCCGAACTCGAAGCGGCCGCCGTGGAATGGGACATGGACGTGCTAATCGAAGTCCACAACCAAGAAGAGTTGGAACGCGCCGCCATCCTTGACTCGCCCTTAATTGGCATCAACAACCGCGACCTCAAAACCTTCGAAACAACGCTCGACACCACGCGCAACCTTTCCAAATTGGTGCCCGCGGGACGCACGATTGTTTCCGAAAGCGGCTTGTCCAACGCCAAGGATTTGGCCGATTTGGCCCGTTACGGCGCGCGCACATTCCTGATTGGCGAAGCTTTGATGCGCCAAAAAGATGTCGAGCATGCGACACGGACGTTGCTCGCCAACCCTCCCATGCCCTCGGGTTTTTAATGGCGGGTCTGACGCATTTTGATGGAGACGGACATGCGCATATGGTGGATGTCTCCGACAAGGCTGTAACCAGCCGCGTTGCCACGGCGCTGGGTCACGTCAAAATGCTCCCTGAGACCCTTGCCATAATCACAGAGGGCCGCGCGAAAAAGGGCGATGTCCTTGGCGTTGCACGGCTGGCGGGGATTATGGGGGCCAAGCGCACCTCTGATTTGATCCCGCTGTGCCATCCGCTCCCAATCACCAAAGTGTCGGTTGAACTAACGCCTGACCCCGCTTTGCCAGGGGTGCAAATCTCGGCGACGGTGAAAACCACGGGGCAAACGGGCATCGAAATGGAAGCCCTCACGGCGGTCTCGGTGACCGCGCTCACCCTCTATGACATGGTCAAAGCGGTTGAAAAAACCATGGTCATCGGCGACATTCGTCTGGTGATGAAATCCGGTGGTAAATCCGGCCTTTTTGAAGCGGAATAACCCATGATTTCAGTTGAAGAGGCGCTCGCAAAGACATTGAATTTGGTCAGCGAGCTTGAGGTGGAATCCGTCCCGCTTCAGGAAGCCGCAGGACGTGTTTTGGCCCGCGATATTGTCGCCACCCGCAGCCAGCCCCCTTTCGCCAGCAGCGCCATGGACGGCTATGCGGTCAAGGGTGTCGAAGTCGAGCCATATGCGATGTTTTCCGTGATAGGCGAGGCCGCAGCGGGGCACGGATTTTCAGGCACCGTCGGCGCGGGCGAAGCGGTCCGCATTTTCACCGGCGCGCCGATCCCCAAAGGCGCAGATTACGTTATCATCCAAGAAGATGTCGCCGTGCGCGGCAAGTTGATCACCCTCGATAGCGAGATCGAAAATCAGGATTACGTCCGTCCTCTTGGCGATGATTTCGCCACTGGCGACCGCATTCTAGCGCCGCGCGTTTTACGCGCAGGCGATATCGCCCTCGCCGCCTCGATGAACGCCCCCACACTTCAAGTTTACCGCCGCCCGATCGTGGCCCTTATCGCTACAGGCGACGAGTTGGTTATTCCCGGAGAAGTCCCAGGACCGGACCAAATCATCGCGAGCAACAGTTTTGGCCTCAAAGCGATGTTGGAGGAAGTCGGCGCACAGGTTCGCCTGCTTCCCATCGCGCGCGATACAAAACCCAGCCTGACCCAAGCCTTCACCTTGGCAAAATCCGCCGATTTGGTCGTCACCATTGGTGGTGCGTCGGTGGGTGACCATGATTTGGTCGCGGATGTCGCGGCGGAATTGGGCATGGAACGCGCGTTTTACAAAATCGCCATGCGGCCCGGAAAACCCTTAATGGCGGGGTGCGTTTTGGACGTGCCCATGGTTGGCCTCCCTGGAAATCCGGTATCCTCGATGGTCTGTGGACAGATCTTCCTTGTGCCAATGATCCGAAAAATGATGGGCCATCCTGATGTGCTGCCGCGCGAGTTAACGGCCAAATTAACCCAAGACATGCCCGCAAACGGACCTCGCGCCCATTATATGCGCGCAATTTTTTCGGCAGACGGCATCACTCCGCTTGCCCGCCAAGACAGCGGCCTGCTGACAGTATTATCGGCGGCGAACGCCCTCCTAATCCGCGCTCCACATGCGGGAAAAATCGATGCCGGCGCGATTGTCTCTTACTTGCCAGTCTAAATACACGCGCCACACGGTTGACACAAAACAAGAACATGGGTAGAACATTGGAGAACACAGGCGAAATTCGCGTGTGTTAACAATTGAATGCCCATCGTGCTGTGCCGCCCGCACGCCCAAAGCTCGTAACATTGGCCTTTGAATGTTGGCCACGGCAAGAGGATGAGACAGATGCTGACGAAAAAACAATTAGAATTATTGGCTTTCATCGACAAACGGGTTGAGCGCGATGGCGTTCCCCCCTCGTTTGATGAAATGAAAGATGCCCTTAATCTTCGCTCCAAATCCGGCATTCACCGCTTGATTACGGCGCTTGAGCAGCGTGGATTTATTCGTCGACTTGCCCACCGTGCCCGCGCCATCGAAATTGTGAAACGTCCGAATATCCTTGAAAATCAGCGACAGAGCAGTTTTTCACCGCGTGTTATTGAGGGCGACCGCCCCGAGACGCCCGCAGCGGCGATTGACATCAAACAATCCTATGCGATTGAATTGCCTGTTATGGGACGCATCGCAGCAGGGACACCCATTGAGGCCATTTCGGAACAATCGCACAGCGTGGCCGTTCCCGGCCAGATGATCTCAAGCTCTGGGCATCACTACGCCCTTGAAGTCAAAGGGGATTCCATGATCGACGCAGGGATCAACAATGGCGACGTGGTGGTCATTCGCGAAACCAGCGACGCTGAAAACGGCGATATCGTTGTGGCCCATGTCGAAGGCTATGAGGCGACTTTGAAACGGTTCCGCCGCAAAGGGGATATGATCGCCCTTGAGGCCGCGAACCCCGCTTATGAGACCCGTGTTTTGCCCGCAGGCCACGTGAAAGTTCAAGGGAAGCTCGTCGGGCTGATTAGAACCTATTGAGTTTTTTGCGTTATTTTTGAGGAATTATTGGCGTCGCTCTTTCTAAATGAGCGGCGCTTTTTCTTTTCAACGGGCGACCATAGGCGCTGCCCTTCGAGTTGATGTGCGGTGATCATTTTAAGACCCGACGGAGTTTGATACACAGCAATGCTCCCTGTTTTGCGCAACGTTATGGGATCAATAAGCATACACCCCTCCAGCGGCTCGCTTTTGACGTTGGTGACAACCAAATCATGGGTTCGACACCCCGCCTCAAGCAGTTCATTCGCCTTTTTACCCGAAAGCTGGAGGATGCTATATCCGTTAAATTCCGTTGAAACCTTACCTTTCGCACGCTCAAATTTTCCGCGCTCGGACGCGACCAACTGCGCGCTCCCGTCTCCGTCGTTTTCAAGCCAACTGTCGGCGACAAAACCCGCCCCTTTGGCTTTGCTTAACGCGCGCCCCTGTGGTGTCATCACACCCACAAGCGTGCCGGTGTCAGAAATCAGGATGTCTGGACGGGTTGTTTGGCTCCATATGGCAAATCCGCCAATAAGAAGTGGCACGCCCAACAAACGCCCATATCCCCGCCAAATGATCAAAATGACACCGCCCAAAGCAAGCAAGGGCAGGACGATGGGATCGGGCGTCACCACCAATCGCAAGGCCCCTTCGAGATGCGATACGCGCTCGGCAACTTCAAGAATCCACCAAATACCCCAGCGCATGACCTCCAGCGCCAGCCCCTGCAAACCAAAGGGCACGAGCAACACCGCCACCACCGCGGCAGGCATGACCAAAACCCCCATAAGGGGAACGGTGATGACATTGGCGATCAGCCCGTATTGCGCGATTTGGTTGAAATGCACGGCCGCAATCGGGGCCGTTGCGAGGCCTGCGATGAAGGATGAAAGCACAACGGCGAGCGCGCCACGCAGGAATTTGGGAATCGGGAGGGAAGGAAAATCCCGCATCGCGCCAAAAACGGCCACCAAGGCTGCCGTCGCCGCAAAACTCATCTGAAATCCAGGACCAGTGAGGCTCTCAGGCTGAAGGACAAGGATAATAATCGCGGCAATGGCGACGGCACGCAACGTCAGCGCCCGCCGATTGAGCAGGATCGCGGACAGCATCACCGAGACCATAATGAAGGCGCGAATGGTCGCCACATTGCCGCCCGACATCGCCAAATAACCCGCCCCAAAGGTCAGAGCGACGAGCGCCGCAACTTTTTTAACTGGAACACGCATGGAAACGCTTGGGAAAAACGCAAAAATGATCCGCACGGCCGCGAAAACAAACCCCGTCAACATCCCCATATGGAGGCCCGAAATGGCAAGCAGATGTGCGAGGTTACTGTTGCGCAGGTTTTGGAGGGTGGCGCGCGACATATCGGAGCGATCCCCTGTTAAAATCGCGGCGGCAAATGTCCCTTCCTCGCCGGGGATGGCCGCTTGAACGGCGGTCGAAATTTTGCGCCGAAAACGGTTTATCAAGAGGCCCGCTTTCCCATGACGTGCAGCAGTCAGGGCGAGAACGGGGCTGCGGGTATAGCCAACCGCGCCAAGCCCTTGAAACCATGCCATTTTGCGAAAGTTAAACCCGCCCGGTTCCACCGCTCCCGAGGGCGGCGAAAGATGGCCCGAGAGGATGACTGTCAAGCCAAGATCCAGAGCAATAAACCCCTGATCGCCGTGCAAGCTAACGCGCACCTTGCTTGGCGTGCGTTCAGGCGATAAATTGTCGAGGATGACGCGATCGAGCGTCAGGCGGGTCGCTTCTGAGGCGGAGCGATCGATCTTGATGACCCGCCCTTGAATAGGGCCGTAATAACGAAACGTAAGCACCGGTTCTGAAACGGCATGGCTGCGCACACCGGCGAGTAAAACGCCAGAGAATACCAGCGCGATGGCCAACAGAAACGGTGCTAAGTTCTCGCGGATGGTGGAAGCCGTGAAAAATAATCCAACAGTCACAAGGACAAGCAAACCATAATGTGCGATATTGGGCTCAAACCTTAGGGCAAAATATAGCCCGATCCCCATACTTAAAAATACAGGCACCCAAGGGAACAGGTGCCCCCTCTGCCCCGCAATTAGAGGCTGTGTTTTCCAACTCTGCAGGTTAATCTGCACGTTACGATTCTGCCTTCTTGTCCTTCGGGCCATGGCGGCCTAAAACCTGCCTTAAGTCTTTCCACATCTTGGTTTCTAGAAAGTTAATGCCCCATGTCTCACGTCGTCACCCGCATCGCTCCTTCCCCCACTGGCTATATGCATATCGGGACGGCGCGCACGGCGTTGTTTAACTGGCTTTATGCGCGGGGACGGGGTGGAAAATTTCTGCTGAGGATCGAGGATACGGACCGCGCGCGCTCAACCCCTGAGGCGTCTGAGGCCATTCTGCGCGGCATGGCGTGGCTTGGGTTGGATTTTGATGGAGAGGCCGTTAGCCAGTTTGAGCAGGCCGCGCGTCACCGCGAAGTTGCTCTTGAAATGCTGGCCAAAGGTGCCGCTTATAAGTGTTTCTCGACTCAGGACGAGATTGCCGCTTTCCGCGCCGAAGCGCAGGCGGACAAACGCTCGACCCTTTTTCACAGCCCTTGGCGCGATATCCCCGCCTCCGAACATCCCGATTTGCCCTTTGTTATCCGCCTCAAGGCGCCGCGTGATAGCCAGACGGTCATTCACGACGAAGTTCAAGGCGACGTGACCTTTCAAAACGCCGATCTCGACGACATGATTTGTTTACGTTCCGACGGTACACCGACCTATATGCTGGCTGTGGTTGTAGATGATTATGATATGGGCGTGACCCATGTAATTCGGGGGGACGACCACCTCGCCAATGCCGCACGTCAGTCGCATATCTATCACGCGATGGGATGGTCCCTGCCCGTTTACGCGCATATTCCCCTTATTCACGGCCCTGACGGCAAGAAATTGTCGAAACGCCACGGGGCGACGGGCGTCGAAGAATACCAAGAAATGGGCTACCTCGCGGCGGGCATGCGCAACTATCTCGCACGACTTGGCTGGAGCCACGGCAACGACGAGTTTTTCACCGATGCCCAAGCTTTGGAGTGGTTTGACACCAATGGGATTGGCAAATCACCGTCCCGTTTGGATTTCAAGAAACTCGACAATATTAGTGGCCAGCATTTTGCCGTCGCGGACGATGCTGCACTGCTGCAAGAAATGTCAGAATATCGCGCGGTACAGGGCGAAATTCCCTTTGATGAGACAACAAACGCGATGTTTTTGACGGCGATGTATTGCCTAAAGGATCGCGCGAAGAAGTTCGGTGATCTCGTTGATAAAGCACACTTTATTACCGTGAACACACCAATAATCCCCGATGAAAAATCGGCAAAAAACCTTGATGATGTATCCCGTGGTATACTGATGGAATTGACGCCGCAGTTGCAAAATGCTACTTGGGACCGAGAGACTCTAGAGGCCATCGTGGCCGGGGTCGCTGAGGCTCATGAAATTGGCCTAGGTAAAATAGCAGCGCCCCTTCGCGCCGCTCTGGCGGGACGGACGGCAACCCCCAGTGTATTTGACATGATGCTCGTGTTGGGCCGCGATGAAACCATCGCTAGACTCATACAAGCATCCAACTAAGAGTGGGTTTCTCCCTCTTTTGGAACGTTAACATTTGGTCCGCATGATCCGCATGGGACCGATTTGAGAGGAACTAAAATGGTAGAGAGCACTAAAAGCGCGACGCTGACAATTGACGGAAAATCCTATGATTTGCCGATTTACAGCCCCACCGCAGGGCCGGACGTTATCGATATTCGCAAATTATATGCCCAATCTGGCATGTTCACGTTTGACCCTGGCTTCACGTCGACGGCCTCCTGCGAATCCGACATCACCTTCATTGATGGCGCCAAAGGTGAACTATTGCACCGTGGCTATCCCATTGACCAGCTTGCCGAAAAATCTCATTACCTCGAGGTGTGCTATCTGCTTCTTTATGGTGAATTGCCAACGGCCCCCGAAATGGAAGACTTTGAGAGCCGCGTGACGAATCACACGATGGTCCACGAACAAATGCACAATTTCTTCCGTGGGTTCCGTCGCGACGCGCACCCAATGGCGACTTTGGTGGGCGTTGTTGGTGCGATGTCGGCGTTTTATCACGACTCAACCGATATCAACGACCTGATGCAGCGCGAAATTGCATCGGTGCGGATGATTGCCAAACTGCCGACTATTGCTGCGATGGCCTATAAGTATTCCATTGGTCAGCCGTTCGTTTATCCGCGCAATGATCTGGATTACGCGTCCAATTTCCTCCACATGTGTTTTGCAGTTCCCGCAGAATCCTACGAAGTGAACCCCATTCTCGCCCGCGCTATGGACCGTATTTTCACGCTCCACGCTGACCACGAGCAAAACGCCTCCACTTCAACCGTGCGTCTTGCCGGTTCCTCTGGGGCCAACCCTTTCGCTTGTGTTGCAGCGGGCATCGCCTGTCTTTGGGGGCCAGCTCACGGCGGCGCAAACCAAGCTTGCCTTGAGATGCTACAAGAAATTGGCACCGTCGATCGCATTCCAGAATTTATCGCGCGCGCCAAAGACAAGAACGATCCGTTCCGCCTTATGGGCTTTGGCCACCGCGTATACAAAAACTTCGATCCCCGCGCGACCGTGATGAAGAAATCGGCGGATGAAGTTCTTGAATTGCTGGGCGTTGAAAACAATCCAACTCTGCAGGTCGCCAAAGAACTCGAACGCCAAGCTTTGAACGACCCATATTTTACCGAGAAAAAGCTCTTCCCAAATGTGGATTTCTATTCTGGCATCATCCTCGAAGCGATGGGTTTCCCAACGTCGATGTTCACACCAATCTTTGCGCTCAGCCGTACCGTTGGTTGGATTTCGCAGTGGAAAGAAATGATCGGCGATTCCCAGCTGAAAATCGGTCGCCCGCGCCAGCTTTATACTGGTGCAACACGGCGGGACTATACCGACGTCGAAACGCGCTAAGCAGTTTCAGTCACAAAGAAAAAAGCGCCTCCAAGTGGGGCGCTTTTTTTGTTTCTAACAATGGATACTTTCTGAGCGGGGATTATCGACCCTCAAATTTCGCTGTGCGTTTTTCCAGAAAGGCAACGACGCCTTCTTTGAAATCTCGGCTTTGTCCCGCACGTCCCTGAAGCTTGGCTTCAAGCGACAACTGCTCGTCCAAAGTATTGTCAAAACTGGCCCGTAGCGCTTCTTTGATGTGCGCGTAGGCTTGGGTCGGACCCTTGGCCAGGGTTTGCGCCCGTGCATTCCAGTGCCCCGCAAAATCTTCATCTGCGACGGCCTCAAAAATCATCCCCATGTCGCTGGCCTCTTCGGCAGTGATAGGCTCGGCAAAAAGCGCCGCCCCCATCGCCTTCGCAATGCCGATTTGTTTAGGCAGCCAATAGGTGCCCCCTGCGTCTGGGATGAGACCAATGCGCGCAAAAGCTTGCAGAAACACAGCACTTTCCGTTGCAATCACCACGTCGCAGGCCAGCGCAATATTCGCACCCGCGCCTGCCGCCGCACCATTTACAGCTGCCAAAGTGGGCACAGGGCACTCGTAAATCGCCCGTAATAGGGGCTCATATTCGTCGCGCAACGTCCGCTCTAAATCCGCATTTGCCGCTGAGACTTTATCGCCAAGGTCCTGCCCCGCGCAAAAGGCGCGCCCCTGCCCTGTCAAAACCACAGCCCGCGCGTTGCGTCCCATATCTAACAGGGCATGGGTCAGTTCAGCCCGCATGAGGGGGTTGAGCGCATTCATAACATCAGGGCGATTCATGGCAATAACAGCCAGCCCATCCCGCAGGCTCACTCGGATCATTTGATAGTTCATTGCAGGCTCCCTTGCCGATTTCCCTAAAGGTAGTGAACCAATGGGTTCAGAAAAAGGGCAACCTAGCGTAAATCTTTTAAAAATGGCGTTATCGGTTAATAATATCGTCCAAGCGGGCTGTTTCTTCCTCGGAGAGGTTGTCGACAGCCGGGTTTGATCCGTTTTCCTGCCGCCGCGCCGAGCGCCGCAAAAAAGTCACGGCAACCCCAAAAGCCAACAAAAACATCGCCGGTCCGGCAAACCACAAAAACAGGTTCATGCCCGTTTTTGTGGGGCTCAGGAGCGCAAATTCGCCATAACGATCAACGATATAGGCGACGGTTTGGTCGTCAGTGTCCCCTGCAACCAAACGTTCCCGCACAGCAAGGCGCAAATCGCGGGCGATGTCGGCACTGCTTACGTCGATGTTCTCGTTTTGGCATTGCATGCAGCGCAGCCCTTTGGAAATTTCCCGTGCACGCGCCTCCAAAACGGGGTCACTTAGCATCTCGTTGGGCTCAACGGCCCCCGCTTGAAAAACGGGAAGCATTAGAAGAATGACGACCAATATGATTTTTTTCATCGGTTACTCCGCAGCCTGCGGTGCGACAGGGATCAACTTGCGCCGTGACACAGCCCCCACACGATACCGTCGATCCGACAGGCTCAATCCACCGCCAAACGCCATGATGATCGCCCCCGCCCAAATCCAATTCGCGAAGGGTTTGATATAGGTGCGAACCGCCCAACCACCATCGATTTGTGGATCGCCAATCACAACATAAATGTCGCGCAAAAAGCCATTGTCGATCGCGGCTTCGGTCGTGGGCATGCCTTGAACAGGATATACCCGTTTTTCGGGGTACAGCACAGCCACCGTCTTCCCAGCCTTACTTACCTGCATTTCCGCCAAGATTGTGGAATAATTCGGGCCTTGCCCCTGCGTGACATCCGCCAAGGTTATCTCATAGGCGCCCACTGTGAAGGGTTCGCCAACTTGGGTGACGCGGATGTCTTCTTGCTCCCATGCCGTCAGCATCGAAATCCCCAAAATCGTAACGCCAAACCCCGAGTGAGCAACGCTACGCCCCCAATCCCCGCGCGGGAGACGAAGCATGCGCCCAAGGCGCTCTTGAATGGATTGTCGTTTGCTTCCCGTACGTTGCCAAAGGTCCGTTGCGGCACCAACCAAGACCCACGACCCAAGGAACACGCCGATGGGGGCCATAATGCTGCGTTCTGATTGAATGGCCCAAACCAAAAGCGCCAAGGCAACAGCGAGCAGCAACCCTGCGCGTAGCGGGCGCAAGGCTTTGGACAGCTTCGCACGTTTCCACGGCAGGAGCGGCCCAATCGGCAGCAACAAGGCAATCGCGATAACAAAAGGGGTAAAGGCCGTGTCAAAAAACGGCGCCCCAACCGAGAGTTTGCGATCAAAGAACAACTCCGCAATCAGCGGCCAAATCGTCCCGACAAACACCACGAAACTGGCGACAGCCAACAGGATATTATTGAAAACAAGGGCGCTTTCGCGGCTCACGACGCCAAAAACGCCTTTGCTCGAAAGGACATTGGCGCGCGCAGCAAACAGCGTGAGAGCCCCGCCCATAAACAACCCAAGCAATGCGAGGATAAACACTCCGCGTTCAGGGTCGGTCGCAAAGGCATGCACTGACGTCAAAACACCAGAGCGCACGATAAACGTACCGATCAGGGAGAAGCCAAACGCCAGAATTGCCAGCAAAATTGTCCACGCCTTGAGGCTTTCGCGTTTCTCAACAACCACCGCAGAGTGCAGCAGGGCCGCCGCAATCAACCAAGGCATAAAGCTTGCGTTTTCAACAGGATCCCAGAACCAATAGCCGCCCCAGCCGAGTTCGTAATAGGCCCACCAAGAGCCAAGCGCGATGCCGATTGTGAGAAATATCCACGCCGCCAAAGTCCACGGGCGCACCCACCGACCCCATGCCGCATCAACCCGCCCTTCGATGAGCGCAGCAACGGCAAAACTAAACGCCATGCTGAGGCCAACATATCCGAGATATAAAAACGGGGGGTGAAACGCGAGTCCGGGGTCTTGGAGCAGTGGGTTGAGGTCTCCGCCATCAAAGGGCGGCACGGCAACTCGCGTGAAGGGATTCGACGTAAAGAGGATAAACGCGTAAAACCCAACGCCAATCGCCCCCTGAACTGCCAAAACACGCGCGCGCAAAGTTGCGGGCAAATTGTCACCAAACCATGCAGCACAGGCCCCGAAGCCGGCCAAAATAAGCACCCAAAGCAACATGGAGCCTTCGTGATTGCCCCAAACACCGGCGACTTTATACAACATTGGCTTAAGGGTGTGTGAATTCTCGATCACCAGTTTCAGCGAAAAATCGGAGGTGACAAATGCGTAGGTCAAAGCCAGAAAGGCATAGAAAATCAGCAAAAACTGGGCTGTTGCAGCGGCAGACCCCACGGCCATCCACCCACTCCAGCCTTTATGCGCCCCGACAAGGGGAACCGTCGCTTGGACAAGTGACAACAAAAAGGCGAGGATGAGGGCGACATGGCCAAGTTCAATAATCATGCGGCGAATATGGCGACTCTTTCCCCTTTGATCAACGCAATACGCACGGTTTCACCCGCGCGTAATGTCACATTTAAATGATACGTTCTGTTTAGGCTTTTGCCATCCGCCACGCACTCAACGCGGCATTTGCATCGGGAGTTAAAGCTTCGCTCGCCTCTTCGGGCTTTGCGTGAGCAACACCGGGACTGGTTGGTGTTAGGTGGCGCAATTCCTCAAGGTTGCTCAAGACTTGCGGCACCCGCACCATCGTATCCGTTAACGACTGTTGAAATTGATACGATTTCACTTGATGGCGGGCGCCAAAGTAAAACGACACAATCACCCCAAGAAGCCACCAAAGCGGTTCTGGCACTAAAACAAGCCCCTGCATTCGACTGGCAAACCAAATGGGATCGACCATCGAACTCACGAACAATCCCAAAACCCCAATCGCCATCGCGGGTCTTGGGAGTCGGTTCAACCCATCCATAAAACGATCGAAGCCGCCTTGCCTTGGCTGCGCAAACTCGGCTGCATGTTGGGAAAGGGCCTGCCCTTGCAAATTGGTGGCCCGTTGTGCACCGGCCTCGGCATTCTCGCGAAAGACTTCTGCGGTTTCACGGACAATATTACGACCACCGCCAAAAAGCATTGAAAAGACAGTATTTATCAACCCCATGACGATGTCCTCGCTGTGTGTTCGGCTGGCGAAAGGTGATATTGTTTTCCGATGAAATGTTCCGCGCGGATAATCCATCCACCTTTGCCACCATCGTTGCGTCGGGCGTATTTGCGACTGGCTGGGCGGGCATCCGCGAGGCGGTAATAATAATTGCGCCGCGCAATTCCATAGGCATCCGCAATGTAATCTGGTGCCATTTCATAGGCTTTTTTCGCCGCTGCAATCGTCTGCGGCCCAACCGCGCCATCAACATCCACTTCAAGGCCCATTTCAAGCAGCAGCCGTTGCAATACCTTCACAGCATTGCTCCCCGCATTAACAAACATGTCAAACACGCTAGCCTGTAACACGCTAGGAAGGTTGGATAAGTTTGGTCGCACAAAGTAGTGCTCAACGAAAACAGACTGCGCATCTTGACGGGTCAGCGCTTTGACATCGGCGATATCTACGATGCCATCACGGGTCAAATCCATGCCTAAACGTTTCAGCGTGTGGATGGTGACCCCAAACTTCGTCGCCCCCCCCGGATCATCAGGGTCGTTCACGAACCCGCCTTCACGGGCAACGATTTCTTTGGCGATTTCTTGGACTGCTTGCACGATACCCCCAACTCCGAGGGATCAGTCCCTCACCCGAGAGATTCGCAATAATCAGTTTATAATCTGGCAGGGGTGCGAACGTTGCGTGCGCTATTCGCCTTGGTAAACGCCTTGTTCCTTGAGGGCGTCGATAACCTCTTTCGGCATGTAGGTCTCGTCGTGTTTCGCAAGGATTTCAGTAGCTTGAAAGATGCCGCTCACGTAAGAACCCGTGCCAATCATTCCCTGATTTTCGCTAAACAGATCCGGCAACACTCCGTTGAAAGCGGCGGGAATATCCGCGCCACCATCGGTCACAGTGAACCGAATTTCTTGTCCGACTCCGCGTTCGATACTACCTTCAAGCACCAATCCCCCAATGCGAAACACCTCGCTCGGTGCGGGCGGTTCCGCGAGAATTTGAGAAGGCGAGCGAAAGAAATTGATCCCATCGCGCATCGCATAGCCAATCAATCCCGTCGCCAAAATGAGCGCAACAATGGCGAGGGCAATGACTTGGATTCTACGGGTTTTTTTAAGACTTTTCATTGGTTTTTACGGGAACACAGGGGCCATCATCAGGCCTGCGGTCTCGTCCTCTCCGAGCATAAGGTTGGCGTTTTGCAACGCTTGTCCGGACGACCCCTTGGTCAGGTTGTCTAGCGCAACCATCACAATGGCCCGTCCTTCGATCCTGTCACCTGTCACACCAACGTGGCAAAAATTGCTGCCCCGAACGTGGCGCGTACTTGGCGTTTCTCCGAAGGGAAGCATTACCATAAACGGTTCATTTTCATAGGCTTGCGCGAGGGATTGATAAACCGCTTCCGGGGAACCCTTAACGTAAACCGTACCCAAAATCCCGCGATTGGCAGGGATCAAATGCGGCGTGAATTGCACGCGTACAGGTTCGCCCGCAATCGCCGAAAACTCTTGATCGAACTCGCCCAAATGCCGATGCGTACCCCCAACGGCATAACCATGCGCCCCTTCGGACAACTCGGCATGCAACAGGTTTTCCTTGAGCGAGCGCCCAGCCCCAGACACGCCCGTGATCAAGTTAATGATAATATCGTCCAACGCAATAACACGATCCGCAATCAAAGGCCGTAACGCATATTGGCCCGTCGCGGCATTACATCCCGTGCCCGCAACCAAGCGCGCCCCACGGATATCGTCGCGATAAAATTCGGTAAGCCCGTAAACCGCCTCTGCCTGAAGCTCCCACGCGTCATGCACCCCGCCATACCATTTGGTATATTCCGCAGGGTCCCGCAGCCGGAAATCCGCCGAAAGGTCGACTATTTTCAAGTCCTTAGGCAATTCGCGGATCACGGCTTGGCTTGTCGCATGTGGTAAAGCACAAAAGCACAAATCGATCTCGGAGAAATCCACTTCCTCGATTGTGACAAGCTCTGGTAAATCCAGATGCCGCAAAAACGGGAAAACCTGCGCCATCGACTGGCCAGCCTTGCGCGAGGCCGTCAAAGCCTTGATTTCCATATTTGGATGACTTGCGATCAACCGGACGAGCTCTGCGCCCGTGTAGCCGGATGCGCCAAGGATAGCGATTTTATGGGTCATTTCAGGGACCTTATGTATGTTCGGAATGTATGTAGTGTGTAATCAGGCCGGGCGCAATTCATGCCGCCGCAAACGTGATCTTTCGTCGCAAGAACTGAGTTGCCCGACTGCTCACCCGCGCGGGATCGCCCGTCGTCAAAAACATGGATTCTGTGCCGGACCCTTTAAGGTTGGGACGACGCGTGAGGTAATCAGCAAGGCTCTCTGCCACCAAATCTGCCTGTGAATACACTTTCACATCCGCGCCCAATGCGTCCTGAAATTGCTTTGCCATCAAGGGGTAATGCGTGCACCCAAGGATTGCCGCCTCCGGTTTTGGCATCCGCCGTTTCAGGGCATCAACATGGCTGCGCACCAAGGCTTCGGCAAGAATTTCGTCCCCGTCCTCAATCGCGTCAACTACTCCGCCACAGGGCTGCGCCTCGACATCAACTCCGATCGCACGAAACGCCAATTCACGTTGAAACGCACGGCTCGAGACCGTCGCCGGAGTCGCAAAAAGCGCGACATGCTTCACAGCAACTTCGCGCGGCGGCGAATTATCGCCCCACTCACGTTCTGTTAGGGCCTCAATGAGGGGAACGAATACGCCCAGAACCCGCTTATTCTCGGGAAGCCAGCTCTCCTGCATCCGCCGCAAAGCTGCCGCCGAAGCGGTGTTGCAGGCCAAGATAACCAGATCGCATCCAGCCTCCCAAAGGCGTTCAACCCCTTGCGTTGTAAGGTTATAAATATCATCGGCATCCCGCACGCCATAGGGGGTATGGGCGTTGTCACCAAAGTAAACAAACGGCACATCTGGCATACGCTTTTCAGCCGCATCCAAGACCGTCAGCCCACCTAATCCAGAATCAAAAATGCCAACTGCCATGACGTACCCTTTCGGTGCGTATTTTTCGCGCCGTTTAGTTTAAACACGATACTTGTCTTCGAATTCATACCCATAGTCTAGCGCGTTCAGGGGCATCGGCGACAGATCGTATGTCGCATGTCGCAAAAATCCCATCATTGCCTTGGGGTCTCCCGCATATAAATCCAAATCCTGTTGCGCGATGGGTGCGCCAACGGTCACGTCGACCCGCGTTGAAATGCGGGCGCGAAACTCCGAAATCAAGAGGCCAAGACGCAGGTTTGCATGCAAATGACTGGCGATTTGAAACAGCCGCGAATTTCGACCGTGGAAATAGACAGGCACCACTTTTGCACCGGACTTTTGGATCAATTTGGCCGTGAAATTTCGCCAGCTTGGGTCCATCGCAGGAGAAAAGAGCTTCGCAGAAGTTGAAACAGTTCCCCCGGGAAATACCCCCATAACACCGCCATCCGCCAAATGGCGAAGCGCCTCCTTGCGGGTGTCCAAATTCACCTTAAGCGCTTCTTTTGTTCCCAAAAAGCTGATCGGAAGGATAACCCGATCAATATCGGGCGCTTGCCCAAAAACCGAATTGGCCAATATGCGAAAATCTGCGCGGTTCCGCGACAGGAAATGCCCTAAAACCAAGCCGTCTAAAATCCCGTAAGGATGATTTGCAACAAAAATGACAGGGCCGGTTTTGGGGATTTCTGACACAGCCCCATTTAAGTGAAGGTCTATTGCGAAACGGTCGACCATGACTTGCCATATGTCGGCACCCTGCGCCAAATCCGCTTCATAGCCAACAGCACGGCGGATGATTTTGCCGCGCCCTGTCGCCCCTTCCAGAAGCCGAATAACAGCTCGCCCACTTCGCGATTGAGCAGAGCTCGCATAGCTAATGTCCCGTGTTATATTTTTGCGCACGACGTCCTCAGATATTGCTCAATTTCGCAATACGGGGTCTGTACCTCCCGCGCCAGAAAAACTTCAGCGCGGGAAGGTGTTTTTTGAGCTTATTCCGCCGCCATTGCCGCTGGAGTCCCGCCTGAGCGAATCCCCGAGAGCAATTCTTCGCGTCGTTTCATGGCCTTAACTTCGTTTTGTGCCTTAACTGGCCCATACCCGCGAATATCTAACGGGAGTTCGGCAAGGGCGACCACAAGGCCCGCAGTTTGCGACGAAAAGAGCGGCAAAACAGCTTCCAGATCGTTCTCATATTGTGCGATCAAAGCCCGTTCCATTTTGCGCTCAGCAGTCCGCCCAAAGGGATCAAACGCCGTCCCCCTCAGAAATTTCAACCGCGCCAAAACAGTGAACATGGGCCGAATCCACGGACCAAATTCGCGCTTTTTCGGGCGTCCATCACTGCTCTTTCCCCCGATCATTGGCGGTGCCAAGTGGAACGTCATTTTGAAATCGCCGTCAAACTCGGCCCGCGCCTTGGCTTCGGTTTCCAAATGAAGGCGCCCGACTTCATATTCGTCCTTATATGCCAGCAACTTGTGATAGCCTTTGGCGACGGCTTCTTTCAAAACCGGATAACTAATGCTGTCTAAACGTGCACGGTATTTTGCCGCCAAATCCGCGTCTTGGAAGGCCTCAAGGTGCGTCGCACGATAGTCGATCAACGCGTCCAAACTCAGCGGAGCTTCAGCAGGTTTCGCACAGGCCTCTTGGGCTTTCTCAGGATACAGTGCCGCCCAACGACCGATCTCAAACGCGCGTTTATTCGCGTCAACTGCAGCCTTGTTCAGCACAATCGCCTCTATGATCGAAGCATAGGTGAGCGGCACAAGGCCACGCTGCCAAGCAGCCCCAAGCATCATCATATTCGAGAAAATACTGTCTCCGAGCAAAGCCTTCGCTAGGGCCGAGGCATCGAACATCTGCAACCGATCTTGCAGGCGGGCCTCCAAAGCCAGCGCAAGTTGATCCATTGGCAGTTTGAAGCCCGTGTCGCGGGTGAAATCGCCGGTGATAATCTCGTGACTGTTGACCACAGCGCCGGTTTTTCCAACCTTCATAAGGCCGAGCGTTTTGGCCCCTGCGGTTGTGACCAAATCGCCGCCAATCACCGCATCCGCCTCGCCTGTCGCCACGCGTATCGCACTGATATCGCTGGGAGAGTTTGCCAAACGACAATGGATATGCACGGCTCCGCCCTTTTGCGCCAGCCCCGCCATTTCCATCATGCCAGCGCCTTTGCCGTCCATATGGGCCGCCATAGCGAGGATCGCACCGATGGTGACAACACCTGTGCCGCCGACGCCCGTGATCACGATATTATGGGTGCCGGAAATCGTCGGCAAAACGGGGCAAGGAAGCGCTGGTAATTCCAAGGTCGCCGTGGCCGCTTTGCGCACTTGCGCGCCTTGCAGTGTCACAAAAGATGGGCAAAAACCATTCACACAGGAGAAATCCTTGTTGCAACTGCTCTGATCAATCCCGCGTTTACGGCCCAATTCGGTCTCAACAGGAACAATCGATACACAGTTACTTTGCACGCCGCAATCGCCGCAGCCTTCACAAACATCCGTGTTGATAAAAACCCTTTTGTCGATATCAGGGAACGTGCCGCGCTTGCGCCGACGCCGTTTTTCCGCAGCGCAGGTTTGGATGTACAGTATCGCCGAAACACCTTTGATTTCGGCGCATTTTTTCTGCACATCCATCAAGTCATCGCGCGGGTAAATATCCAGCCCCTTAGGGAACTTCGAAAAATCGACGTCCTCTTTTTCGTCATATACAACGGACAGATGTTCCACCCCCATCGCCTTGAGTTCCGCCGCAATCCGATGCGCTGAAAGCCCGCCTTCGTTGGTTTGGCCACCCGTCATGGCAACTGCGTCGTTATAGAGGATTTTATAGGTGATATTGGTGCCCGCCGCGAGGGCCGCACGAATGGCGAGGATACCCGAGTGGTTATAGGTTCCATCGCCTAAGTTCTGGAAAACATGCGCAGTTTTTGAGAATGGCGCCTCGCCAACCCAATTCGCACCCTCGCCGCCCATTTGGGTAAATCCGGTGGTCTCGCGATCCATCCATTGCACCATATAATGGCAGCCGATCCCTGCGTAGGCGCGATGGCCTTCGGGCACTTTGGTCGAAGTATTATGCGGGCAACCAGAACAGAAATACGGCAACCGAGCGGCAATTTCCTTTGCGTTATCTGCACGTTGCGCGATATCCAACATCTCAAGCCCTTGCTTGACGTCCTTTGTTCCGCGCCCTTCCTCAATGAGGATTTTGCCAATCTTCTGCGCAATCATAATCGGGTCGAGTGCGAAGCGTGTTGGAAAGAGTTCTTCCTTACTCGCCCCCTTGCGCCAGCCATAAACCCGCCGGTCATGAACGTCATCAAAGATGGCCTCTTTGACCTGAACTTCGATCAATTTGCGTTTTTCTTCCACGACAACGATCAGGTCCAACCCTTCGGCCCACTCATGGAAGCTGAGCATGTCCAGCGGCCAAACCTGCGCCACTTTATAAGTGGTGATGCCAAGGCGTTCGGCCTCCTCAGCGTCCAACCCAAGGAGTTGCAGCGCATGGGTCAGGTCGAGCCAGTTTTTCCCCGCCGCAACAAATCCGATTTTCGCACCCTCTTGGCCCCAAACCCGTTTGTCGATCCGATTGGCGCGCGCAAAGGCTTCGGCAGCCTTGCGTTTATAATCAATCATGCGGGCCTCTTGGGCCACAGGCGTGTCGCCCAAACGAATATTCATACCCCCCTCAGGGCCGTCAAACTCCGGCGTCACAAACTCTTTGGCAAAGGGATCGCCATTCACAATCGAGGTCGCCTCAACGGTGTCTTTCATGGTTTTCAAGCCAACCCAAACGCCCGCAAATCGGCTCAGCGCCCAGCCATACAGGCCCAAGTCCATGATTTCCTGCACGCCCGCGGGTGAAACGATCGGCATATAGGCGTCGACCATCGCCCAATCGCTTTGGTGCAACGTGGTCGAGCTTTCGCCGGTGTGATCGTCGCCCATCGCCATCAAAACCCCGCCAAGCGCGCTGGTCCCCGCCATATTGGCGTGGCGCATCACGTCGCCCGAACGATCCACCCCAGGCCCCTTGCCGTACCAAAGGCCAAACACGCCATCGTATTTGCCTTCGCCGCGCAATTCTGCCTGCTGGCTGCCCCAAATTGCGGTCGCCGCGAGGTCTTCGTTCAATCCAGGCAGGAATGTGATTTGATGCGCATCAAGGTCTTTCTTGGCCTTTTGCATTTGCAAATCGACGGCCCCAAGCGGCGACCCACGATAGCCCGTGCAATAGCCAGCGGTGTTATGCCCTGCCGCCACGTCGCGCGCGTGTTGCATCATCATCAGACGCACAAGCGCCTGCGTCCCATTCAACAAGACTGTCGACGTCTCTAAATCAAAACGGTCATGCAAAGTTATTTTCTGCTTAGACATTGGGCTTATCCTCCTCAAAGCGATCACATTTTGATAATAGGTCAAAAAGACTGACCTACAAAATGTTTTTTTTATAAGTTTGGGATTTGCAAACATGTTAGCGTTAATTGTATTCCAACGCATGAAATGACCCTAAACAGAGATTGAATACGCAAAGATGGACTGGGATAAGCTAAGAATATTTCACGCAGTGGCCGCAGCAGGAAGCCTAACGGCCGCTGGCGAGACCCTCCACCTGTCGCAATCGGCGGTTTCAAGACAGATTCGCGCCCTTGAAGACAGCCTCTCGGCCACCCTTTTTCACCGCCACGCTCGCGGACTGATTCTCACCGAACAGGGGCAATTCCTGTTTGAAGCCACTATCGCCATGAGCAAACGGCTTGATGCGGCCTCCGCGCGTATTCGCGATAGCGATGATGAGGTGTTTGGCGAATTGCGTGTGACAACGACGATTGGCTTTGGCTCGCTCTGGCTCGCGCCGCGCCTGCCTCACCTTTACAACAAATACCCCGACCTCAAGATCAACCTGATGCTTGAGGAGAGCGTGCTTGACCTGCCCATGCGCGAGGCCGACGTGGCCATCCGTATGAAAGAGCCAAGCCAAGCCGACCTTATTCGCAAACGCCTAATGTCGGTAAAAATGCGCCTCTATGCAACTCAGGACTATATTGACGAATACGGCGCGCCCGAAAACTTGGTCGGCCTCAAGGGGCATCGCCTCATCTGTCAAAGCACCAAAAGTGCGCAAGTTGCCGCCAGTTCTGGCTTCGTGCAACACCTTATGACTTATGAGCCACGGCTGTCGCTGACGGTGAACAACTACTTCGGCGTGCTCCAAGCGGTGCTGTCTGGATTGGGCGTCGGTGTGCTTCCTGATTACGTCATCGAAGACTTCCCGAATCTGGTGCGCGTGGTTCAGGACGCCGAAAGCAACGAAGTGCCTGTTTATCTGGCGTATCCTGAGGAATTACGGCAATCCAAGCGGATTGCGGCCTTCCGCGACTTCGTAACCGAGGAAATATTCGCTCATCGCAAGAGGTTACAGGATGATCGCGCCTAAAAAACAGGCCCTTTCTGGATCGATTTCACGCATATTTATGTGAGATATGCGCCACACGCATAGCGGGATTGCGCTATCGCAGCAGAAAAAACTATTGTAACGCGGCTTTAGTGCCCATAAATGAAGCTAGAAGTTGATGCTGAGGCAACTCACATTACTTCAACCTCCCTGTTGTACTTGGGCCGAGCATTGTCTCGGCCTTTTTTTTCGGCCTTTTTTCTGCAGGTGCGAAATAGATGCCGAAACCTTGGGCAGTTTGAAATCCGCACGGTATTTAAGCACCGCGCAAGGCACCCCAAACACAGGTCCCGCGAAAAACACCTGTTAATTGCGCCGCAACCGTCGCGCCCCCTTCCCCTTGGCCCGTTATTTGCTTATTGAATGCCCAACTTCAAAATGGGGACTGAAATGCAAGAGCCAACCATCACCGAAGACCTGATTGCGAGCCACGGACTAAGCCCCGATGAATACGCGCGCATCCTCGACATCATCGGTCGCACGCCCACCTTCACCGAGCTTGGTATTTTCTCGGCCATGTGGAACGAGCACTGCTCTTATAAGTCCTCCAAAAAATGGCTCCGCACACTACCCACCGAAGGCCCGCAAGTGATCTGTGGTCCTGGCGAAAACGCGGGCATCGTTGATATTGGCGATGGACAATGTGTGGTGTTCAAAATGGAAAGCCACAATCACCCAAGCTACATTGAGCCCTATCAAGGGGCGGCAACGGGTGTTGGCGGCATTCTGCGCGATGTCTTCACCATGGGCGCACGGCCGATTGCGGCAATGAATTCGCTCTCATTTGGTGTGCCTGCGCATCCGAAAACCAAATCCGTGCTCAACGGCGTGGTTGCGGGCGTTGGCGGCTATGGCAACTGTTTTGGCGTCCCAACCGTGGGTGGCGAAGTGCGCTTCCACGAGGCCTATAACGGCAACTGTCTGGTCAATGCCTTCGCGGCGGGCCTCGCGGATACCGACAAGATTTTCTACTCCGCAGCCTCTGGCATCGGCATGCCCGTCGTTTATCTCGGCGCAAAAACCGGCCGTGATGGCGTCGGCGGCGCGACGATGGCCTCGGCGGAATTCGACGACACCATTGAGGATAAACGCCCCACCGTTCAGGTCGGCGACCCCTTCACCGAAAAACGCTTGATGGAAGCCACGCTTGAGCTGATGGCCACGGGCGCTGTGATCTCGATCCAAGACATGGGAGCTGCGGGCCTGACCTGTTCCGCCGTTGAAATGGGCGACAAGGGCGGTTTGGGTGTCAAACTCAACCTCGAAGACGTGCCCCAACGCGAAGAAAACATGACCGCCTATGAAATGATGCTCTCGGAAAGCCAAGAGCGCATGTTGATGGTCCTCAAACCCGAACTCGAAGCCGAAGCCCGAGCGGTTTTTGTAAAATGGGACCTTGATTTTGCCATCGTTGGCGAAACAATTGCCGAGGACCGCTTCCTTGTTCTGCACAATGGCGAAGTCAAAGCCGACTTGCCCTTGGCAACGCTCTCGGGCTCCGCGCCTGAATATGACCGCCCTTGGGTCGAAACACCCGCTGCCGAACCCCTCGGCGATGTGCCCAGCATTGATCCTATCGACGGCCTCAAAGCGCTAATTTCCTGCCCCAACTATGCCTCCAAGCAATGGGTCTATGAACAATACGACACGATGGTTATGGCCGACACCTCCCGCAATCCGGGCGCCGGTTCGGGCATTGTGCGCGTGCATGGCACCGACAAACAGCTGGCCTTCACCTCGGACGTGACGCCGCGCTACGTCAAAGCCAACCCCTTTGAAGGCGGCAAACAAGCCGTCGCCGAAGCCTATCGCAACCTCGTGGCCGTCGGCGCGCGTGGCCTTGCCACCACCGACAATATGAATTTCGGCAACCCCGAAAAGCCCGAGATCATGGGCCAATTCGTCGGCGCCATCAAAGGCATCGCCGAAGCCGTCCTCGCCTTGGATATGCCCATCGTTTCGGGCAACGTTAGCCTTTATAACGAAACTGACGGCACAGGTATCCTCCCTACTCCAACGATTGGCGCGGTCGGCCTGATCGCGGCGGGCGAGGAAGCCATTTCGGGCGAAGTTCGCGACGGCCATGTGGCCATGGTCATCGGCGAAACCTTCGGCCACCTCGGCCAATCCGCCCTCCTCGCCGAAGTCTTTAGCCGCGAAGAAGGCGACGCGCCGCACGTAGACCTCGCCGCCGAACGCAAACACGGCGATTTCATCCTCGCAAACCGCGACTTGATCAAAGTTTGTACCGACCTCTCGGATGGTGGCCTCGCACTCGCCGCTTTTGAGTTGGCCGAAGCCGCAGGCGTTGGCGTTCATCTCACCAGCGACGAAACCCCAACCCTCTTTGGCGAGGACCAAGCCCGCTATCTTGTGGCCTGTAACTTCGATCAAGCCGAAGCGCTTATGAGTGCCGCTGGGGCCGCTGGCATCTATATCGAAAGTGTCGGCAAATTTGGCGGCGATACCGTGCAATTTGGCTCCTCCTCCGCCCCGCTTTCTGAGCTGTCTGCAACCTTCCGGTCGACCTTTGCCAACACATTCGACTGATCCGCTAAAAAGGGCCAAGGGCCACGACGCCCTTGCGCCCGACTGCCAGAACTGCGCCGCACTGTGTTGTGTGGCGCTGCATATCGAGCAATCCACCAAGTTCGCCCTTGAGAAACCCGCAGGCGTCGCCTGTCCCAATCTCGCGCCAACCGGGCTCTGCAAAATCCATGATACGCTCAAGGATAAAGGCTTTTTGGGCTGTATTGCCTATGATTGCCTTGGCGCGGGGCAACGCGTGGTTCAGGGTCTCTATGATGGGATTTCTTGGCAACAAAACCCAAGCCTCTTGGGACAAATGAGCGAGGATTTTGCCAAAATGCGCAAAATCCATACGTTGCTCGAATTGCTCTTTACCGCGCAGACCCTTGCGCTCCCGCCCACTCAATTACAAACCTGTGACAGCTTTATTGCATGGCTTTTTCCCCAAACAGGTTGGACCCGCGCGGAGTTTGATGCGTTTCCAATCCGTGACACCCAAAAACAGGTGATGGATTTCCTTGCTGCGCTTAAATCTCACTTAACGGCGCAACAAACAAAATAGCATTGACCGCCTTGCGACATCGCGCCGTTCAATCACTGTGGCTCTCCTCTTGAATCACAGTGAACACGGCGTTATCTCTTGGGCAACGAAAGAGGACCCTCCCTATGGCGATGCAAGCCCACGATATCGAAGATCTGATCCGCGCGGAATTTCCGAACGCCAAAATTTCCATTACGGATTTGGCTGGCGACGGAAACCACTGGGCGGCAGAAGTGACCGACGAAAGTTTTCGCGGCAAAAACCGCGTCCAACAACAACGCGCCGTTTACGCGAGCCTAAAGGGCGCAATGGATGGCAACGCGGGCGCACTTCACGCCCTCGCCTTGACCACCAAAGTTCCAGAATAACGGGCCCAACCGCCCCTCCCAAAATGTAAAGGATGCTCCGATGAGTGCAGACACAAAGATCAAAGAAGCCGTCACCGCGAACGACGTTGTTCTCTTTATGAAGGGCACAAAAGACGCGCCACAATGCGGTTTTTCAAGCCGCGTTGCTGGGGTTTTGAACTTCATGGGCGTTGAATTTAGCGACGTGAACGTTCTGGCCGACGAAGAAATCCGCCAAGGCATCAAAGATTATTCCGATTGGCCGACAATCCCCCAGCTTTATGTCAAAGGTGAATTTGTGGGCGGCTGTGACATCATCACCGAGATGACGCTTTCTGGCGAATTGGACACGCTTTTCGCTGAAAATGGTGTGACATACGACAAAGACGCTTCCGATAAAATTCGCGCCGCAAACGCGTAAATTTCACACCCCTGTTTTATGCCCGTCAAACCTCGGTTCGGCGGGCATTTTCATATTAGGCGTTCATTTTTTCTTCGACTTCGTCCGCAAGCGCTTCGGCCCGCGCGGCCAATTCGGCCATCGTCTCGAAAATCTGCTGCGGAATCACCGCCACTGGCTCTGTTACGGCGGGGCGGTCGCGCAATTCAGCAATCAACTGTTCTTGGGCTTTGGATTTCTCGTTTGCTTGCGCTAAACGTTCCTCAAGACCCGCCGTTTTATCCGCAAGCATCAGACCCGCCATCAACAACATCCGCGCTTCGGGCATCCGGCCAATTTGCGACGACAAAACCGAAGCCTCGGCATCCAATAGCGCTGCTGCTGAATGCAGGAAGTGGTCTTCGCCCTCCTGACAACTGACTTCAAATTCGCGACTACCAATAGTGATTTTAACTTCGGGCATTAGGCTTCCTCCCCAATAATCTGGTTGAGTTCACCAAGCAAACTGTCCATTTCGTGGCGATCAGAGGTGTGTACGGCCCGCAAGGCCTCTAGCTCCACCAACATCGATTTATTGATCAAATGCGGTTCGCCAACATTCGACTGATTGGCTTCACGCAACGCGTGGATGCTCTCGCGTAATTGCTCGTTCACGCCTTTGAGGCGGCTCACGTCGCCCTCAAGCTGACCATATCCGCTTTGCAATGTGGTCACGCGCTTTTCAAGTTGCGCCATTTTTTCTTCTTGTTTGGTTTTGATCGCCCGCACCCGCTCTTCAAGCTGTGCATTGACTGTGCGCTCGGATTCCAGTGCGGCTTCTAGGGCGCTGGTATCTGCAGTACTGGCGCTCGCCCCACCGGCATTCAGTCGTTCACTAATTTTGGTCAGGGCGGCCGTAATTCGGCGCTCATACTCAACAATATCGCTCATTTGCCTGTCTCCTCTTCGTGCGCCACAAGAAAGCTCGTTTTGGGATCATTTGGTCCCATTTGGGTCATTCTTGCCCGAACTGTCAACGACCCGCGCGTCCCAAAGGCTGTGCGAATCGCCGCTCATGCGCGGCTCAAGGCTAGTTTATAGCGGAATTTGCGGAAATGCGCCCCCTTTTGGACCAATAGCTTGGCTCAATAGGCTGATCTTTCTTGATCTTCACGCTTGGGCTGCTATCAAACGCGCAATGAACTCTTCTAGGCCCGAACCAAAGGAAAACAACGTGGATATTGCTACCCTTCGTAAAGAGCATCCTGAACACTGGAACAAGGCCGCCGCAATTCGCGTCCTGACACTAGATGCCGTTGCTGCTGCCAATTCCGGTCACTCCGGCATGCCGATGGGTATGGCCGACGTCGCGACCGTTTTGTTTGAAAAGCACCTAAAATTCGATCCAAAGAACCCACAATGGCCTGACCGCGACCGTTTTATCCTCTCTGCGGGTCACGGCTCGATGCTGCTTTATTCGCTGCTCCATCTCACGGGCTATGCAGATATGACCATCGACCAAATCAAAAACTTCCGCCAATGGGGCGCGATCACTGCGGGCCACCCTGAATACGGCCACGCCACAGGCATCGAAACCACAACTGGCCCGCTTGGCCAAGGCCTCGCAAATTCCGTCGGCTTCGCCATGGCCGAAGAAATCCAGCGCGCCCATTACGGCAAGAAAGTCGTTGATCACTATACCTATGTGATCGCGGGCGACGGTTGCCTGATGGAAGGCGTTTCCCACGAAGCCATCGCTCTTGCAGGTCGCCAAGAACTCTCGAAACTCATCGTGTTCTGGGACAACAACGGCATCACAATCGACGGCAAAGTTGAAATCTCCGACCGTACAAACCAGCCCATGCGCTTTGAAGCGTCCGGCTGGCATGTGCAGGAAATCGACGGCCACGATCCTGTTGCGATTGACGCCGCCATTGCCGCCGCGAAAAAAACCGACAAGCCTTCGATGATCGCTTGCGCCACCCATATCGCGCTTGGCTCCTCCGCGCAGGACACCTCCAAAGGCCACGGCGCTTTGACGGATGCGACCCTCATTGCCGACACGCGCAAAGTCTACGGCTGGAACCACGCGCCCTTCGTCATCCCTGCGGACGTTCAAGCAGGCTGGGCCGCGATTGGCGCCCAGGGTGCCTCTGAATTTGCAGAATGGACCGCCCGTTTCGAAGCCATGCCTGGTGGCAAACAATCCGACTTCACCCGCGCCTATGCACTTGATGCGCCTCAGAAAATCTCTGCCGCCGTTAAAGCCTTGAAAAAGAAAATTTCCGAAGAGCAGCCCAAAGTTGCCACACGGAAATCTTCTGAAATGACCCTCGAAGTCCTCAACCCCTTGTTGCCCGAAACCGTTGGCGGCTCTGCCGACCTCACCGGTTCGAACAATACAAAAACGCCTGATTTGGGTGTCTTTACCCCCGAAGATCGCAAGGGTCGCTATGTCTATTACGGCATCCGCGAGCATGGCATGTGTTCGGCAATGAACGGTATGGTACTGCACGGCGGTGTACGCCCCTACGGCGGCACATTCATGTGTTTCACCGACTATGCCCGCCCCGCAATGCGCCTCGCGGCCTTGATGAAAATCCCCACGGTTTTCGTTATGACCCACGACAGCATCGGCCTTGGCGAGGATGGCCCAACCCACCAGCCCGTTGAGCACCTCGCGATTTCGCGTGCCACGCCAAACACTTACGTCTTCCGCCCTGCGGACACCGTAGAAACCGCCGAAGCATGGGAAGTGGCCCTTACGGTCAAAGACACCCCATCGGTCATGGCGCTTTCACGTCAAAACCTGCCAACGGTACGCCTTGAGCACAAAAACAAAAACCTCACAGCCCTCGGCGCTTACGTCCTGCGTGACGCAACTGCGAAACGCGAGGCCATCCTGATGGCCACGGGTTCTGAAGTTGAAATAGCGCTCAAAGCTGCGGATATTCTTGAAAGCGAAGGCATCGGCGTACGCGTCGTTTCCATGCCTTGTATGGAACTGTTCGAAGCCCAAGACGACGCCTATCGCAAACGCGTTCTTCCTGGTGGCCCAGTTCGGGTTGCTATTGAAGCAGGCGTGCAAATGGGCTGGGATAAATGGCTCACAGGCGAGCGCGGCAAATCCACCAAAGCGGCGTTTGTTGGCATGACAGGCTTTGGCGCTTCCGCCCCTGCCCCCACGCTCTATGAAAAATTCGGCATCACCGCAGAAGAAACCGTCAAGAAAGTCAAAGAGCTTCTGGGCAACTAAGCCCCCTCTGAAACCGTTCAAATTGGCCCCGCTGACTTTCCGTTGGCGGGGCTTTTTTGTGGCCAATCAAATGTGAACGCGGTGATTCACCCTATCGCGCCCTGTTACCGCAACCATCAATTTTAACGCGAAAACTGTTAGCGCCAACACCAAAAGATAACGCTAACATGCTGCAATTAAAGCGTTATAGTGCTTTATCCGAGGCAAGCCCGTCCTGTATAACTCCCCTAGCAGCCAAACCGTCAGAGGCCCCTGAAGGACGCTGCCAGAGGATAATATTATGACCGTGACACTCGGGATTAACGGATTTGGCCGCATTGGCCGCTGCACTCTTGCCCATATTGCCGAAAGCGGACGCAACGATGTCCAAGTCGTAAAAATCAACGCCACAGGCCCCATCGAAACCAACGCCCACTTGCTCAAATACGACTCCGTCCATGGACGGTTTGCCAATGACGTGCGCGTTGACGGTTCGACCATGGATTTAGGCCGTGGCCCAATGGATGTCATGAGTTCCTATGACCCAAGCGAGCTTGACTGGTCGGGATGCGACGTCGTGCTGGAATGCACCGGCAATTTCAACGATGGCGAGAAATCCGCCATCCACCTGAAACAAGGCGCAAAACGCGTGCTAATTTCCGCCCCCGCCACCAACGTCGCCCGTACGGTTGTGTATGGTGTCAACCATCGCGACCTGCTGCCCCAAGACACGATTGTTTCCAACGGGTCCTGCACCACCAACTGCCTCGCCCCTCTCGCCAAAGTCCTCAATGACGCGGTGGGAATCGAAAGCGGCATCATGACCACAATCCACAGCTACACAGGCGACCAACCCACCCTTGATCGTCGCCACCCCGACCTTTATCGCGCCCGCGCCGCCGCCATGTCGATGATTCCGACCTCCACGGGTGCCGCAAAGGCCCTAGGCCTCGTCCTCCCAGAACTCGACGGCAAACTCGACGGCACCTCCATGCGCGTACCCACGCCCAATGTCTCCGCCATCGACCTTACTTTCGTCGCGGAAAAAGACGTGACCGCCGACGATATCAACGAAATCGTCGCCGCCGCCGCCAATGGCCATATGGGCGCGGTCCTCGCTTATGACCCCGAACAAAAAGTTTCTATCGACTTCAATCACACCCCACATTCGTCTATCTTTGCCCCAGACCAAACAAAAGTAGTGGGCAAACGCCTTGTGCGTGTGCTTGCTTGGTACGATAACGAATGGGGATTCTCCTGCCGTATGGCCGATGTCGCGGCGGCAATGGGGCGTCTGTTGCACTAAACAGGCGTCATTTCTGGCGCAGACGAGCCGGAGACCTATGAACAACACCCTCGCAATCAGCCTCGGCGTCTGTATTTTTATTTTTCTGGCCGTCGATTATACTTTTTTCGACTGGGCCATGACGATTGTGCTTTGCCAAAAATTTTGGGAATTAACGGATTACATCGCCTTCTGGCGCTGACAGCGTATACATCACAATATTCTCACCGCATTTTGCAGGGCGTCACTTGCAACAGAAGCTTGTTAGCGTTAACACACACGTGGCCCCCACTCACTTGATTTGATGTCCAAGGAGACTCACACATGTCTGTAAAAGTAGCGATCAACGGTTTTGGACGGATTGGGCGCAATGTCCTGCGCGCAATCATCGAATCCGGCCGCACTGATATCGAAGTTGTCGCGATCAATGATCTTGGACCTGTCGAAACAAACGCCCATCTTTTGCGCTACGACACGGTTCACGGACGCTTCCCCCATGACGTAAAAACCACAGGCTCCACCATCGACGTTGGCCGTGGCCCGATTGAAGTTACCGCGATCCGTAACCCCGCCGAATTGCCGTGGGGACACGTGGATATCGTTCTGGAATGTACCGGTATCTTTACCGCGCGCGACAAAGCAGCGATACACCTTGAAAACGGCGCGAGCCGCGTTCTGGTTTCCGCCCCCTCCGCAGGTGCCGATAAAACAATCGTTTATGGTGTGAACGATGGTGTTCTTACCGCAGACGACATCATCGTTTCCAACGCGTCCTGCACGACCAACTGTCTTGCGCCCGTTGCGAAGGTGTTGAACGATGCTATCGGCATTAAACGTGGTTTCATGACGACGATCCACAGCTATACGGGCGATCAACCCACACTCGACACGATGCACAGCGATCTGTACCGCGCTCGCGCCGCAGCTTGTAACATGATCCCAACGTCGACCGGCGCTGCCAAAGCTGTGGGCCTCGTGCTTCCAGAATTGAACGGCATCCTTGATGGGGTTGCGATCCGTGTTCCAACGCCGAATGTTTCGGTTGTTGACCTCACATTTGAAGCCAAACGCGACACAACGGTCGAAGAAATCAACGCCGCGATTTCCGCAGCGGCGGCCTCTGGTCCCCTCAAAGGGATCCTTGGCGTCACCGACGAGAAACTCGTGTCGATGGACTTCAACCACGACCCACGTTCCTCGATCTTCGCGACCGATCAAACCAAAGTTATGGACGGCAACCTCTGCCGCATCCTCACTTGGTATGACAACGAATGGGGTTTCTCAAATCGTATGGCAGACACGGCCGTTGCGATGGGCAAACTTATCTAAGCACGTCGTGCTGAGAATCCAAACACAAAAAGCCGCCTTAAAGGGCGGCTTTTTTTTCTTTATAAAACAAATATTTAAAACTTAATACTTCGCCAGCAACGCCGCATTCACGGCGGGGGTTACGAATTTGCTCACATCGCCATCAAGCCGCGCGATCTCTTTCACCAGCTTGCTGGCAATTGCTTGATGTTTGGCGTCTGCCATCAGGAAGACCGTTTCAATTCGGCTGTCCAAGGCGCGGTTCATCCCGACCATTTGATACTCATATTCAAAATCGGCCACCGCGCGAAGGCCGCGCACTATAATCTGCGCATTCACGTCATTTGCGCATTTAATCAACAGATTTTCAAACGGATGCACCACAATCTCGATGCCGACCTCCTTGGCCAATGGCGCGCATTCCGCCTCGATCATCGCGACCCGTTCGTTCAAGTCAAACAACGGCCCCTTGTCGCGGTTGATTGCAACCCCGATGACCAGCCGATCAACCAATGCACTCGCACGTCGAATAATATCAATATGCCCATAGGTAATCGGGTCAAAAGTTCCGGGGTAAAGACCAATCCGCATGTGCGGCCCTCCATTGCCAATGTTTTGGGCACGCAACATTATTGCGCCACGGAATGCAAGCCCTCAACCGACTTGCACCCCTTTTTCTTTGCAAGGCTAATGCCCCATAATCATCCCTTGAAGCGCGTCTTTTTCCATCGAAAGCTCCGCGAGCTTGGCCTTTACAACGTCACCGATCGAAATAAGCCCTACAAGTTCGCCATTCTCCAACACTGGCATGTGGCGAAAACGCCCGTCTGTCATACTTTGCAAAATATCGTCAACGCGATCCGTCAACGTACAGGTCACCAGCTTTTTGGTCATCACGTCTTCGAGCTTGTCCGTCATACATCCGGCACCGCGCCGCCCCAATTCGCGCACGATATCGCGCTCCGAAAGAATCCCATCGGCGGATTTACCATCGTTAGAAACCACAATCGTCCCGATTTTCTTGGACGACAAAAGCGCTGCGGCCTCACTCAATGTAGCGTCCACAGTGAGGGTAATCACGCCATCCGTCGCCTTGGATTTCAAAATCTGTTGTACGAGCATGGGCAGCACCTCCTAAAGTTAAATTATATAATCTCACGTTCGCTTCCAATTCACGCGCTGTCAAGATTGCGCTTCAAGATGCGCAATTTCTCGACGCACCCCTTGGGACAGTAAATCAGCAAACGTATTGAGCCGCGTGACGCGCCGATCATCAATATGGCGGACCAAATAAAAACTTCTCGTTAACGAAATATGATCGGTGAGAATTTTTCGCACATGCGGCGCCGAGGGGATGGCAAAATCATGCACAATCCCAAGGCCGCCCCCCGTGCGCACCCAATTAAACTGCACCGACACCGAATTTGATCCCAGCGTCACGCGCTCGGCGCCTGCTTCGGCCAGATAGTCGAGTTCCTTGTCAAAAATCATATCCGGAATATAGCCGATCATCCGATGCCCTTTGATATCCTTCAATTCTTCAACCTTGGGATGGGCCGCAAGATAGGTCTCACTGCCCGCCAAATGCAGGTGATAATCCGAAAGTTTCTGAACCGTTAGCCGCCCCGCCGTTGGGGGACTTACCGTAATCGCCATATCCGCTTCGCGTTTAGAAAGGTTAAACACCCGCGGCAAAGCCACGATTTGAACATCCAAACCCGGATGATCCGCACATATCTGCGCACAAATCTGGGGTAACAAATAATTCGCACAGCCATCAGGCGCGCCAATGCGGATCACCCCCGACAAGCCCTGCGCCGCGCCGCGCAAGTCCGCGACCGCCGCCCCCACGGATTGCTCTGCTTGCGCCGCGTGGTCCACCAAACGTTGCCCCGCATCCGTCAGCGCATACCCTTGCGGGGATTTCGCAAACAGCGGCGTTTCGAGGTCGCGCTCAAGTCGCGCAATCCTGCGTCCGACCGTCGCCGCATCAATCCGCAGGCTTTTCCCCGCCCCCGAAATGCTCTCGCTGCGCGCCACTGAGAGGAAAATCCGCAAGTCGTCCCACTTAATTTCCATGCCGCCCCGATACCTATAAAAATGCAAAACCTCTTTGGATAAATACCTATATATTTCGCATTAATGCAAGACTAAGTTACAGGTAACGTAAAACAAGGAGCCCCCATGAACGAACTCACCCATTTCATCGACGGCAAACACGTCAAAGGTACATCAGGACGTTTTGCCGATGTCTTCAACCCTGCGACTGGCGAAGTTCAAGCCAAAGTTCCTTTGGCCTCCAAAGCCGAACTTGATGCCGCTGTTGCTTCCGCCGCTGCCGCGCAGCCAAAATGGGCCGCGACCAACCCACAACGCCGCGCACGTGTGATGATGGCGGCCGTTGGCCTGATCAACCGCGACATGGATAAACTCGCCGAAGCCCTTTCGCGCGAGCACGGCAAAACCTTCGTTGACGCCAAAGGCGACGTGCAACGCGGCCTCGAAGTTATCGAGTTCTGCATCGGCGCACCGCACCTCCTCAAAGGTGATTTCACCGACGCCGCTGGCCCTGGTATCGACATGTACTCCATGCGCCAAGCTCTTGGTGTTGTTGCAGGCATCACCCCTTTCAACTTCCCCGCCATGATCCCGCTCTGGAAAATGGGCCCCGCCCTTGCGTGTGGGAATGCGTTCATCCTCAAGCCTTCCGAGCGCGACCCATCCGTGCCTTTGATGCTTGCTGAAATATTCCAAGAAGCAGGCCTTCCTGACGGCATCCTTCAGGTCGTCAACGGCGACAAAGAATCCGTCGATGCTATCCTCGACAATGAAACCGTCCAAGCCATTGGCTTCGTTGGTTCCACCCCAATCGCCTCCTACATCTACTCGCGCGGCTGTGCCAACGGCAAACGCGTTCAGTGTTTTGGCGGCGCGAAAAACCACATGATCATCATGCCTGATGCTGACCTTGACCAAGCTGCCGACGCCCTGATCGGCGCTGGTTTTGGCGCGGCTGGCGAACGCTGCATGGCGATTTCCGTGGCTGTTCCCGTGGGCGAAGAAACCGCAGATAAACTCATCGAAAAACTGATCCCCCGCATCGAGGCCCTCAAAGTTGGACCCTACACATCAGGCGATGACGTTGATTACGGTCCTGTTGTTACTGCCGCCGCCAAAGCCAATATCGAAGCCCTCGTGGAATCGGGTATTGCCCAAGGCGCGACCCTCGCGGTTGATGGCCGTGGCTTCTCGCTGCAAGGCTACGAAAACGGATTTTTCGTCGGCCCCCACCTCTTTGACCACGTCACACCCGACATGGACATCTACAAAAAAGAGATCTTCGGCCCCGTGCTTTGCACCGTTCGTGCGGCGTCCTATGAAGAGGCTCTCGGCCTTGCCATGGACCACGAATACGGCAACGGCACCGCGATCTTTACCCGCGATGGCGACACGGCGCGTGACTTTGCGCACCGCATCAACATCGGCATGGTCGGCATCAACGTGCCAATCCCTGTGCCGCTCGCCTACCACACCTTTGGCGGCTGGAAAAAATCCGGCTTTGGCGATTTGAACCAACACGGGACTGACTCGTTCAAGTTCTACACGCGCACCAAAACGGTGACTTCGCGCTGGCCCTCAGGCCTCAAAGAAGGCGGCGAATTCAACTTCAAAGCGTTCGATTAAATCACAGAGGCCGGCGCGCAATCGCCGGCCTTTTTCTTGCGACGATTGACCTTGCAATACTCTTGCAACATTGAAAAACTAAACAAGCGTTCAATTCAAGCGGTACGGAGGAAACCCCATGGATTTTGCTTTGACGGACGAGCAATCGACAATATTTGAGATGGCCTATGCCTTTGGCCAAGAGCGCATCGCGCCCTTTGCGCGCGAATGGGAGGCCGCAGGAGACATCCCGAAATCCCTTTGGCCCGAACTGGCCGAACTCGGTTTTGGTGGCTTGTACGTTCGCGAAGAAAACGACGGCACCGGCCTGTCCCGCCTCGACGCGACCTTGGTGTTTGAGGCCCTTTCGGCGGCCTGCCCCTCAGTTGCAGCGATGCTCTCGATCCACAATATGTGCGCCGCGATGATCGACAAATTCGGCTCTGAAGAACTGCGCGAAAAATACCTCCCCTCCGCAATTTCCATGGAACGCGTGTTCGCTTATTGCCTCACAGAACCCGCCTCAGGGTCCGACGCCGCCGCGCTCAAAACCCGCGCGGTCGAAACCGCCGATGGATTTTCCCTCACCGGCACCAAAGCCTTCATTTCGGGCGGTGGCTATGCCGACGCCTTTATCGTCATGGCCCGCAGCGACGGTGACGGCCCCAAGGGCATTTCCGCAATGATTGTTGAGGATGGCACCGAGGGGTTAAGTTTCGGTGCCCTAGAGGAAAAAATGGGCTGGAGAAGCCAACCCACCCGCCAAGTGCAGTTGGACAATTGCAACATTCCCGCCGAAAATCTGCTCGGTGAGCGCGGCAAAGGTTTCACATATGCGATGGCGGGGCTTGATGGTGGTCGTTTGAACATTTCCGCCTGCTCCCTTGGCGCGGCGCAAACTGCCCTTACATCTACCCTGCAATATATGGGCGAACGCAAGGCTTTCGGTAAACCGATCGATCAATTTCAAGCCCTGCAATTTCGCCTCGCGGACATGGAAATCGAGATGCAAGCAGCCCGTATTTTCCTGCGCCAAGCCGCGTGGAAACTCGACCAAGGCGCGCCCGATGCCACGAAATTCTGCGCCATGGCCAAGCGGTTTGTAACCGAAGTAGGCAGCAAAACCGCCAACCAATGTCTGCAACTTCACGGCGGCTATGGATATCTTTCCGACTATGGCATCGAGAAAATTGTGCGCGACCTGCGCGTGCATGAAATCCTCGAAGGGACCAATGAAATTATGCGCATGATCGTCGCCCGCGCCCTTCTGACGGAGCGCAACTCATGAGCCTCATTCATGCACGCGTGGTGGGCAAAATCGGCCACATCACCCTGAACCGACCCGAAGCTTTGAACGCCCTCTCTGCCGATATGCTCGCAGAATTCGCCCCCGTCATGCGGGCATGGGCTAAGGACGACAGTATCGCGCTGGTGGTTCTAGATGCTGCGGGCGACAAGGCTTTCTGTGCTGGCGGCGACGTCGCCGAAATCTACAACTGGGGCACCAGCGACCAAGTCGAAAAGGCCCAAACCTTCTGGCGCAATGAGTACCAAATAAACGCCGAACTTTTCGAATACCCTAAACCCCTGATCAGCCTCATGCACGGTTATGTCATGGGTGGTGGCGTCGGCCTTGGCTGCCACGCCTCCCACCGCGTCGTTTGCGAATCCACCCAAATTTCCATGCCCGAATCCGTCATCGGTTTGGTGCCTGACGTCGGCGGAAGCTGGCTCCTCGGCCAAGCCCCCGGTCGCCTTGGCGAATACCTCGGCGCAACGGGTGCACGTATGGGCCCCGCTGACGCAATTTACGCTGGCTTTGCCGATGGATACATTCCGCGCAAAAACTGGCCCGCCCTGATCGAACGCCTCGCAGAATCCGGCGACTACACACTGGTTGAGGCAGCATTTGAGTCAGCCCCCGAAGGCAAATTCAAAGCGATGGCACGCGATATCGATGCCCATTTTGGCGGCGAAACCATGGGCGATATCCTCCGCAGCCTTTTATCCGAAGACACTGAATTCACCCAGAAATCCTTCAAAATCATCGCAGGAAATTCGCCCCTCTCAATGTGCGCCACGACCGAACTGATCCACCGTCAGCGCCGTACCAATCACACAATTTGGAACGTGCTGGAACTGGAATATCGCTTCACCCACCGCGCGATCACAGACTCCGATTTCCTCGAAGGCGTGCGGGCCCGAATAATCGACAAAGACAACGCCCCGAAGTGGCAACACGCCGACGCCCAAGCCGTCCCCCCGATGCTCGTTTCACAGCTTTTGATGCCACTGGGCCGCGACAAATTCACCAAAGATAGCGAGGCTAACCTATGAAAATCGGATTTATCGGACTAGGCAACATGGGCGGTCCCATGGCTGCCAATTTATCCGCAGCGGGCCACGACGTTACCGGTTTTGATCTGGTCACCCCTTGCCCTGAAGGCGTCGCAAAAGCTGACAATGCGCTAGCCGCCGCTCAAGGTGCCGACGTCGTCATCACCATGCTGCCCAACGGCGCAATTCTGCGCTCTGTTGCCGCGGAAATCATCCCCGCCATGGCCCAAGGCAGCTGCTTTCTTGATTGCTCCACCGTGGATGTCGAAAGTGCGCGCGCCGTCGCCGATCAAGCCCAAGCGGCAGGCCTCTTGGCCGTCGATGCACCCGTCTCCGGCGGCATCGGAGGTGCCTCAGCGGGCACGCTCACCTTCATGGCTGGCGGCACAGACGAGGGCTTTGCAATGGTAGCCCCCCTCTTTAATATCATGGGCCAAAAAGCGGTGCATTGTGGCGAGTCAGGCGCGGGTCAATCCGCCAAAATCTGCAACAACATGATCCTCGGCGTGACCATGATTGCCACCTGCGAAGCCTTTGCAATGGCTGACAAATTGGGTCTCGATCGGCAAAAAATGTTCGATGTGGTCAGTACTTCTTCCGGCTCAAGTTGGTCCATGAACACCTATTGCCCCGCGCCTGGTATTGGCCCCCAAAGCCCCGCCGACAACGGTTATAAACCTGGCTTTGCAGCGGAACTGATGCTCAAGGATTTGGGCCTCTCCCAACAAGCCGCCGAAAATATCGACGCCGACACCCCGATGGGCGCCCTCGCCAAGGCGCTCTATGCGGAATTCGTCGAAAATGAAGGCGGTCGCGGCCAAGATTTCTCCGCTATGTTGCCGCGCTTTGAAAAACGTGGCCGCACGAGCTAACCTCGCCTAAGCGCCGCCGATGTCGAGGGCTCGATGCCCTCGTCATCGGCCCCTTGCCTATTCGGCTGCAACTTTGCGCTTTTCAAGCATCGGCTTTAGGTACTGCCCCGTATAACTCGCCTCAACTTGGGCAACCTTCTCCGGCGTCCCCTTGGCCACAATTTCACCCCCGCCATCGCCGCCTTCAGGCCCGATATCAATGATGTAATCCGCCGTTTTCACCACGTCGAGATTATGCTCAATCACCACAACCGAATTGCCCTGATCCACCAACTCATGCAGCACTTCAAGCAGTTTGCGCACGTCCTCAAAATGCAGTCCCGTCGTCGGCTCATCCAGAATATAAAGCGTGCGTCCCGTCGAGCGTTTAGCCAGTTCCTTAGATAGCTTCACCCGTTGCGCCTCGCCGCCCGAAAGAGTCGTCGCCTGCTGGCCGACCTTGATATAGCCCAGCCCCACACGCACCAGCGCATCCATCTTGTCGCGAATGGGCGGAACCGCTTGGAAAAACGTCTGCGCGTCCTCAACCGTCATATCAAGAACGTCCGCTATGCTCTTGCCTTTAAACTTAACTTCCAGCGTTTCGCGATTATACCGCGCGCCCTGACAGGTCTCGCAGGTGACGTAAACATCGGGCAAAAAGTGCATCTCGATCTTGATCAACCCGTCCCCCTGACAGGCCTCACAACGTCCACCCTTCACGTTAAAGCTAAACCGTCCCGGCTTATACCCACGTGTTTTCGACTCGGGCAGCCCCGCAAACCAATCGCGGATCGGCGTAAACGCCCCCGTATAAGTCGCCGGATTTGAGCGCGGCGTACGGCCAATTGCCCGTTGATCAATGTCGATCACCTTATCCAAATGCTCCAACCCTTGGATCGTTTCACAAGGTGCGGGCGTCTGGCGCGCGCCATTCAAACGCATGCTGGCCGTCTTGAACAAGGTCTCGATCGTCAGTGTCGATTTACCGCCGCCCGACACGCCGGTGACACAGACAAACATTCCCAACGGGAACTCGGCTGTCACACTTTTGAGGTTGTTCCCCGTGGCCTTAACGACCTTAATTTTCTTGCCACTTCCCTTGCGTCGGACTGCTGGAATTGGAATTTCGCGCGTTCCCGAAAGATACTGCCCTGTCAGAGAGGCTGCGTTGGCGATGATCTCCGCAGGCGTCCCTTCGGCCACAACACGTCCGCCGTGAATCCCCGCCCCAGGACCAATATCGAACACGTAATCGGCCTCGCGCACGGCTTCCTCGTCATGCTCCACGACAATCACGGTATTCCCTTGATCTCGCAGGTTTTTAAGCGTCGTTAGCAAGCGCCCGTTGTCGCGCTGATGCAGCCCAATTGAAGGCTCATCCAACACATAAAGCACCCCAGTCAACCCACTCCCGATCTGACTGGCAAGGCGAATACGCTGGCTTTCCCCGCCACTTAACGTGCCGGAATTGCGGCTCAAAGTGAGGTAATCCAGCCCAACATTGTTGAGAAACCCAAGCCGTTCGCGCACTTCCTTCAAGATCGCCCGTGCGATCTCGTTTTTCTGCTTCGAAAGAGACGCAGGAACGTCCTCGCACCATGCAAAGGCCTCGCGGATCGACATCTGAACGACTTGCCCAATGTGTGCGCCCCCAATTTTGACCGCCAGAGCCTCTTCCCGCAGGCGGAATCCCCCGCATGCCCCACAAGGCCGATTGTTTTGATAGCGTTCAAATTCTTCACGAATCCAGTTGGAATCGGTTTCGCGATAGCGGCGTTCCATATTTGGAATCACGCCCTCAAAAGTACGGGTAACCTCATAAACGCGACCACCTTCGTCATAGCGGAAGGGGATTTCCTCTTTGCCAGAGCCGAATAAAAACACCTGCTGCGCCTTCTCAGGCAGGTTCTTCCACGCGATGTTTTTGTCAAACTCGTAGTGTTTGGCGATGGCCTCGATCGTTTGAAGGAAATAGGGCGATTTCCCTTTGCGCCAAGGGGCAAGTGCGCCGTCGTAAACCTTCAACGTGCTATCAGGCACCACCAAACGTTCGTCAAAAAACAGCTCCATCCCCAACCCGTCACAGGTCGGACAGGCCCCAAACGGCGTGTTGAAGGAAAAAAGCCGTGGCTCTATCTCGGGAATGGTGAAGCCCGACACGGGACAGGCGAATTTCTCGCTAAAGGTGTGGCGCTCTGGCTCTAACCCCTCGGCAGGCACGGTTTCCAAAATGGCGATGCCGTCGGCCAAATCAAGGGCCGTGCGCAGGCTGTCTGCGAGTCGGGTTTCCATGCCTTCGCGCACGACCAAACGGTCGACAACCACATCGATATCATGGCGATATTTCTTGTCCAACTTCGGTGGTTCATCGAGTTCATAAAATTCGCCGTCAACCTTCACGCGTTGAAAGCCCTGCTTGCGTAAGTCGAGGAATTCTTTGCGATATTCGCCTTTACGGTCACGCACAATCGGTGCCAAAAGATAGCCACGCGTCCCCTCTTCCATGGTCATCACACGGTCGACCATATCTTGCACTTGCTGTGCTTCAATCGGCAGGCCAGTTGTTGGAGAATACGGTGTCCCAGCGCGCGCAAAGAGCAGGCGCATATAGTCGTAAATTTCCGTCACGGTCCCGACAGTGGAGCGCGGATTTTTACTTGTGGTCTTTTGCTCAATGGAAATAGCGGGGGACAGTCCGGAAATGTGATCCACATCCGGTTTTTCCATCATATCAAGGAACTGCCGCGCATAGGCCGAGAGCGATTCGACATAGCGGCGCTGCCCTTCAGCATAGACCGTATCAAAGGCGAGGCTCGACTTTCCAGACCCAGAAAGACCAGTAATTACAACCAGTTGATCCCGTGGGATGTCGACATCAATTGACTTCAAATTATGTTCGCGCGCACCGCGAACTTCGATGTATTTCTGCTCGGCCATGATCCACCTCTTAAGACTTGTTTAAGAGATAGGGCAAAGTTGCGCCGGTTCCAAGAGGCTTTGAGAACAGAAGGCGAACGAAACTCGCAAAAACATAGGATTTGCACCACAAAGCTCAAAAGGCCGGAGGTAATCCCCCGGCCCTTTGTCTTTAAAATTTAAACCACTCGCTAGATATGGATGGCACGCCCATAGGCGGCGAGCACACTTTCGTGCATCATTTCGCTTAGGGTCGGATGCGGGAAGACCGTGTTCATCAATTCTTCTTCCGTGGTCTCAAGCGTGCGTCCAATGACATAGCCTTGGATCAGTTCCGTCACCTCGGCCCCCACCATATGCGCGCCCAGAAGTTCGCCCGTTTTCGCATCAAATACGGTTTTTACCAGCCCTTGCGCCTCGCCCAATGCGACCGCTTTACCGTTGCCAACAAATGGGAATTTGCCAACTTTGACGTCATAGCCAAGCTCTTTTGCCTTATCTTCGGTATAACCCACGCTGGCGACCTGTGGATGGCAATAGGTACAGCCCGCGATGCTCTCGGGTTTGATCGAATGCACTTTTTTGCCCGCGATCAATTCGGCGACCATAACGCCTTCGTGGCTCGCTTTATGCGCCAACCAAGGGGCGCCTGCGACATCGCCAATCGCGAACACGCCCTCAACGCCGGTACGGCAATATTCGTCGGTCACGATGTGGGTGCGATCAACTTTGATGCCCGCGTCTTCAAGACCAAGGTTTTCGACGTTTCCGACGATACCCACCGCGGAAATCACCGTATCAAACGTGTGTTTCTCAATCTTGCCGCCGACTTCGATATGGGCGGTCACGGTGCCTTTGCCGCGATCAAGTTTTTTGACCATGGCTTTTTCCATGATGTTCATGCCCTGCTTTACGAATTGCTTTTTCGCAAAGGCCGAGATGTCTTTATCTTCAACGGGCAACACGCGATCCATCACTTCGACAACCGTAGTTTCCGCGCCCAACGTGTTGTAAAAGCTTGCAAACTCAATGCCGATCGCACCCGACCCAATGACCAAAAGCTTCTTGGGCATCCGCACCGGATCAAGGGCATGGCGGTAGGTCCAAACCAGATCGCCGTCAGCCTCTAAGCCTGGCAATTCACGCGCCCGCGCGCCTGTCGCAATGATGATATTTTTGGCGACCAATTCTTCGTTGCCCGCTTCGGTTTTCACGATGACTTTACCTTTGGAGAGCGTCGCTTCGCCCATCACAACGGTAATTTTGTTCTTTTTCATCAAGCCTTTAACGCCAGCAGCCATCTGGCCCGCCACGCCACGCGAGCGTTTAACTATTGCCTTAAGATCAAAGCCGATTTTCTCGGCGGACAGGCCATATTCCTTGGCCCGTTCCATTTGGTGGAAAATCTCGCTTGAGCGCAGCAAAGCTTTTGTCGGGATACAGCCCCAGTTCAGGCAAATCCCACCGAGATTTTCACGTTCAACAAGTCCCACATTGAGGCCAAGTTGCGCGGCACGGATTGCGGCGACATACCCACCCGGACCAGAGCCAATAACAACGATATCAAAAGACTTAGAAGACATGTGGGGTCACTCCGTTTTAAAATGTAGTTCAACGCTAAACTATTTTCCAAAACACATCAATACTCCCAACTCCGCGCCGTACAAACGCAGAGGGTTAACTGTATCAAAGCCCCGTCAAATCAAGCGCTTACCGCTTCCACAGCCGAGGAATAACCACCCTGCTCAAGGAAGATTGCTTCCTGTTTGAATTCTGGACGGTCCAACGCGAGGTTGCGGAATGGGAATCGGCCAAAGCGACGAATGACTTCACGATGTGCTTTTGCATGCAACAATTGTGTGCCACCCGTTTCGGGCATCCGTTCCGCCATCAACCGCACACAGCGGTCTTGATCAGTCAGGCATTCCGAATGCATCAGGGGCATATACATAAACTGGCGCGCGGGTTCGTTAATTTTCAAATCCCACTTGCGGTCAATCGCACGTTTTGCTGCTGCATGCGCGTACCGATCCGAGGCAAAAGCCTTTGCCGTTCCGCGAAACATATTGCGCGAAAACTGATCGGTTAGAATGACATAAGCCAAGGCGCCCGTCGGATAGGTAAGCCAAAGCCCAAGTCCGCCGTTCATCGCAGACTCCCAAGCTTCAAGGGCGAAATCACGAATGCTCACATCCAACTCATCGCCACCCGCATACCAGCCCTCTGGGCCAATGTCGTCAAGCCAAAAGGCCAGTACTTCTTCAGAGCTCAGCATGGTAAAACCTCCATTGCTTTGAACCAGTCCCCCGAGCCCTAAGCGTTGCAAACCTGTCTACATTACGCAAGCCAAAACTACGATACTGAGCGTTCAGCCTCTTCTTCTTCGCGCAATGCTGTCTCAATGAACACTTCTTGGGCTAATTCCACCGCAACAGGGCTTGCCGAGTAGAAAACCGGCGTGTAGTGGCCCGTGCCCTCCAAATGGGAACTCGGACGGCGCGTCATCCGCCAAGCTGCGTATGCAGAAAGGCCTAACATCAGGACTGCGAGATAGGCAAAATACCCCGACGGGCCAATCGCGCCCATGATCCAACCCACGATAAGCGGACCAGAAATGGCCCCCACTCCGTTGACAAAAAGCAGCCCGCCAGAGGCCGCGGCCATGTCTTCGTGCTCCAAAAAGTCGTTGGTATAAGCGATCAGCAGCGCATAAAGCGGATTTGAAGTTCCCCCGATCAAAGCGCCCGCGATGGTCAATAGAACGAAGTTATCGCCTGAGAAATACCCGCAAACCGCCGCAGTTCCGCCCATAAAGGCAACAATCAAAATGAGGCGACGACGATCCATTTTGTCGGAAACCCACCCAATGGGGTACTGCAAAACCAACGCCCCCACATAGACCGAAGCGACGAAAAACGAGATCTCTTTAATACTTAGACCGGCCTGAAAGCCCCAAACCGCTGACATCCCGAATTGCGCCGCAAAGACGCCGCCCAACAAAAACATACCGACACAGCCAAGGGGAGAAATATTCCACAGAGCTAAGAGGGACAAGGGCTTGGTGCGCTCAAAAGCGGGGGTTGGGCTGATTGACAAAAGAATGGGCGCAAACGAAATCGAAACGAGCACCGATGGGATCACAAAAAGGATGTACCCTGAAGGCTCCCCAAACGCGAGCAAGCCCTGCGCGGCGACAATCCCGAACATTTGCACCATCATATAAAGGCTCAAGGCCTTGCCGCGGTTTTCATTGCTGGCAGAATTGTTGAGCCAGCTTTCCGCCGTCACATAAACCCCCGAGAAACAGAAACCGATGACCACACGTCCGATGGTCCACGCCGCAGGATGTGGCACCGTTGGATACAGGATCAAAACCGCAGAAATAAACGAGCCCAAGGCCGCAAAAACCCGCACATGCCCAACCCGACGGATCATCCACGGCGCCATTCTTGACCCGCCCAAGAAGCCGAGGAAGTAGGCGGACATGATGATCGACATCGAGAAGGTCGAGAAATTTTCCATCCCGCCACGCACGCCCAAAAGGGTGCCTTGAAGACCGTTGCCGACCATCAACAACATCATCCCCAAAAGCAGCGCCCAGCTACTACCCAAGACTTGAAACATGCGTTTCTCCTATTCTAATCTCGGCTACGTATATGTGCAGCCAATGAAGTTAGTGCGACAAAAACGACATTAGAGAGTCTAGAACGGTCGAACTATGAAGCATCCGTCTTCGTTGAGAAACGTCAGCGCCACAAGAGCGAACTGTCGCCATAGGAGAAAAAGCGATACCCCTCGGCGATTGCATGCTCATAGATGTCGCGAATGGCTTTTGGGGTTAAAAACGCCGACACCAGCATCATCAAAGTCGATTTCGGCAGGTGGAAATTCGTCATCAACCCATCCGCCACGCGAAACTCAAATCCGGGCGTGATGAAAATATCCGTTGGGCCAACCCAAGGCGAGAGTTCCCCCGCGCGCGCCGCCGTTTCGATCAACCGCAAAGCCGTGGTACCAACCGGAATAACCCGATGCCCCGCCGCCTTGGTGGCCGCAATTTCCGCCACGGCTTGCGCCGTCACTTCGCCCCACTCCGCATGCATTTTATGATCGGAAATATCGTCAACCTTGACGGGCAAAAACGTGCCTGCGCCAACGTGCAACGTCACATAGGTTACATCCACGCCCTTTTTCGCTAATGCCTCCAGCATCTCTGTCGTTAAATGCAGCGACGCGGTCGGTGCGGCAACAGCCCCCTTATGACGGGCAAAAACCGTTTGATAATCCAAGTGATCCTGCGCGTCGGCGGGGCGTTTCGCGGCAATATAGGGCGGCAATGGCATCGCACCAGCGGCCTCCAACGCCTCATCAAACACGCGTCCTTCAAGGTTAAACGCCAAAATCGCCGCACCTTCTTCCTTGGCAATCAGGCGTGCCGAAAGCCCGTCCGTAAACACAACGATCTCGTCTTCTTTGATCTTTCTCAACGGCTTAACCAATGCCAACCAATTGCCATCGCCGCGCGGCGCAAGCAGGGTCACGTCAATTTTGGCCTGCGTCAGCCCCTCTACCCCATCACGGGCGCGGGTGCCAAACAGGCGCGCAGGAATAACCTTGGTATCATTCAAAACCAGACGGTCGCCTGCGCGAAATTGATCGAGCAAATCCGCGACATGCAAATCGGCAATCCCCGTCCCTTGCGCCACCAAAAGCCGTGCGGCCTCGCGCGGCACCGCAGGGCGCACCGCAATGCGATCTTCGGGAAGGTCAAAATCAAAATCAGACAGTTTCATGGCGGTCCCCAGCTTTGGAATTGCGCGGTTTACTACCTTGATATCGGATTGCCCAGCAGAATCACGCGCCGACCTACTCAGCCTTAGGCGGCGGTCCGTTGAAAATATCGCGAAACATCCCCGGTGTGAGGATCGAGAAGGGATTGACGCTTATTTTGGGTGCGGTGGCCGTCCCCGTCATTGAGAAATTGAAGCCAAAGAGGCCCTCGCCTTTCTGAGTGAAAATAGACCCAATCCCATTGAGCACATAAAGCGGACTTAACACGCCCTTCATGGCAATGCGTTGTGAGCCAAATTCATACGCCCCCGACAAAGAAATGCCCATGGAGGCGCCAACCGCGCTGCTTTTCATAAGGGTAAGTCGTTCTGGTGTCAGGACAAATTCCGCGACAACCTCGTTGAACAGCAGACCTGAATCCTCCAACTGGTCCAGCAACCCAACGACACTAATCGCCCCAAGCAGCGACGCCATCCCAGGTGCATTCCGGATGCGCAAATCATTCGCAACAAGGCGACCCGAATAATGCCCCGCAGGCCCGCGCGGGGCCAAAACCAAATCCATCGCCCCCGAATGGCCATTTTTATAAAGACCCGCCGCGCGCAATACCGCCCCCGCATCCGAGGAGCGCATCCGAATTGCCGTTCCACTTCCAGACGGCGCAAGCGTCCCCGAAACCGCCGCCTGACCATTCACCAAACCCGTGTATTTCCCCGTGATTCCCGATCCGGTCGAGAAATCGCCCTTAAAGTCGGTCAACGACAGGGTGTTCGACAAAACCAGGCGATCAAGTCGCAGTGTCAACGGCGTCGCCGCCCCACCACTCCCGCCGCCACTTCCCGAAGGAAGCTTGAAGCTTCGCAGATCAACGGTCCCGTTTACAACGCTAATTTCGGGATTGCGCCCAGCCCCGCGCCCAACAACGTTAACCCCGACATCCAACCCTTTTCCAAGGCGCACCTTATCAAACCGCGCGCTTTTCAACCCGCCATTTGGCGACATTTCAATCTTGCCCCTCGCCGTCAAACCACTGGCCGTAAGCTCAAGGGACTCAACCTGTGCGGGGCCGCCCAGCACGCCAGAAACCGCAAGTGTCCCCGTTGAATTCTTGGGATTACTCCAGCCAATTTCGGGCAAACTGATCCCCAAGCGATTTAAATCAGAGGTCATAGAAAAGCGCGGTGGCGTGTCTTTTTGCATGTCGATTTCAATCTGCGCAATCCCCGCTCCCGAGAGCATGTTCCTCGGCAAGCCAAGGCCAAACGCGCGCACAAATTCCTGCGAAATTTCGATGTCTCCGGTAACCTTGGAGTTCCCTTTATGCTCAGGGCCAAAAAGCTGCTCCCACACAACATTAAAGGCAACTTTATCGGTTTCCGTGCCAATCCGCCCCGGCCCCGAAATGCGAAGCGACTCGGGCGTCACATGCAAATCCAACTGCTCTGAGGTTAGTATTTTTGACGGCACAATACGGGTCGACGTCACGTCCAGCAGCTTGCCCGTCACATCATAGGTCACGTCTTTGAGCTGTACCTTTTTGACGATATCAAAGCTGAACTTCGCCAAGATATCCGCCGTTCCTTGCGCGATTTCAACGTTCTGGCCGGATTTACTCACAAAGCGAAACGGCTCCAGATCCAACAGCGACAGCGCCGTCGAAATCTCTCCGCGGGCCAGCATTTCAATTTCCATCGGTGCGGGGCGCAGGGTCACATCAGGCATTGAAATGACCGTGCCCGCCACATCCAGACTTCCCGCATTGGGCACCAAAACATGCCCCTCGTTGACGGCAATCGTCATCGTCTTGCCGGTCAGTGAGACATAACCATTCCCGCCTTTTACGGGCGGAAAGGTTTTCAAATAGCGCACAGTGGCGTCAGAAAACTCATAGCCAAGCGACGCGCGAAGCTGCTCTCCCGGCGTTTTACGAATGGCGGCGACCACGTTGTAAATCAGTCCCCCCGTGACGTTTTCCATGAGCCATTTCCGCGTGCGCGGCGCGACCTTAACGGGCCAAAGCGCCAAAAGGCTGTCGTGATCGATCGTATTCAAACGCGTGTTTACCCGCACGTCCCAGTCGCCTTCGGGAGCTGAAATCTCGCCATCAAAAAGGAATTTCCGCGCGTCTGTGGTCAGGGAAAGCTGTCCAATGGTTGCGACGAACGGATCAAGTTTTAGGCGAAAATCAAGCGCGCCGCCGTCAAAAACCGCAGGTTCCGGCATCAGATTTCCCGGATTGGCGACCACTTTTGAAAACTGCAATTGCGTGACCATCGCGCCTGGTCGCGCGCCGTCCCAATCCTGCAAATAGGAAAACCCCTCGGCCAAAACTTCCCCCGCATCACTCTTCGCTTGCAAGAGATCAAAACTGATTTTGGCCCGCTTTGGGTCATAGGAAAAGTATGCTTTTGCCTCGCTAAAGGGGATGGGATGCGCGGTCGGAGTTGGCTGCAATGCGCCCGCGCCAATTTCCAAAGTGCCGTTCAAATCGCCAAGCGAACCATCATCCAAAAGTTCCGTCCGCAACGCTCCAGAAATCGGCGCTTCCAAAACGCCGAGCCACGACAGCGCAGGCGATTGCAACGCCACATCGCGCGCCCGCACGTTTTGAACATTGATCATCGCTTGGGCCGCCAAACCAGATTTGGGCGCAGAAAGCGAGAATGCCATCGTTGCAGGCGCGCTATTTTCGCGCGCAATCGCTAGGCTGGAAATGATGTCAATTTGCCCGCCTGCAAGGTTCATAACCAGCGCGGCTTCGCTCACATTCCACGTTCTACCGCTAAAATCATCGATCAATTCAAAGTCGAAATCCTTGACCGAAACATCTTCCACTTCTGACAAAAATGGAAATTCAAACAAAGACTTAAGCTCGCGAATGACGTCCTTAAAATCGCCCGATGCGGCAAAGGCATTCTCGCCCCCAAACTGAAGGTTGAACGCGCCATTGCGGTCCCGTCGCAAAACAACCTTCGCCCCAGAAAGCGCGACGCGGCGCGGGAGCAACTCGGGCGAAAACATCGGCGACTCGGCAAAAACCGCGTGCACGCGATCAACTTGCGCCATCGGACGGCCGTCCTCTGTGAGGTAGACCACATCGGTAAAAACAATATCGGGCGCCAACCCGTCCAGCAGTTCCACACGGACGCCGCCCACCGCCACAACCCCTTGAATAACATTCGCATTCAGACGGGTTTCAAGCTGTTCGATCATCCAAACGGGGGCGTTTATCCCGCGCTTCAACGCCCAAAATGTCAGCCCAAACGTCATAGCGACGGCAGCAAAGATCATCAGGAGCGTGGCCAACCCGATTTTGTGATGCTTTTTAAGGGGACGTCGTTGTTTCGGTTCTTTGATCGCACTACCCTCATGTGGCGGCAATTAACCAAGGTTAACGCCCGCTCGTTTCACGAATTTTACCTTGCCGCAAAACAGGTTACAACAGGGACGATTCCCTTTGGAGACAAGAAATGCAAAATAGCCCCCTCGCAATGACCAACGCCCCTGACTTCACGAAACCCTTCGTTTCCGCTACCCAGCAAGGCGAAGTTACCCTATCAGAACTGCGCCCAAGCCCTGTTGTTCTATTCTTCTATCCTCGCGATAGTACCGCAGGATGCACCATAGAAGCCATTGATTTCACGTCGCTTCTCCCTCAATTCGCGGCCGCGGGCGCACAGGTATTCGGCGTTTCCGCAGACAGCCTAAAAAAGCATGAAAACTTTATCTCCAAACAATCGCTCTCTGTTCCTTTGATCTGTGATGAAGACACGCAGATGTGCCAAGATTATGGCGTTTGGCGCGAAAAATCCATGTATGGCAAGGTGTTCTGGGGCATTGAGCGCAGCACCTTCTTAATTTCAGGCACTGGAAAAATTCTACGCGAATGGCGCAAAGTTAAGGTGCCGGACCACGCGCAAGAGGTTTTGGACGCCGTGTTAACCGAGGTTAACGGATGAGCAAAACGCTCGCTGAAATGGCCACCGACGTCCTAAGCACCGCCGATGGGCGCGCAAAAACCGCGCTGTCCCGCCGCTATGCTGCCGAATGGGCTGCGGCGCGCCTTGCGGGAAATGCGCCTGAAACCGGCACCGCAAATCCCCCCATGCACCCTGCGCGCCCAAGCGAACCCGCCCTTCTTAATCCCCGTGATGTGCCACGGCGCAAGCCCGGAACCCCCGAGGGGCGGATCGCGATTCTACATGCGGTTGCCCATATCGAACTCAACGCGGTCGATCTTCATTGGGACCTTCTGGCCCGCTTTGGCCACGTTGAAATGCCCGATGGATACTACGATGATTGGGTCAAGGCCGCAGACGAAGAATCCAAACATTTCAACCTGATGGCCGACTGTCTTGAAGCGCATGGAAGCCATTATGGCGCCCTGCCTGCCCACGCTGGCATGTGGCAAGCCGCCGAGGACACGGCGGAGGATTTGATGGGCCGTTTGGCCGTTGTGCCCATGGTGTTGGAGGCGCGTGGCCTTGATGTCACGCCCGGCATGATCAAAATATTCAAACAGGCCAAAGACACGCAAACCATTGAGGCGCTGGAGGTGATCTATGGCGAAGAAGTCGGCCATGTGGCCTACGGCAGCAAATGGTTTCACTTCCTGTGCGGGCGCCACAATCTTGACCCGAAACCAGTCTTCCATACCCTCGTGCGCAAATACTTCCATTCAACCCTACGTCCCCCATTTAACGAAGAAAAACGGGCCGAAGCGGGTATTCCGCCGGATTTCTATTGGCCGTTAACAGAGATTAAAGACGCTTAAATCGAGACTTGAGTGCCCACAAAATAGGCGAAATTTCGCCGTTTTTTCAGTCTACTAAACCAGATATAGCAAAAAATCTTGATCCAGAGGGTGCGAACAGTTAACCCACTCAGGTGACGCCGATTTGGGGAAAATGACACGTCACGCATTTGGGGCAGTTACAGGATTTCGTTTTGCGAGCACGTCTATCATCCAAGATTAATTCAGCATTTGAAAAAAGGCTTCCCGAACGGCGGCTTTTCCTAAAATCTGACACTGAAACACGGTTTGTCCGGCTCTCGCCAACGACCCAAGCTGTGGCCCTTCTTGGGTCGGCGAGTGTGATCGCCTGGACGATCATCGCGTCCTCAGTTCTCTTTATGAATAGTATCGGCTCTGGGTCGGTCCGCGACCAAGCTGATCGTGAACAATACCTCTACGAGGCCCGCCTCAACGCCCTTTCCCAAGAACGCGACAATCGCACCCAAGACGCCCTTGATGCGCAAAACCGTTTCAGTGCGGCGCTCGATCAGATCTCCACAATGCAGTCGGAACTCCTTGCTCTTGAGGACCGCCGTCTTGAGCTTGAAACCGGTGTTGATGTCATTCAAACGACCCTGCGCACCGCGATCCATGAACGCGATAACGCGCGTCGTGAGACCGAAGACTTAAACATTAAGCTGGCCGAAGGAGAGGCGTTTACCCCCTCCGAAGGCGCGCTTGAAGACATCACAGGCACCGTCGATTTCTTAACCGCCGCCCTTGATGATGCCGCAGATGAGCGCGACGAGATCGTGGTGTCCGCATCCACGGCGCAGGCAACCATCGAGGATTTGGAATTCGAAGCTCTCCTGACCCAACAGCGTAATGACAAAATTTTCAGCCAGCTTGAAGATGCCGTTTCTGTGTCGCTTGCGCCAATGGACAAAATGTTTCGCGACGCGGGCCTGTCTCCTGATCGCATGATTGATCAAATTCGCTCCGGCTATACTGGGCAAGGCGGGCCACTAACGCCCCTCACTTTCTCGACCAAAGGCGAACGTCCCGACGCGGACAGCCTGCGCGCCAATACGATTTTGCGCTCCATGGACGACATCAATATCTACCGGATCGCCGCCACAAAAGCCCCCTTCGCCCTGCCCCTCAAATCGGCGTTCCGCTTCACCTCCGGTTTTGGCCCACGCTGGGGTCGCATGCATAACGGCACCGATTTCGCCGCCTCCTATGGCACACCAATCTACACCACAGGCGACGGCGTGGTGATTTCCGCAGGCTGGCTCTCGGGCTTTGGCAAATTGGTCAAGGTCCAACACGAGTTTGGCATCGTCACCTACTACGCCCATATGTCCAAAATCAACGTTTCCAAGGGCCAAAGGGTCTCGCGCGGCGACCAATTAGGTGCTATGGGGAGTACAGGACGGTCGACCGGAACGCATCTTCATTACGAAGTACACGTTGGCGGTAAACCTGTTAACCCGATGAAATTTATCAAGGCAGCAAGTGATGTTTTCTAAAAGCAGAATCAATGATCCGGCCCCAAAAAAAGCTGGTGAACCCGAAACTTTAAATCTGGATGCTTCCACTCAGAAGCCAACAGGCGAATTCAAGCCATCTGCCCCAAAACCAAAGCCGCCTGCGTCTGTTCTGTCGTCTGACCTCACAATCACAGGCAATCTGCGCACCACAGGCGATATCCAAATCGAAGGCGTCATTGATGGCGACATTCGTGCTCATTTGCTGACCGTTGGCGAAGGGGCCACCGTGCGCGGCGAAGTTGTTGCGGATGACGTTGTGGTTAATGGCCGCGTTGTTGGCCGTGTGCGTGGCTTGAAAGTCCGCCTTACCTCCACGGCGCGCGTTGAAGGCGACATCATTCACAAAACCATCGCCATCGAAAGCGGCGCGCATTTTGAAGGCTCCGTTCAACGTCAGGACGATCCTTTGTCAACAGGCTCAGCGCAAAAAGCGATTGCGGCTCCAACAACCCCCGCTATTCCAGCCGCTAAACCTGCTTAAGCCACAAAACTTCCAAACAACAAAGGCCGCCTGATTGGGCGGCCTTTTACATATCTAATGGCCGAAAAGCCTAGTCGCCCTGTGCCTCTGAACGCGATTTTCCCGCCACATTCAACGCCAAGGTTGCGGCCATAAACCCGTCCAAATCGCCGTCCAAAACACCCTTGGTGTCGCTGGTCTCATAATTCGTGCGCAGGTCTTTGACCATCTGATACGGCTGCAATACATAGCTGCGGATTTGATTGCCCCAGCCCGCGTCGCCCGCACTTTCATGCGCTTCGTTCACCAGCGCGCTGCGCTTATCCAACTCCATTTGATACAGCCGCGATTTCAACGCCTTCATCGCGATTTCACGGTTCTGGTGTTGGGATTTCTCCGAGCTCGTCACCACAATCCCCGTGGGCGCGTGGGTGATCCGAACGGCGGAGTCCGTCGTATTAACGTGCTGCCCGCCTGCCCCTGACGAGCGATAAGTATCAATGCGAATATCGGCAGGGTTTACCTCAATCTCGATGTTGTCATCCACCACGGGATAAACCTTGATCGAGGTAAACGACGTGTGCCGTTTGGCAGCACTATCAAACGGCGAAATCCGCACCAACCGATGCACGCCGCTTTCGGACTTCAGCCAGCCATAAGCATTCACGCCGGTGATCTTATAGGCCGCGGATTTAATGCCCGCTTCCTCGCCTGCCGTCTCACTTTGCAGCTCAACCTTGTAGCCCTTCTTCTCGGCCCAACGCACATACATCCGCGCCAACATATTGGCCCAATCACAGCTCTCGGTGCCACCTGCACCAGAGTTGATCTCAAGGAAGGTATCGTTGCCATCGGCCTCACCATCCAAGAGCGCTTCAAGCTCCTTCTGGGCCGCCACTTTCTCAAGCGCGAACAAGCCGTCTTCGGCCTCTTTCACGACCTCTAAGTCCTCTTCCACTTCGCCCATTTCGATCAACTCAATGCCGTCCGACAACTCCTGTTGTATGCCGTCAAACGTCGCCAATGCGTCAATCAACATCTGCCTATCCCGCATCAGTTTTTGCGCAGCAGCAGGATCATTCCAAAGTTCGGGGTCCTCGGTGCGCGCGTTGAATTCTTCCAACCGATGCGCAGATGTTTCCCACCCCAACCGTTGCTTCAACAGGTCAAGAGATTTTTCGATCGCAGCAACAGAGTTTTGGACTTCGGCCCGCATGGTGCATCCTTTGGATGAGAGGTTTTGTGGGTGGTGGTATCAAACGGCGCGCGGTGAAACAAGGGCGCTTGCCCCGCCTACCACGCGCGCGCGTTAATACTCGCCGCCGCTTGAAATGGTTCCAAAGGTAGCTTTTTTCCCGAAAGTAACCGTATCACCCGTCGAGGTGCGGGTGGTGGTGGTTTGCTCGCTTTGCCCAACGTCGTCGAACATCGGCAAGTCGCTGCCCATGGCAAAACCACCGTCAAACGCCACACCAAACAACGGCTCTTCGCCGTCGCGGAAATATTCGGCAACCACATTCGCGCCAGAAGCAGCGTTGTCCAAACGGGCGCCAGAGTAGCGATCGATTTTGATAAAGTGGCCGCCCGGTGGGACTTTAAACTTCCCGCCGCCATATTTTTCGGTGGCCTTTTTCATGAACTGGGTGAACACGGGGCCACATAATGTGCCGCCATATCCGTTCGGCGCCAAGCTGCGCGGACGGTCATACCCAATATAACATCCCGCCACAATATTGCTGGTAAAACCAATAAACCACGCGTCCTTGCTGTCGTTGGTTGTGCCGGTTTTACCCGCCACTGGCACGTCCAAATTCACCCGCCCCGCCGCCGTTCCGCGCTGCACCACGCCTTGCATCATCGAGGTCAACTGATAGGCGGTGATCGGGTCCATCACGCGCTCGCGCCCCGAGCTAATCACTGGCGCCAATCCTGGCTCTAAACTGGCAATCCGACAATCACTACAGGTCCGCTGATCGTGGCGATAAACCGTGTTGCCCCAGCGATCTTGCACGCGGTCAACCAGCGTCGGCTCCACCCGTTCGCCGCCATTGGCAAACATCGCATAGGCCGCGACCATCTTGAAAAGCGTCGTTTCCTCAGCCCCCAAAGAGTTCGCCAAAAACGCGTTCATGTGGTCATAAACCCCGAACCGTTCCGCATAGGCGGCGACGGTTTCCATGCCGATTTCCTGTGCTAAACGCACGGTCATCAGGTTCCGCGATTGCTCAATCCCCGTACGCAACGGAGCGGGCCCATAGAATTTATTGCTCGAGTTTTTCGGGGCCCAAATACCCGCACCCGTATTCACTACAATCGGCGCGTCGATCACAATCGTTGCGGGCGAATAGCCACTATCAAGCGCCGCCGCATAGACAAATGGTTTGAACGAAGACCCCGGTTGGCGATCGGCTTGGGTGGCGCGATTGAACACCGAATCCTGATAGGAAAACCCTCCCTGCATTGCAATTACGCGCCCTGTGTTCACGTCCATCGCCATAAAACCGCCCTGCACTTGCGGGATTTGGCGCAGGGTCCAGCGGATGAAGCTCCCGTCGCTGTCTTTGGTCATCGCGCGCACATAGACCACATCGCCCACATCCAACAAATCGGACGCTTTGCTCGCATTTCTGGCGCGCGCACTGCCCTCAAGCAGGGGCCGCGCCCATTTCACATCCTCGGCAGGAATCCAGTGCCCGTCGGCATCGTCTTCAACGCCTTCGATCCCGATCCGCGCCGATGTGTCTCCAAGTTCCAAAACAACCGCGACATGCCAGCCTTCGATATCGCGGGCCGTCTTTAAGTCGGCAAGCGCCGTGCGCCAAGTCGCGTCGTCAACCAAGGCCTCCGTGGGAAGCGTTTTCCCCGTCCCGCGCCAAATTCCGCGCGAGCGGTCAAAGGCCTCAAGCCCGTTTTGCAACGCCAAGGCCGCCTCATCTTGCAATTCCTGATCCACGGTCGCCCGAACGGTCAAACCGCCCGAGAAAAACTCGTCTTCGCCAAAATCACGGCTCAATTGGCGGCGAATTTCATCTGAGAAATAGTCCCGCTCTGGCAAGGTAGATTTGAAGCTTTCAAAATCGCCGCTTTGCACCGTGCGCAAAGGTTGGGACACGGCAATTTCATACTCGGCGTCATCTAAATACCCGTTTTCATGCATTTCTTTCAAAACATAGTCGCGCCGGATCATTGCCCGATCAAGCTGGCGAACGGGGTGATAATCCGAAGGTGCCTTTGGCAGAACCGCCAAATAGGCCGCCTCTTCGGGGTCAAGTTCGGACAAGTTTTTGTTGAAATAGGTCTGTGCCGCCGCCGCAACGCCATAGCTGTTTTGACCCAAGAAAATTTCGTTCAGATAGATTTCTAGAATATGATCACGATCCAGTGATTTGACCATGCGATTGGCTAAAATGATCTCCTGGATTTTACGTTCGGCCCGACGGCCCCCATCCAAAAAGCTGATTTTGGCAACTTGCTGGGGAATCGTTGACGCCCCGCGCACGTTCGCGCCCTTAGATTCAATGGCCTCGACAATCACGGCGGCAATCCCGCGCACGTCATAGCCACGGTGGGTGTAAAAATTCTTATCCTCAGCCGACACAAACGCCGCTTTCACCACATCGGGAATCTCTTCGATTGGCGCATAAATCCGGCGTTCTTTGGCGAATTCGTCCATAATGCGCCCCGAACCCGCATAGACGCGGCTGATCGTTGCGGGGCGGTAAACGCTCAACGTTTCATGGTCAGGCAAGTCCTGAGAGAACAACAGAAACAACCCGCCGATCAAAAACGCGCCCATAAATAGAGCATTCAAGACGAATGCAAAAAGCCCGCCAAAAAGGGAAAAAACTGCCCGGATCATTCTGTGCCACCTCTTAGTTCACTCAACTCTATATAGGGCGCGCAGAGGAGGGTCAAAAGGGTTCGGCAACTTGCCGCCATCTTTTAACACAATGAATTTCGCCCATTGCAAATTGTCGCTGACCCCGCCAAAGATTGCGGATGCATCCAGATGATATCCTCCCGACGTATGAGGCCCACGGGGCCGGTTTTGCCGCAAATCGCGGTCGTAGCCTCTTTGAGCGCCCATGGCTGGATCGTTTTTTACGATACACGACGGGCCGCGAGTTGCTGGACTTGGGCTGTGGCTCAGGCCAACCCATCGCCACCTATCTAAGCGAGCGTAATCGCGACATCACGGGTGTCGATGGTGCTGCAACGATGGTGAAGCTTTTCGCTAAAAACTTGCCGGAACAAACGGTTATCCATGCCGACATGCGCGGCTTGGACCTTGGCAAAAAGTTTGACGGCATTTTGGCGTGGAACAGTTTTTTCCACCTCAGCCCCGATGACCAACGCAATATGTTCCCCGTTTTCGCCGCCCACGCCAGCCCCGGTGCGCCAGTTATCCTCACAACAGGCCATGCGGAAGGCGAAGCGATTGGCGAAATCGACGGCGGCGCGTCCGTTTACCACGCAAGCCTCGCGCCTGCGGCCTATCGCACCCTTTTTGACGAGGCTGGTTTTGACGTGATCGACTTCATCCCCGAAGACCCAGATTGCGCAGGCCATTCCGTTTGGTTGGCCCGCAGACGTCGCAGCTAATCCTATTGGCGCAACAATCGCGCCTCTGCGGCATCGGTTACCGTCCAGTTTTGCAACGCTTGTAAAATCCCCAATTGCGCCTTTTTGCGCCATTCGGGGTCTTGCAGGCGGTCCAAATCCTTGGGGTTGGAAATAAAGCCAAGTTCCACCAAAACCGACGGAATATCCGGCGCCTTAAGGACCGAAAATCCTGCCTCAAGACGTGGTTTTTTATACATCGTCCCAAGGTGCTCGCGCAGCCCAATTACCAAATCATCCGCCAAACGATCTGCACGCGGCGAAGTCTCTGTGCGGGCTAACTCCATCAAAATATTGGCAATAACATCGTCCTGCTGCGATAAATCCACCCCCGCCAATAGGTCCGCTCGGTCGTGGCGCTCCGCAAGTTTTTGCGAGGCTTCGTCACTCGCCGTATCACTCAAAGTATAAACGGTGGCCCCCGTCGCGCGCCCTTCCGAAAGCGCATCCGCATGCAGCGACAGGAACACATCCGCCCGCGCCGCCCGCGCCATTGTCACCCGCGTTTCCAAAGGGACAAACGTATCGTCTTCGCGGGTCAACTGAACTTGAAATCCGCCTTCGCGCAGCAAGACTTCCTTCAACTCAAGCGCAAACGTCAGCATCAAATCGGCCTCGCGCACGTCGCCGCGCTCCGCCCCCGGATCAATGCCGCCATGCCCCGGATCCAACACGATCATCACATCGCCCTCGCCGGTTTGACGCCGGATCGGGGTGGCCAAGTCAACAGCCTTCGGCACAGAAAATGCGGCCCCCGCAGGTGCGCCCGACGCGGCGGCAAAGGCCTCCGGTGTCGCGTTTTTCAACAACGCCGTGAACAGGGCATCTCGGGTTTCACCTATTTTAAGCCCAGCTAAATCAATCACTTGAGGCGACGTAAGGTCAACAACCATCCGTGACCATCCCGCTGAAAACGGCCCCATATGCACTGCCTGCACTTGGGTGTCCAAAAGCAGATCCTCCGCTTCCACGCCACTCCAATCCACCTCATTAAAGTCAATAACAAGGCGCGCAGGGTCGGTCAGGGTAAAGACGCGATAGGGAACGGGTTGGCTGAGCAAAAGATCAACCTTCAGCCCGTCCTCCGTGTCAATTATCCCAGATTTTTCAACATCCACCCGCGCCAAAGCATTGAACTCCTGCGCGTGGATCGCACCCGCAAAACTCAACGCGCACAGGGTCGCGAATATCCCTCTCACAAATGGCCTCGCTCGGACATAAACTTGCGCAAACGGGCCAAACCCTCTTTGATATCCGCCGTGCTGCGGGCATAGGAAAACCGCATCCATTGTGCGCCCCGTCCCGCGTCAAAATCCAACCCGGGTGTCACAGAAACCCCCGCTTTTTCCAGTATTTCCTGTGAAAACGCGAGGCTGTTTTCGGTAAACTCGCTCACCTCTGCATAGATATAAAACGCGCCATCTGGCGGCGCAAACCGCGTGAAACCCGCCTTCGGTAGTTCCTCCAACATCAGCGCGCGATTGGCCGAATAGACCTCAAGGTTTGCGTCAAGTTCCGCGTCACATCCCAACGCGCCAAGCGCTGCAATCTGCGCCGCATGCGGGGCGCAAATGAACATATTCTGCGCCAAACGTTCCACCGTGCGCACATGATCTTGCGGCACAACCATCCAGCCGATGCGCCACCCCGTCATCGAGAAATACTTGGAAAACGAGTTGATAACGTAAACATCATCGCTCAACTCAAGCGCCGAAACCGCTCGCTCTCCATGGTGAATCCCGTGGTAAATTTCGTCCGATATAAAGGCGGTCTCAGTGGCGGAACAGCTTTCGATCAACGCCGCCAATGCTGCGCGCGATAGGATGGTACCACTCGGATTAGACGGGCTGGCCACGATCAACCCCTTGAGGTCCCGCCCCACAAGATCATCAGGAACTGGTTGAAAACGGTTGGCCTCGGAGGTTTCAAAGCCAACGTCCGTCAGGCTCAAAGCCCGCAAAATCTGGCGATACGATGGATAGCCCGGCAAGCCCAACCCCACCCGATCTCCGGCATCAAAAAGCGCGGTAAACGCCAGCAAAAACCCCGCCGACGAGCCCGATGTCACGACGATCCGCGCAGGCGAAATCGTCACCCCGTACCACTTCTGATACAACGCCGCGATTCCTTCGCGCAACGCCAGAAGCCCAAGCGCCGATGTATATCCAAGCGGGCTCTCTTCCATCGCAGCCGCTAAAGCCGCGCGCGCCCCCGCAGGGGCTGGCGTCCCCGGTTGGCCGACCTCCATATGGATAATATGACGCCCATTCGCCTCCGCTTGCGTCGCGGCCTCCATCACATCCATAACAATAAAGGGATCAACCTGTGAACGCCTTGAAACCTGCATCATTTTATCCTTATGCTCGCTTACGTCTTTGTCCCAATGAAAGCCTCAAAGGTCAATGCAAGCATTTTTCCAAATCCCGTTTTTTCGCCTTCTCTTCGTGCTGCTTCTCTGTTTACAGCCGTTTTCCGCCCGCGCCGCGTCGCTGATCCGCGATCCTGACATTGAACAGGCCCTCCATCGCTTGGCCACCCCCGTTTTAGTGGCCGCCGGACTTAATCCCGGGCGCATTCAAATCTTGTTGATCAACGATAAATCAATGAACGCCTTTGTGATTGATCAGAACCATATTTTCATCCACACGGGCCTGATGTTGCGCATGAAATCCGCCGCCCAAATCCAAGGCGTGATCGCCCATGAAGCAGCGCATATTGCCAATGGTCATATCACCCAACGCATTGTTTTGGCTGATGGAATTTCCGCCGTTGCCGGAATAGGGGTAATTTTGGGCGTCGCGATTGCCGCCTCCACAGGGCGTCCGGATGCAGGGGCGGCCGTGGCCGCAGGCGTGGCCTCCTCCGCCCAACGTTCCTTCCTCACCCACACCCGCGCCGAGGAAGCGAGTGCCGACCAATCCGGATTTCGCTACACCGCAAGTGCGGGTGTTGATCCCGCCGCAATGATCGAAGTTCTCAATCTTTTCAAGGGACAAGAGGTCCTCGGAACCTCCCGCCAAGACGCCTATGTGCGCAGCCACCCCCTCACCAGCCAACGCCTGCGCGCCGCCCGCGGATTCGCCGCCGCCTACGGTGGAAATGTCAAAGACAGCAGCGAAGCCGACTATTGGTTTGCCCGCGCCAAAAGCAAACTCGCAGCCTTCCTACAAAACCCGCAAGCCGAACGGCGCAAACTCAAAGCCTCCGACACGGGCGAGATCGCGCAGATGGTCCGCGCGATCACCTACCATCGCCAAGCTGATGCAAACAAGGCGCTTTCCGCGATGAACAGCGTCCTCGCGGCCCGCCCAAATGACCCCTACTATCGCGAATTACAGGCGCAAATACTGATGGAATCCCGCCAGTTTGATGCGGCCCTCGGTGCCTATGCCATGGCCCTCAACGGCGCGCCAAGAAATGCAATCATCATGGCGGGATACGGGCGGGCGCTGTTGGCTGCAGGTGGATCAGAAAACGAAGCTAAAGCGTTGAATGTCTTGATAAAAGCCCGAGCTCTGGATGGACAAGACCCGCGTCTATTGCGTGATCTTGCCGTGGCCTATGCTAAGGCGAAACAGCCCGGAATGGCGTCCCTCGTGACGGCGGAGCGCTTTGCGCTGGACGGTAAATTCAAAGACGCCGCCATTCACGCCAAACGCGCCGCAGACCAGCTCCCGCATGGATCGACCGGTGCACGCCAAGCACAAGACATTCTGTACACCGCCGAACGCCTTGATAAAAAAGGAAAAAAGCGAAACTAAGCCTCAACCTCGTCCAAAGCAGCCTGTGCATCCAACGCCGCAGCCTTCGCCTCTACTTGCTCCACGATCTCTTCGATCATCGCCTCATTGCTGAGTTTGTGGCTTTGTTTTCCGGCCAAATAGACCATGCCACTGCCCGCGCCGCCGCCGGTAAATCCGATGTCCGTCATCAGGGCTTCCCCCGGACCATTCACCACACAGCCGATAATCGACAGGCTCAAACTGGTGGAAATATGCGCCAAGCGCTCCTCCAGAGTTTGGACGGTTTTGATCACATCAAATCCCTGCCGCGCACAGCTTGGACAGGAAATAATCGTCACCCCGCGATGCCGCAACCCAAGCGATTTGAGCATTTCAAAGCCCACTTTCACCTCTTCAACAGGGTCCGCCGACAGGCTCACACGGATGGTGTCGCCAATCCCGCTCCACAACAGGCTGCCCATGCCGACCGCGCTTTTGACGGTGCCTGACATCAAGCCGCCCGCCTCGGTGATCCCTAAGTGAATGGGCGCGTCGGTCTCTTCGGCAAGCGCCTGATAGGCGGCGGCCGCTAGGAAAACATCGCTGGCCTTGACCGATATTTTGAACTCATGGAAATCATTGTCCTGCAGAATTTTGATGTGGTCCATGCCGCTTTCGACCATCGCCTCTGGGCAAGGTTCGGCATATTTTTCAAGCAGATGGCGTTCAAGGCTTCCCGCATTCACCCCAATCCTTATGGAGCAACCATAATCGCGCGCGGCCTTAATGACTTCGCGCACCCGCTCTTGGCTGCCGATATTTCCGGGGTTGATCCGCAGGCACGCAGCCCCCGCTTCGGCGGCTTCAATCGCGCGTTTATAATGAAAATGGATGTCGGCCACGATAGGCACAGGGCTTTGCTTACAAATTTCACGCAGTGCTGCCGTGCTCTCCTGATCGGGGGCCGAAACCCGCACAATATCGGCTCCAGCGTCGGCGGCGGCGTTGATCTGGGCCAAGGTCGCTTTCACGTCGGTCGTGAGAGTGTTGGTCATGGTTTGCACCGTGATCGGCGCATCGCCGCCCACAGGCACATTTCCCACCATAATCTGCCGAGACTTGCGCCGATAAATATTCCGCCAAGGGCGCACAGGATTGAGCGACATCTATATTCTCCGCATTGGGGGCCGTTTTTGGCGCATTCCGATGATGTTTAGATAAGGCTTCGCGCAAGCACTGACAACTGCAAGCACGCAAATCGGACCTTCAATTTTGTGTGGGGAGGTGCCGAAATTATTCTGCAGCGGCCAAAGCGACGTATTTTGCCAAATCTTGATCGGCGTCCATATCCGCAACCTTATAGGCTTCGCTCAGCGAGTCCTGTGCCAAAACCACTTTTGACGCGACCGAACCCGCACGCCCTGCCGGACCATAGGTTTCGCCATTGACGCCGAAGTAAACCGACCCAGAATTCCCCGCGCGTAGCATTGGCGGCACTTCCGTTGCCGGAATGATGAATTCTTCGCCTGTGTCGAGAATTTTCTCAAAGATAACAGTGCCATCCGCCGCAGAAACTCGCACCCACGCTGGGCGCACCGCGAAAATTTTCAACTCTGGCGCAGCTTCTGCAATGACCTGAACTTCGCTCTCTTCAATCGCCGCCAAGGCAGCTTCCACATTGCTCGCAAGGACGGTTGCAGCGCTTCTAAATGCATCGGGAGACAGGGCCGAAATCGGCCCATCACGCGCGATCAAAACCGGCACCGCGAGCGCCTCTGGACGGTACAGGCGCGTCAGGGCGTCTGTTGGTAAATCTGATGCGTTATCAGCTACTTGCGTCGGCAACACGTCTTCGGAAAATCCGGAGGACCCACCGCGTAAAGGATCTAGGGAGGACCCCACACCCGAAGCTTCTGTCAAAGGTGCGAACTGCACGCGCTGCACTTCCTGCAGCACGGAATATCCGCCGTAACCAAGTCCCGCGATCAACAAAATCAAAACTGCGACAGAGCCAATGGCTGCGGGTTCGATTTTGGACAGCATGGCCTCGCCACGCGGCACAAAAGAGGCGTTGGGGTTGGCAAAGGGGTCTTTGCCCTCAAATTTACGCGCCCGACGTTCGGCCTTGAGCGCCGCCGCACTGGAAGCATCGGCGGACATGCCATGCACGGTTTCGAAATTCGCCTCTACACAGAAGGTCGTGTAGGCCCAATCGGGGTCCATCCCAAGATAGCGCGCATAGGAGCGCACGTATCCGGCAATAAATCCGGGAGTTTCAAAAGCAAGGGGATCGGCATTTTCAATTGCGGCGATATAGGTCGCTTTGACCTTAAGCTCGCGTTGAACATCAAGAAGGGATTTGCCCAGAGTCGCCCGCTCTCCGCGCATAAGATCGCCGAGTCGCAACTCATATGAGTCAAAGCCGGATGTCCCTTCCTCTTTGACCGATTTCGGCGAAAGAATGCGCCTAATCATCTGCCCTGCCCTAACGTTCAAATTGCCCCAATGGTCATTTCCTAGCCGAGTCTGATTCGCCTGAAAGCCCGTGTCTAGATGACCTCTTGACGAAAATTATAGCACAGCACAATCGATTCTGCACGTTTCTGTGAACTACCCAGTGAGATCGGCGCGATTCAGCGCACAATGGCTCCAAAGGTCGTCCAAACCGTTCACAAGTGCATCCATTTCACGCGGTCCGTGTACGGGCGATGGGGTGAATCGCAACCGCTCGGTCCCACGGGGAACTGTGGGGAAATTGATCGGCTGTACATAGATTCCGTGCTCTTCCAGCAGGCGATCCGAGATCATTTTACATTTCACCGGATTGCCAACATGGACAGGCACAATGTGCGTGCCATGATCAATGATCGGCAGGCCCAAACCCTTCAGGCGCAGCTTCAAAATCGCCGCCTGAGTCTGGTGTCTTGCACGCAAGGATTGGTCGGTTTTCAAGTGCCGCACAGAGGCCGCAGCCCCCGCCGCAATTCCAGGGGCAAGGGAGGTGGTAAAGATGAAGCCAGGCGCATAAGACCTTATGGCGTCACACATTTTTTCGGATGCCGCGATATAGCCGCCCATCACACCGTAAGCCTTGGCAAGAGTGCCATTGATGATATCCAAACGGTGCATCAACCCGTCACGTTCGGCAACACCGCCGCCGCGTGGACCATACATGCCAACCGCGTGGACTTCGTCGATATAGGTCAGTGCGTTGAACTCATCCGCGAGGTCAAGGATCGCCTCAATCGGGCCAAAATCGCCGTCCATCGAGTAGATAGATTCAAATGCGATCAGTTTCGGCGTCGCAGGATCATCGGCGGCCAAAAGCTCGCGCAAATGCGCCACGTCATTATGACGGAACACGCGCTTCGCGCCGCCATTGCGACGGACGCCTTCGATCATGCTCGCGTGGTTCAAAGCGTCGGAATAAATGATCAATCCGGGTAAAATTTTAGGCAAAGTTGAGAGAGTCGCGTCATTTGCGATATAGGCCGAGGTGAACAGCAGCGCCGCTTCCTTCTGGTGCAAATCCGCCAATTCCGCTTCTAGGCGCTTATGGTAAACCGTGGTCCCCGAAATATTGCGCGTACCGCCAGAGCCTGCGCCCGCCGCATCAATCGCTTCGTGCATCGCTTCCAAAACGACGGGGTGTTGCCCCATGCCGAGATAGTCATTGCCACACCACACCGTGATATTTTGCTCTTCGCCATCGGGGCGCGTCCAAACCGCATGCGGGAACGCACCATTTTTGCGTTCGATATCGATAAAGGTGCGATAACGCCCCTCCTCGTGCAAACGTTCTAAGGCTGCGTCGATGTGGTCACTATAGGTCAAAGCGCTCTCCAAGTTTGCCTACTGAGCCTTGGCTCTTAGGTTTCGCATATGCTCTATGGAACGAGCCGCAATAAATCTAGGTTACAAAATGCCGCGCTTGGATTCAATCATCCATTGACAACTTTTTCACCCTCATTTGGTCTCGATAAGCAGGTTTTTCGTGCCCCGCTTTGATCTATCTCAATGCGCTGTCGATTTAGCCTCTCCGCGCGCCCTGCCCTTGTCACGCCAGATAGGGCTGATAGGGTCGCGAAAAACCCCACCCAAAAGGACAGACAATGACCCTCGCCCCCGTTCTCGCTCGCATTGATTCCGAACTCCCCCAATCCGTGGAGCGCCTCTTTGAGCTTTTGCGCATTCAGTCGATCTCGACCGATCCGGCGTTCAAGGGAGATTGCGAGACCGCAGCAGATTGGCTGGTCGCAGATTTACAATCGCTGGATGTCACGGCCTCCAAGCGCGCCACCACGGGCCACCCGATGGTTGTCGGCCATATCGACGGCCCCAAAGACGCACCGCATGTACTGTTTTATGGCCACTATGATGTGCAGCCCGTTGATCCGCTTAATCTTTGGGACAACCCACCATTTGAGCCCCGCGTCGAAGACACAGCCAAAGGCAAAGTGATCCGCGCCCGTGGTTCCTCCGATGACAAAGGCCAGTTGATGACCTTCATTGAGGCCTGTCGCGCATGGAAAGCGGTACACGGCGCGCTGCCCGTCAAAATCACCTTCTTCTTTGAGGGCGAAGAAGAAAGCGGCTCGCCCTCGCTGATCCCCTTCATGCAAGAAAATGCCGAGGAGCTAAAAGCCGACATCGCGCTGATCTGTGACACGGGCTTGTTTGGCGAAGAAACCCCCGCGATTGTCACCCGCCTGCGTGGACTTCTGGGCGAAGAAATCCACATCCATGGCCCAAGCAAGGACCTGCACTCGGGAATGTTTGGCGGCATCGCGGCAAACCCCGCACGCGTTTTGGCCAAAATCATCGCAGGTCTGCACGACGACACAGGCCGCGTCACCGTTGCGAATTTCTACGACGGCGTCGCCGATTTGCCCGCTGACATTGCCGCACAATGGGACGCGCTTGGCTTTAGCCCCGAAAACTTCCTCGGCGAAGTCGGCCTCGCAAAACCCGCAGGCGAACAAGATCGCACCGCGCTTGAGATGATCTGGTCGCGCCCCACCTGTGAAGTGAACGGCCTGCAAAGCGGCTATACGGGCGATGGTTTCAAAACCGTTCTGCCTTCCGTTGCGATGGCAAAAATCAGCTTTCGTTTGGTCAGCAAACAAGATCCGCTCGAAATTCGCAAAAACTTCCGCGCCTATGTGCAAAGCATGTTGCCCAGCGATTGCACCGTCACCTTTAAGGACCACAGCGCCTCGCCCGCTGGCGAAATGTCAACCGACAACCCCGCCTTTCAAGCGGCCCAACGTGCGCTCTCGGAGGAATGGCCCCGCGCGGCGGCCTTTGTGGGCTGTGGCGGCTCCATCCCGATTGCGGGCCACTTTAAAACCTATCTTGGCATGGACGCCCTGCTCACAGGCTTCAGCAAAGACGACGACCAACTCCATTCGCCTAACGAGAAATACGACATGGAAAGCTTCCACAAAGGCATCCGCAGCTGGGCGCGCATCCTCAACGAATTGAGCAAAACCTAACCAGCGGCTCCCGCCCGCTTTACGGGCCTGCGGACCCACAGCCGTTGGGCCAAGCCGGTTTTCTTGCGAAAACCGGCTAACCGCCTCTCGCGCGCCGTACTTCCACACGCAACAATGGGTTCTATGCCCAACGAAATCCCTGTGGTACCTTCGGGTTTAGCATTTGATTTGACGGGCGCACCTCCTTGGATATTTTACAACTCACCTCCCTTTTGATTGTCCTCGCGGGCGTTTTCGGCAGCATCAACTACCTTTTCCTCAAACTGCCAAGCTCCATCGGCATCCTGATCGTGGCGCTATTTTCCTCGCTGGGCGTCATGGCGTTTGACTACTTTATGCCGGTCTATCACTCCGAAGATCGCGTCCGCGCGTTGGTTTCGGAAATCGCGTTTTCCGACGCGCTGCTTGACGGTATGCTGGGCCTGCTACTGTTTGCTGGCGCGTTGCACGTTAAAATCGCCGATCTGCGCGAGCAATGGCGGGTGGTTTTCTTTATGGCGACCTTGGGCGTGGCATTATCCACCGTGGTCATTGGCTTCGGATTTAGCTGGCTGACGGGCATGCCCCTGATCGTGGCGCTGGTGTTTGGCGCGCTGATTTCGCCCACCGACCCTGTTGCGGTCCTTGGGGTGTTGCGCGGCGCGAACCTGCCTAAATCACTCGAAACCAAGATCGCGGGCGAAAGCCTGTTTAACGACGGGGTGGGCTATGTGGTTTTCCTTGTTCTGGTCAGCCTCGCGTTTCCTTCCGTTGACGCCCACGCCACGGGCGGCAAAGAAGCCGCGATCCTATTTTTCCAAGAAGCAGGCGGCGGGGCCCTGCTTGGTGGCGTCCTTGGCTGGCTCACCTTCCGCCTGATGCGCCGCATCGACGACTACGCCCTCGAAGTTCTGATCACCTTAGGCCTCGCCTTTGGCGGCTACCAACTCTCCGAATTCCTCCACGTGTCGGCCCCCATCATGGCCGTCGTCGCGGGGCTGTTTATCGGGGACGTCGGCATGAAACACGGCATGTCCGAGGAAACCCGCCAATACGTCAAAGCCTTCTGGTCGATGATCGACGAAATCCTCAACGCTGTGCTGTTCCTGATGATCGGTTTTGAAGTCTTCGCGGTGGTGTTTTCCCAATCCGCCTTCATCTCGGGCCTCGGCGCAATCCTGCTGTCACTCTTGGGCCGCTTTATCGCCGTCGCGGTGCCAATCACCATGATGCGCCCCTTCCGCAGTTTCTCCTCGGGGGCGGTCCCGATTATGACATGGGGCGGCCTCAAAGGCGGTATCTCGGTGGCACTCGCCCTCTCGCTCCCTGACAGCGAATACAAAAGCCTGATCCTCACCTGCACCTATATGGTCGTGGTGTTTTCTATTATCGCTCAAGGCCTTAGCGTCGCGCGCCTCGCCAAACGCTTTGCAACTGAGCCGGAGCTTATGTGATGGCGCGCTGGGTTGCCTTCCTGCGCGGGGTGAATGTGGGGGGCCACGGAAAACTCGCGATGAAACCGCTCTGCACAGCAATGCAGGCCCAAGGATTTACCAACGCGACAAGCTATATCCAAAGCGGAAATCTGGTGTTCGGCCACACCTCCGAAAGCGCCGAAATCATCGCCACAGCCCTCAAATCGCTGATCAAAACCCAAGCCGATTTCGCCCCCGACACCCTTGTCCTTCCCGCGCAAATCCTCGCCAAAATCCACGCCAACTGCCCTTTCCTCACCCCCGACATCGACCCAAAAACCCTGCATTTCCTGCTCCTAGCAGAACCTCCCACATCCCCAGACCTCACCAAAATAGAAACCCTGCGCGCCCCTGACGAAGCCTTCGAGATCACAGACCACGCCGCCTACCTCCTCGCCCCCTCTGGCATTGGCCGCTCCAAACTCATGGCCGCCAGCGAGCGCCTGCTCGGCGTCCCCACCACAGCGCGGAACCTGCGAACAATCGAGGCAGTTTTGTCGCTTTCTCGGGCATAGGCTCTGGAAAACGCGCGCAGAGTCCCTTATGAAAACGCCATAATGAATACGAGGACCGCAGGATAATGACAGACACAATTCTACTCCGCTGCGAAGCACACGGCCTGCGCCTAACCGATCAACGCCGCGTAATCGCTGGCGTTCTAGAGGATGCGACCGACCATCCCGACGTTGAAGAACTCTATGCCCGCGCGGTGAAACTCGACCCGAGAATCTCCATCGCAACGGTCTATCGCACCGTCAAACTGTTTGAAGAAAGCGGCATCCTTGAGAAGCACGAATTTGGCGATGGCCGCGCCCGTTACGAGGCCGCCGACCGCGATCACCACGACCACCTGATCGACATGAATTCGGGCCGCGTGATCGAATTTGTCGATCCCGACATCGAAGCCCTGCAAGAGAAAATCGCCCAGAAACTCGGCTATGAATTACGCGGCCACCGCCTCGAGCTCTACGGCGTCCCGCTCAAGAAAAACTAGCGTCATAAAACCGTCACCGCTCCCCCGCTATAGAGCATCTATTTGACGTGAGCCCTGCCCTTGCGTAAAAGGCCCTTGGCCCTCCCGTGATTTGTTTCAAAAGGACATCCCTACATGACCACGATCATCGATATCTTTGCCCGCGAAATTCTCGACAGCCGGGGCAACCCCACCGTTGAAGTCGACGTCACGCTTGAAGACGGCACAATGGGCCGCGCCGCTGTCCCTTCTGGCGCTTCCACCGGCGCTTATGAAGCTGTTGAAATGCGCGACGGTGACAAATCCCGCTACATGGGCAAAGGCGTTTTGAACGCAGTTGCCGCGGTAAACGGCGAAATCGCCGAAGCCCTTGTGGGCTGGGACGCCACCGAACAAGAAGCCATCGACGCGACAATGATCGAACTCGACGGCACCCCAAACAAAGCCCGCCTTGGCGCCAACGCCATCCTCGGCGTTTCCCTCGCAGTGGCAAAAGCCGCCGCCGAAGCTTCCGGCCAACCCCTCTACCGCTATATCGGCGGCACCTCCGCGCGCGTTTTGCCCGTTCCAATGATGAACATCATCAATGGCGGCGAGCATGCCGACAACCCAATCGACATCCAAGAATTCATGATCATGCCCGTCTCCGCGACCAACATCCGCGACGCCATCCGCATGGGTGCTGAAATCTTCCACACGTTGAAAAAAGAACTCTCCGACGCGGGCTACAGCACAGCAATCGGCGACGAAGGCGGCTTCGCACCAGCCCTCTCCTCCACCCGTGACGCGCTTGATTTCATCCTCAAAGCAATTGAAAAAGCAGGCTACAAACCCGGCGAAGACATCTACCTCGCGCTCGATTGCGCCGCCTCTGAATACTACAAAGACGGCAAATACGAGATGAAAGGCGAAGGCATTTCGCTCACCTCCGCAGAAAACGTCGCCTACCTCGCCAAACTCGCCGCCGACTACCCGATTATCTCGATTGAGGATGGCTGTGACGAGGACGATTGGGACGGCTGGAAGCTCCTCAACGACACCATCGGTGACAAAATCCAACTCGTGGGCGACGATCTTTTCGTGACCAACCCCGAGCGCCTCGCAATGGGCATCGAACGTGGCTCCGCCAACGCGATGCTGGTGAAAGTGAACCAAATCGGCACGCTTTCCGAAACATTGAAAGCCGTCGACATGGCCCACCGCGCGCGCATGACCAACGTCATGTCGCACCGCTCCGGTGAAACCGAAGACGCCACAATCGCCGACCTCGCCGTCGCCACAAACTGTGGCCAAATCAAAACCGGCTCCCTCTCGCGCTCCGACCGTCTGGCCAAATACAACCAGTTGATCCGCATCGAAGAAGCCCTCGGCGAAACCGCCGTTTACGCGGGCCGCTCGATCCTAAAATAAGCGTCTAAATTCTCGGAAAGCCCTCGCAAATCGCGGGGGCTTTTTGCGTTCTGGGGGCCGTTTATTCCGCCGCCCGACCCCTTTGAAGCGCCGCCACCTCTGCGCGCAACGCCCGCACTTCCTGCAAGATCATCGAGGTTTCCGCCGACATCGCTTCGCGCTCATCATGCGCCTCGGCACTCTGCTGCGACTGCATTGCATCCACAATCACACCGATAAACAGGTTCAAAACCGCAAAGGCCGTCATCACAATAAATGGCACAAACAACACCCACGACCACGGATAAATCTCCATAACGGGGCGCACAATGCCCATCGACCAGCTCTCAAGCGTCATAATCTGGAACAGCGTATAGGCCGAAGCGCCCAACGTCCCAAACCAGTCTGGAAAGGCCACGGCATAAAGTTTGGTCGAAATAACCGCGAAAACAAAGAAGATAAGCCCCAGTAACAGGACAATCGCGCCCATCCCCGGCAAGGCCTGCATAAGCCCATTCACCACGCGGCGCATCGACGGCACGGTTGAAACCAAACGCAAAACCCGCAAAATACGGAACGCCCGCAAAACAGCCAACGGTCCAACCGCAGGCAGCAAGGCAACCGCAACAATCGTGAAGTCAAAGATACGCCAAGGGTCGCGCCAGAATCCCCGAAAATCAACGGAAAGCCGCAGCAAAATCTCAACGACAAACAGCCCAAGAATAGTGACATCCATCACCTTTAAAAACGGTCCAGCAAATTTCATCGCTTGGGGCACGGTCTCCAACGCCAAAACAATCGCATTCACCACCACCAACACAATGATCGTCGGCTCAAACAGCCTATGATTTACAATTTGCTCAAGTCGTTTGCGAAGCATGCGAATTTTATCCATTTTTGGGCCAAGGGGAACGGCTGCTGCTTACGCTATTTTCAGGATCACATGCAAGCAAGCCCTCCGTCGCTTCTGCTATGATCCGCCGATCCGACGCGCCGAAAAATTGTGCTGCAAACGAAAAGCGGATTTTGCATGAATTGACAAAGGATTAGGCAACCGTTTCTATACCTCATACTTTATGAACGTCTCGCCCCAAAGCCCCTGAGGTTCCTCCTTGCAAACTGCCGACAAAATCATCGCCCAACTCAATCTCGCGCCCCACCCCGAAGGCGGCTATTACCGCCAAACGTGGCAAGCCGATAACGAAGGTCGCGCGGCGGGAACTTGCATTTATTTTCTGCTGAAGGAAGGCGAAGCAAGCCATTGGCATTGGGTTGATGCCGCCGAGATTTGGCACTATTACGCGGGGGCGACGTTAACACTTTCCATCGCCGAAACCGCCCAAGGCCCCGCCATTGACCATTGCCTTGGCCCCGACGTGCTCGCCGATCAAATCCCGCAAATTCTCGTGCCGCCAAACCACTGGCAAGCCGCCAGAACCAACGGCGCGTTTACCCTCGTCGGCTGCACCGTTTCGCCCGGATTTGAATTTGCGAAATTTACCCTCGCCCCGCCAGATTTCGACATCCCGCGCGGCTAATTTCCGGCTCAAAAATGTTTAAAAACTTTAAAAAAGCCCCTCTCAGGAGTTTAAAGTTTTTAAACTTCCTTGCGTAACGCCCCTGTCGGCTCGCTCAAAATGCCGCCGCCAATTGGCACCCGCACCCCCGTCGTTCCGGGCGCCGAGGTCGTCAAACCGCGCGCAACCCGCACCGCCAAAAAGCCGAACGCTTGCGCCTCAAGCATGTCCCCATCAAGGCCAGCATTCTCAACCGGCGCCACAGGGCAGTCCATAAACATCGACAACATCGACATCAAAGTGACGTTTTTGCGCCCACCTCCACAGACCAAAACCCCCTGCGGAGGGCTCGGACAATGCTCAAGCCCCTTCGCCGCCGAGGCCGCAACCATCGCCGTCACTGTGGCCACCGCATCGGCGTCATCCATGTGACCAACCCAATCCGCGATATCTGGAAAACTATCTCTATCCAATGACTTAGGAGGCATACGATAGAAATACGCATCCTCAAGAAACTGCTCAACCAGCGCCTCATCAACTTCGCCATCCGCCGCCAAAGCGCCATCTTTGTCAAAGGATTCTCCGCGACGCGCGAGCATCAAATCATTGATCGGCGCATTCGCAGGCCCCGTGTCAAACGCGAGCAACGCACCATCCTCTTCGGGGTAACTGGCGCTGGGATCAACCCACGTCATATTGCCAACCCCGCCCAAATTCAAAAATACAATCGGCCCTTCAGTGCCAATAAATTTCGCACAGGCAAAGTGGAAAAACGGCGCAAGCGGCGCACCTTCCCCCCCCATTTCCACATCACTTGACCGGAAATCCCACACCACCGGACAGTCCAAAACCTCCGCCAAAACGCGGCCATTTCCCGCCTGATGTGTGCCACGACCATGAGGTTCATGAGAAAGAGTTTGTCCATGAAAACCAATGAGTTGCGGGCGCTGAAACTGGCTCAAAACATTGGCATGGACAGTCTCGACCGCCTCAGCAGCCTCCTCCACACCAGCATCCCCTGGCCACAGTCCAAAGGCCGCCGCAATCGGCGCGCTCTCTTCGGAGGAATACGGATGATACGCACTTTCACCAAACTCGAAGATTTCCTCGCCATCCGTCAAAATTGCAGCGGCATCGACCCCGTCAAGCGACGTTCCAGACATCGTTCCGATCGACCAAATTGCCCCAGCTTCCAACATGTACTTCCCCTTTGTGCGCAGCCCCCTTATACCCAGAGGCGTTAACGAATAGAATGGACCAAATGACGATGACCTACCACCCAAAATCAGAGTTTATGCGTGTGATGATCGACCGCGGCTATTTGGCCGACTGCACCGATTATCAATCGCTTGACGAAGCGCTGATCGCAGGCGTCGTTCCGGCCTATATCGGGTTTGACGCCACGGCGAATTCCTTGCACGTGGGCAGCTTGATACAAATCATGATGCTGCGCTGGCTGCAAAAATCTGGCCACAAACCGATCGTTTTGATGGGCGGCGGCACGACCAAGGTTGGCGACCCTTCCTTTCGGGCGGATGAGCGGCCTTTGTTAACGGATGACCAAATCAACGCCAATATCGACGGTATCAAACAGGTGTTCTCGGCCTATGTAACCTTTGGTGACGGCGTGACAGATGCGGTGATGGTGAACAACGCCGAATGGCTTGACGGGTTGAACTATCTTGAGTTTTTGCGCGACATTGGGCGGCATTTCTCGGTCAACCGTATGTTGGCGTTTGAGAGCGTAAAGTCGCGCCTTGATCGCGAACAGAGTCTGAGCTTCCTTGAATTCAACTACATGATTCTCCAAGCCTATGATTTTCTTGAGCTAAACCGTCGCTACGGCTGTCTCCTTCAGCTTGGTGGGTCGGATCAATGGGGCAATATTGTCAACGGGATCGACCTTACGCGCCGCGTTCTGGACCACCAAATTTATGGCATGACGTCGCCCCTTTTGACGACGTCGGATGGCAAGAAAATGGGCAAGTCGCAAGATGGCGCTGTTTGGCTCAATCCAGCGATGCGCAGCCCGTATGAATTCTGGCAATTCTGGCGCAATACGACGGATGCCGACGTAGGCCGTTTTCTCAAGCTTTATACCGAACTGCCGATTGAGGAATGTGACCGTTTGGGCGCCCTTGAAGGGTCCGAAATCAACGCTGCGAAAATCCTCCTCGCCAATGAGGTCACGACCCTCGCGCATGGTGCAGAGGCCGCAAAGACCGCCGAAGAGACGGCACGCGAAGTGTTTGAAAAGGGCGGGATTGGTGATGACCTGCCAACTGTGACCCTGAGTGCCGAAGACATTGGCGACGGCATTTCAATCGTCCAACTTTTGGTCAAATCGGGCTTGGTGAAATCAGGCAAAGAAGCCAAACGCCTGATCTCGGAGAACGGCGCAAAGGTTAACGACGAGGCCCTAACAGACGCGGGGTTGATGATCAATGTGGCGGCGCTTGCAGCCCCGATGAAGCTGAGCGCGGGCAAGAAACGCCACGCCTTGATTGTTGCACAAGGCTAATCGCCGAAGTTACAGGAGAACGCGCCCATTGCGGCGCGTTCTCTATTTGAGCATCCATTTTCCGTCTGGCCAAAAGGCGTGAAACGCAAAGGCAAACAGCACGTCATGCGGCACATCCGCGCCAGTGCTTGCGTCTTTGACACGGATGCTGCCAACCTCGCGACTGGTGGCGATATCGGCTTTATCCAGAGCACTGGTTTGGCCCTCACGCCACGTGATTTTGACCCCATTTTCAGTAACTTCTCCGACTTCAGACAGGCGATCCAACGGCCATGCGGCATCCCCGACACGTACAACGCGCATCAGAGGCGAAATGCCATGCGGCGGATTTTCACCCCGATATAAAAACGGCTGACTTGAACTGTCATAGCCACGATAGGGATTCTGGCCATAACTACGCGGCCAGTCTGGCTCCTTCATCACAAGGCCATTTGGATTGCGCGCCTTGAACTGGTCAAAACCCTCCATCCATGCGGGCAATTGCGTCAGTTCGTCGCCCGTATGCACGCCGACAATGCCCGTTCCAATCGCTTGTTGCCACCAGCTTTCGGTCTCGCGATCAAACATCACCATATCCGAGTTGCGCAGCTTGCCTGACACGCCAAATGTGAGCAAGTCGCCTCCCAAACGGCGATCAAAAACCATACCTGAGTTGCACAGGGGACAGAAGGTCACGGCCACAGGGATATCGCCCACGTCGTCATTGACGATTTCATGCCATGTGAGGTAGCGAATTGGGTAGGCGCGCGGCGTTTCCCCTTTTATTTCCAAGGTGATAACCGGCTCGCGGCCACCGATTTTTGCCTCGTCAGAAGCGGCTATAAATGACGGATCTGACAGAGCTGGAATGCCATCTTTGGGCGGGCCACCGGAGAGGATTTCGGACCAATCGTCAATGGTTGTGGTGGTGAAATCGGTGCTGGGCCATTCGGATTTCCACGCATCGGGATTTGCCGCTGCAAGGCTTGCGCTGCAGATAAAAACAAGGGTCAATAGATGGGACTTGGGTGTCATAGCTTCCTCCTGTTGATCAGAGGAGTGTGACAAGGACGGGCCGCGAAATATAGCCCCTCTCACGCGGTCTTGAACCCGCGTCATTCCGTAAAAAAGCGCCCACCGTTAGATGGCGGGCGCTAACTCTTATTCTACGACGGTAACTGTCGACATATAGTCAGGGTCGGAAACCGATCCGCCCTGCCCTGTGCCGAGTTTGATCGCGTCAACCACGTCCATACCTGCGATCACATGGCCGACAACGGTGTATTGACCGTCCAAATGGGGCGCAGGGGCGAACATGATGAAGAACTGACTGTTCGCAGAATCGGGACTTTGCGAACGGGCCATGCCCACAGCGCCGCGGTTGAACGTCTCAGCCGAGAATTCGGCTTTCAGATCCTCATAAACCGAGCCGCCAGTGCCCGCGAGATCCAAGTCTCCGTCCATCTTCGCGTTTTCGACGTCGCCTGTTTGCGCCATGAAACCGTCGATAACACGGTGAAATGCCACATTGTCATAGGCGCCTTCGTTGGCGAGGGTCACGATACGTTCAACGTGTTTGGGGGCAACGTCTGACAATAGATCGATGACGATCTGCCCTTCTGTGCCACCAGCGACGTCAATCACGAGGTTTGGGCCCGGCCCATCTTCGGCAAGCGCGGTCTGTGCATTTGCGGTTTGATCCATCATGAACCAAGCGCCAAAAACAGCGACGCCCAGAATGCCAAGACCCGCTGCAATCATGTCATTGTTACGCATCGGCGGCAACTTTCATGCTGATCATACGATCGGGATTTTCAGGAGGCTCGCCCACAACGATTGCGTCGACGTGTTCCATGCCTGATTTAACTTGACCATAGACAGTGTATTGACCGTTCAAGAAGTCATTGTCGGAAAAGTTGATGAAAAACTGGGAGTTAGCCGAGTTTGGGTTGGCCGAACGCGCCGCACCAATCGAGCCGCGTGCGTGGGGAATTTTAGAGAATTCTGCTGGAACATCAGGCATCTCGGAGGCACCAGTGCCAGCGCGACGCAGGTTAAAATCGTTTTCCATGTTGCCATGCGCCACGTCGCCAGTTTGCGCCATAAAGCCAGGAATGACGCGGTGGAACGCGACGTTGTCATAGGCACCAGAGCGCGCCAGTTCTTTCATTCGTGCAACGTGGGCAGGTGCCACATCAGGAAGCAATTCGATGACGACAGTGCCGCCTTTTAGTTCGAGCAAGATTGTGTTTTCGGGATCTTTGTAATCAGTCATTTCAATGTCCTTATAGCGTGGTTTGCCTAAACTTATGCGCGATAGAGCCAAAGGAAAAGAGGCAAATGCTTGACGCGAGCCGCAAGATACTGTGTGAAAGGGCAAATCACCTTCAAAACAGGAGCCGACACATGGCTTGGAAAACCCTCGACGACATGGATCTCGCCCAAAAACGCGTTTTGGTCCGTGTGGATATCAACGTGCCGGTTGCCGATGGAGTCGTCACCGACGACACGCGCATTCAACGTATCGTGCCGACGGTACGCGATATTTTGGCCCGTGGCGGCAAACCCATTTTGATGGCGCATTATGGTCGTCCCAAGGGACAAGTGGTTCCAGAGATGAGCTTGCGGATCGTTTTGCCAGCCCTTTCGGCGGCCCTTGGCCAAGAGGTTAGCTTTGCCGACGGGCAATATAGCGCGGCGGTTGCAGCGATGAAAGACGGCGAGGTTTTGTTGCTGGAAAACCTCCGGTTTGCGCCGGGCGAAGAGAAAAACGACCCCGCATTTGCTGCACGTTTGGCGGGATTGGGCGACATTTACTGCAACGACGCGTTTTCCGCCGCCCACCGCGCACATGCTTCCACCGAAGCGATCGCACGCCTTTTGCCGTCTTGTGCGGGCCGTTTGATGCAGGCGGAATTGTCCGCGCTTGAGGGCGCACTTAGCACCCCGAAACGCCCCGTAATGGCGGTTGTTGGTGGCGCGAAAGTCTCTACAAAACTTGAACTTTTGGGCAATTTGGTGGCCAAAGTTGATCACCTTGTCATCGGCGGCGGCATGGCGAATACCTTCCTTGCGGCGCAGGGGATCAATGTCGGAAAATCGCTGGCCGAGCATGAGATGACGGGCACGGCGTTGGAGATTTTGGCCAAGGCTAAAACCGCCAATTGTAATGTGATCCTGCCCGTAGATGTTGTGGTTGCGTGGGAATTTTCCGCTAATACAAAGAACGAAACGGTTGCCGCCGACGCCTGCCCCGCCGACGCGATGATTTTGGATGCTGGCCCCGCCACGGTCGCGATTATTTCGCAAGCTATGGCCGCCAGTGAAACCCTGATTTGGAATGGCCCCCTTGGTGCGTTTGAAATTGCACCGTTTGATACCGCGACCAATGCCGCTGCCGAGCAAGCCGCAGCCATGACCAAAGCTGGCAACTTGATCTCGGTTGCTGGCGGAGGCGACACGGTTGCCGCGCTTAACAAAACCGGAGCCGCCGAGGACTTCACCTATATCTCAACCGCGGGTGGCGCTTTTCTTGAGTGGATGGAAGGCAAAACCCTTCCGGGCGTTGCCGCTCTCGAAGGGTAATTTTTCCCAATAATCCAAAAGGCGCGCCTTTTTTTTGCGCAACTTTGTTCCATTATGTGAAATTCAACGCATCATTTCAGACTGTTAGCGCAATCATCCGTCATGTTAACGCTATCAAACTTGAAACCACCTCCCTGCTCTGTATGACGACCCTATGGCCCAAAAAACATCTGCCAAAGAGGACATCATCCCATGAGAGCTACCCCCATCGTTCAGCAAATTCTTTCCAAATATGAAGGCGAGACGCCCGGCGTAAAAGCCAATCTCTGCCGCATCCTGATGAACGGGGAACTCGGAGGCACGGGGAAAGTGATTATCCTTCCCGTTGACCAAGGGTTTGAACATGGTGGCGCGCGCAGTTTCGCGGCCAACCCTGCCGCCTATGACCCCCACTATCACTATCAACTTGCCATCGACGCGGGCCTAAATGCTTTTGCCGCGCCGCTTGGTTTGCTTGAAGCTGGGGCAGACACTTTTGCAGGGCAAATCCCGACGATCCTCAAGGTGAACTCGGCGAATTCCTTGATCCCCAATGCGGCTCTGAAAGACCAAGCGATTACCGCAAGTGTTGACGATGCGCTGCGCATTGGCGCCTCGGCGATTGGCTTCACAATCTACCCCGGCTCCTCAGCTGGGCTTGATATGTTCGAAGAAATCAGCGCTATGCGCGAAGAAGCCGCGGCCAAAGGTGTGGCGACGGTAATCTGGTCCTACCCTCGCGGCGAAGCGCTTGATAAAAATGGTGAAACTGCGATCGATATCGCGGCCTACGCGGCGCAAATCGCGGCCCTTCTTGGGGCACATATCATCAAAATCAAGCTCTCGACCGACCATCTCTCCCTCCCTGAAGCCAAAGCGGTTTATGAGGAACAGAAGATTGATATCTCGACCCAAGCTGCGCGCGTGAAGCATTGCATGGACGCGAGTTTTGCCGGTCGTCGAATTGTTGTTTTCTCGGGCGGCGCCAAAAAGGGTGCGGACAGTGTGTATGACGATGCCCGCGCCATTCGCGACGGTGGCGGCAATGGGTCGATCATTGGCCGCAACAGTTTCCAACGGGATCGCGCCGATGCGCTGGCCATGTTGAGCAAGCTGGTCAACATCTACAAAGGCAACGAATAAGCCTCCTTCGCGCCAGTTCAAAAAACAATCAAAACCCCGGACACGCGTCTGGGGTTTTTTCGTTTTAGAACAGTGTCGTAAAAAAGTGATCATTCTGTGAATCAAGGGATTCACATGGGGAATCACTTGTGACATAAAGGGGGAGTGATCCTCCATAGAAGGGGACGCAATGAGGCAGATATGAGTTATGTGAAGAAACGCCCCGCATATGGGGTTCTATTGTTCGGTGCTGGCGCGGTTGCGCTGTCCGTCTATTTTACCTTTGCCGCCGTTCAAGGCGATTACGGGGTGTTTCATCGCATTCAAATTCAAGCAGAAGTTGAAGTGCTCAAGGGTGAGTTGGAGGCCATTTCAGGTGAAGTGCGCGTGATGAAGAATAAGACCCATCGCCTGTCGGATGAGTACCTTGATCTTGATCTTCTGGATGAGCAAGCCCGCACCGTTCTTGGCCTTGTGCGCAGCAACGAAATCGTCGTTCGTTAATCTGTTAACGCGCTGAATTAACTCCCCCTTTAGGGAGTCGTAAATTTCTCCCTCGCTTTTTGCTCCCGTATGGAATATATATAGTTTAACGTTAAACTATATTCAAATCCACCTTTGCTTAGCGATAGAGGAGAAACCTATGGCCGCTCGGAAAACGTCAAAGAAACCAAATGTTTCTAAAGACGAACTGCTTACGTATTACCGCGAAATGTTATTGATCCGTCGATTCGAAGAAAAAGCGGGACAGCTTTATGGCATGGGTTTGATCGGTGGTTTCTGTCACCTGTACATTGGCCAAGAGGCCGTTGTGGTTGGCATTGAGGCCGCGACCGAAGAAGGCGACAAACGCGTCACCTCTTACCGCGATCACGGACATATGTTGGCCTGTGGCATGGACCCTAAAGGCGTTATGGCAGAACTTACCGGACGCGAAGGTGGCTACTCCAAAGGTAAGGGCGGCTCAATGCACATGTTTAGCAAAGAGAAGAACTTCTACGGCGGCCACGGGATCGTTGGCGCACAGGTGCCAATTGGTGCGGGCCTTGCTTTTGCCGACAAATATCTCGGCAACGACCGCGTATCCTTTGCCTATTTCGGCGATGGCGCAGCGAACCAAGGACAAGTTTACGAGACATTCAACATGGCCTCGCTTTGGAAATTGCCCGTTGTCTTCGTGATTGAGAACAACCAATACGCTATGGGCACCAGCCTTCAGCGCGCGTCCTCTTCCCCCGAACTTTATACACGCGGCGCAGGGTTTTCGATCCCCGGCGAAGCGGTCGATGGCATGGATGTGCTCGCGGTCAAAGAAGCAGCAGCCAAAGCCATTGCCCATTGTCGCGCTGGCGAAGGCCCTTATATTCTCGAAATGAAAACATATCGTTATCGTGGTCACTCAATGTCGGATCCGGCGAAATATCGCACGCGTGAAGAAGTTCAGAAGATGCGCGAAGAACGCGATTGTATCGATCAAGTGCGCACGATGTTGCTGACCGGTGATCATGCGACCGAAGATGAGCTAAAAGCCATAGATAAAGAGATCAAAGCGACCGTGAACGAGGCGGCAGAATTTGCCAAAGAAAGCCCCGAGCCCGCGCTCGCCGAGCTTTACACAGATATTTACGCCTAAGCGGACAGAGGAGACTTATACAATGGCTACAGAAATTCTAATGCCCGCGCTTTCCCCGACTATGGAGGAAGGCACATTGGCAAAATGGCTGGTTAAAGAAGGCGACGTTATCGAGAGCGGCATGATTATGGCCGAGATCGAGACCGACAAAGCGACGATGGAATTCGAAGCGGTCGATGAAGGTGTGATGGGCAAAATCCTGATCGCGGAGGGCACCGAAGGCGTCCCCGTCAACACACCGATTGCGATCTTGCTCGAAGAAGGCGACGACGCCAACGCCACGCCCGCGGCAGCGGCCACACCCGATGCCGCCACAGCTACTACATCTGCGGCGGTTGAGGCTGCGGCCCCTACCCCTGCGGTTGCAGCAGCGCCTGTACAGGTCAAAGTGCCAGACGAAACCGAAATCCCAGCGGGCACCGAAATGCGCCCAACAACAGTTCGCGAAGCCATCCGCGACGCGATGTCCGAAGAAATGCGACGCGACGACACTGTGTTCCTTATGGGCGAAGAAGTTGCCGAATACGAAGGCGCTTATAAGATTTCTCAAGGCATGTTGAATGAGTTTGGCGCCAAGCGCGTGATCGACACCCCAATCACCGAGCATGGGTTTGCGGGCATTGCCACCGGCGCGTCGTTCGGCGGTTTGCGTCCGATTGTGGAGTTCATGACCTTCAACTTCGCGATGCAAGCGATTGACCAAATCCTCAATTCAGCCGCCAAAACGCTATATATGTCGGGCGGTCAAATGGGCGCACCTATGGTGTTCCGCGGACCAAACGGTGCTGCGGCTCGTGTTGGCGCACAGCACAGCCAGTGTTATGCGGCATGGTATGCGGCAATCCCCGGCCTTAAAGTTGTCATGCCCTATTCGGCGGCAGACGCTAAAGGATTGATGAAAACCGCGATCCGCGACAACAACCCAGTGATCTTCCTTGAGAACGAAATTCTCTATGGCAAGACTTTTGATGTGCCCGTCATGGATGATTTCACCGTGCCGTTTGGTAAGGCCAAAATCTGGCGTGAAGGCACGGATGTGACCATCGTGTCCTTTGGGATTGGCATGACTTATTCCCTCGAAGCTGCGGATAAATTGGCCGAAGAAGGCATCTCGGCTGAGGTCATAGATCTGCGCACCTTGCGCCCAATCGACTATGACACGGTTCTGAAATCTGTGATGAAAACAAACCGTTGTGTGACTGTCGAAGAAGGCTATCCGGTGGGTGCCATCGGCAACCACATCTCGGCCACGATTATGGAACGCGCCTTTGACTATTTGGATGCACCCGTAATCAATTGCACAGGCAAGGACGTTCCGATGCCCTATGCTGCCAACCTTGAAAAACTTGCCTTGATCACAACGGCTGAAGTAATCGACGCCGTGAAACAAGTAACTTATCGTTAAGGAGAAACCGGATGCCAATCGAAATACTCATGCCCGCGCTTTCTCCAACGATGGAAGAAGGCACCCTCGCAAAATGGCTCGTTAAGGAAGGCGATACCGTCTCTTCTGGCGACCTGATTGCGGAAATCGAAACCGACAAAGCCACCATGGAATTTGAAGCCGTGGACGAAGGCGTTATTGGTAAAATCCTCGTTGCCGAAGGCACCGAGGGAGTTGCCGTCAACACTCTGATTGCTGTTCTCTTAGAGGATGGCGAAAGCGCAAGTGACATTGGTGCACCTGCTGCGGCCAAGAAAACAGAAGCCGCACCAGAAAAAGCAGAAAGTGTTGAAACAAGCCCGGCTGCCGCGTCTACCCCAGCAGCCCCCGCTGCGGCCTCGGGTGAACGCCTCTTCGCCTCCCCACTTGCGCGGCGGATTGCTGCGGATAAAGGTCTCGACTTGAGCGCTATTTCAGGATCGGGTCCAAAAGGACGGATCGTAAAAGCTGATGTAGAGAATGCAACGGCAGCGCCTAAATCCGCGCCAGCCACTTCTGCGGCTCCAGCCAAAGCGGCCCTAGCAACCGGAGCAGATGCAAGCCAAGTTGCCAAGATGTACGCAGATCGCGACTACGAAGAAATCACCCTTGACGGTATGCGCAAAACAATTGCTGCCCGCCTGACCGAAGCCAAGCAAACGGTGCCGCACTTCTATCTACGCCGTGATATCAAACTTGATGCTTTGCTCAAATTCCGTGGCACCCTCAACAAGCAGCTTGAAGCCCGTGGAGTAAAACTCTCGGTCAATGACTTCATCATAAAAGCGGTGGCGCTCGCCCTGCAACAAGTGCCTGAAGCCAACGCCGTATGGGCTGGGGATCGTGTACTTCAGATGAAATCCTCGGATGTTGCTGTTGCAGTCGCCATTGAAGGCGGTCTGTTTACCCCAGTGCTCCAAGATTCGCAGATGAAATCGCTCTCAGCCCTCTCCGCCGAAATGAAAGATTTGGCTGCGCGTGCGCGGACTCGCAAACTTGCGCCACACGAATATCAGGGCGGTTCGTTCGCGATTTCAAACCTCGGTATGTTTGGCATCGATAACTTTGATGCCATCGTGAATCCTCCACATGCTGGCATTTTGGCTGTGGGCGCCGGCAAGAAACGCCCTGTGGTTGGCGACGACGGCGAACTGACCGTCGCGACAGTTATGTCAGTCACCATGTCGGTCGACCACCGTGTTATTGACGGGGCGATTGGGGCGAACCTACTCAATGCAATCGTTGAAAACCTCGAAAACCCGATTGCGATGCTGGCTTAATTAGAAGTTACTGTTCAAACAAAAACGCCGGCGCTGTGAAGCGCCGGCGTTTTTGTTTTCAGTGTTCGTAAATCCCTATTTACCGATCACTTGGTTCATTGAAATCGAAGGCTGAGGGCATCCCGCTTCGCCCACAACCTTGGCAGGCACGCCAGCAACAGTTGTGCATGGCGGTACTTCGTGAAGTACAACCGAACCTGCCGCAATCCGACTGCAACGTCCGACTTTAATGTTGCCAAGAATTTTCGCGCCAGCTCCAATCAAGACGCCATCACCGATTTTCGGGTGGCGGTCGCCGCTCTCTTTGCCCGTGCCACCTAAGGTCACCGACTGCAAGATTGAAACGTTGTCGCCAACCACTGCGGTGCCACCGATAACAATCGAATGGGCGTGATCCATCATAATGCCTTTGCCGACTCTGGCCGCCGGATGTATATCGATGCCAAAGGCTTCGGAAATACGCATTTGTAAAAAGAACGCCATATCGAAACGCTCTTTTTTCCACAACCAGTGCCCAATCCGATAGGCTTGCATGGCCTGAAATCCTTTGAAGTAAAGGATGGGCTGAATATAACGATTACAGGCTGGATCCCGTTCGTTCACGGCAACAAGGTCTGCACGCGCGGCTTCAATCAAACTCGGATCGTCGGCATAAGCTTGATCTGCAATTTCCCGCAGTATCTGTTCCGACATTTCCGGCGACGCCAGCTTTAACGACAAACGGTACGCCAAGGCACCTTCTAGAGACGCATGATGCAGGAGAGAGCCGTGTAACATGCCGCCCATCAAAGGCTCGTCACGCACCGCCTCCTCTGCTTCATGGCAAATTCGCGACCAGACAGGATCAATCTCACTAATGTTTTTCTGCGCTTTCGCCATGATGTACCCTTTCAATTTCACCCCAGTCTACAACAGATAGGGAGAAATCAACAATCGCAAAGGTGTGATACAACATATTCGAAGAAGTTATGGAACTATGCTCGGTTTCGTTGCTTCATGCGCCACGCCAATAAACATTCAAATGTTAGCGCTAAAATCCCACAGTATTCCAAATCATCCAAGTACGGCTCCTTTGCTTGAGGACGCATATTCGCCGCCGCCATAAGGCTACCGTTTCCCCATAGCGGATGACACCGGCCGGTGGATTTTCGGTATTTATCCGCAGCCTCTGCCTCCGTCAGCATGAGTTGAAAAGCACTAACACGCCTCCTCTCTGGAAAACAAAGAAGAGCGCGCGCCGCTGCGGTCATATCCCCGTGCAACACAGGCCGCATTTAAATGCTCGGAATCGTGAGTGAGTAATAGTGGATGGCTAGACGAACAGTCCCACTTGCAAAATCACCTCCGTCGGCCGTTAAAAGTAGGGAGGTAGGACTGTACTCGGTATACGGGGACGACAACGTACCACGTACATAGGAATTTGATGCGAGGCCCAGGCCGCTTCCAAACTGACTCAGGGACCCAGACTTCCCCAAACTCCAACTTGTCAGCGTCCCAGTCACGTCGCTCACGACCACTCCCGATACGCCAAAAAGCATCGCATGGGAGGGAATCATAACAGCGGTTGAGTTGGAACTTCCCGCGGAGATAACATGATCAAACTCCAAGACAGAAAACCCTGATTTCGCCCCGTTGGGTGATTGTGCAACGGCGCCCTGAGCCCAAGTCGATCCATCAAACAGAGCTAAATAAGCCTGATCTGCAATCCAGGCTCTCCAGCCCGTTTGAGGATTGGAAAAGACCCATCCTCCATTGGAAAAAATTGCGACCTCGCCATCATGGCCAGCCCATGCATTCACCCCTCCGATTGGCACACCATAGGATGCCCCGTCCGACGCGGACAACGGCGGCGTCCCCGTTGAAATTGAGATCAAAATCAATTGGGTTAACCCATCCAGTTTCGCGAGGCTTTCGTTGACCGTAATATGCTTTTGCGCTTGGCTCGGCTGTACCAATGGCAAGCCCAAATTTCCAGTATTAGTCATTGATTTCAATCCTTCTAAAGGGGCCAGCACCAAAACGCTGGGAGACTTGGGCAACTTCCAACCCAAAGGGAGCACTCACACCATCTTGGGCGATCTGAGCTGTGGTATAGGTGTAGTTTGAGGAGGTCGTCGTGACCTCTCGGACGATATTATTTCCGTCCAAAACACGCAAAATATAGCTTTCGGATTCTTCATTTAAAGGGACATCAATTCCCGACCATGTATCGCCGCCAAATCGTGTGCGCCGGATCCACGAAACTTCCAAGTTTGCTCCGTCATGCTTTCCTTGAACATGCACGGGCGCGTATGGGCGCAAGCCTATGCCTTGAAATGCTTCGCTGATGTAAACATAACTCGGATCGTCGAAAGACCGTGTCGATGGACCTATTCGATAATGACGTTCCAGCCCTTGTGAGGCGGCCGAAATGTCGATTTGTTGGGGCGTACCATTCAGCAAAACAAAGTGACTTCCCACAGGCCAGCTGTCTGGGACGATTGCGTCACTGCCCAATTGACCGCGAAGCCGCAAACTTAATTCATAGGTATCTTTGTCAACGAGAGTGGCTTCGGCAAATTGGAACACCTCCCAATTCTCGCTAGTTCCATCCCCGATGGCGGCTAAATTCCTTCCGTTCAACAGTCCTTCCCAAGTCATGGAGGACAAGGCTCCTCCGTAAACTTTTACCCGAAGTGGTGCGCCCCGATCTGGCAATCCAGTGTGAGCTTTTACCAATGCAGTTCGTGTTTCACCAATCGTTGAGGATGTACCAACGAGTGTATTTAGCGTGTATCCCGCATCTTCCGAAGATCCATAAACAGCAACTGACCCAGGCCAGGGCGTGGCGGTAATAGCAAGGTGAGGAGCGTTGGGGTTTTCGTCCCCTGACAGTAGTGGTAAATCCAAAAAGACCGGATACACGGGAACCGGAGCGGTAAACCCCCGAACGCCAATTGGCTCCGATGTGGCGTCACTTGGCGTGTAAATCTCGTGCTCAACGCGAACCGCGTCCAGAATTTGAGCACCCCCCTGTTCTACATTATCAACCCTATAGAGCGCCTCCCCACCGGCTTCTTCAAAGCGTAGAATATCTCCGGCACCAATCTCCATTTCTGACATCGGCATAGCAAAGCGCACAGTGTCACGAGCAACCCGGCTTTCTGCCAACCAGCGTTCCACAATTGCGCGCGCTTCGGTTTGCGTCAAAGCAAGAGGCAACTCAGACTGGGAGACCATATAGGTCACCTCGTCTGGATGAATGGCCTCTGTAGCGCGAACTTCAAAATCGCCATCGTTTTCAACAAAGGTCAGGCGAATTCGGCCAGCCACTTCCGCGACGGGTGCTCTTGAAGTCTGAACGAGAGCATCCTGATCTGGGAGGATCGCAAGCTTTTCAGTTTCAATATCCAAATCTGGCAAGCCGCTTCGCGTTTTGAAAACCAAAGTGCCATCGCGCTCAATGGCTTCGAATCCATAAGCAAGCATCAGCGGTTGCAAGGCTGACCGCGCGCCAGAAATATCCGAAACTTGGTACCCTCGCACGAACCCGTATAACTTCGATGTATCGTAATCCTTGACGCCCGATCTCTCACATATCTCAGCGACAACTGAGGAAAGGGATCTTGCACCAGTACGACCGTTCAGCCAGTGACCGCGCTCATAGTTCTTACCGTCGCTCCAAACACTGAGGGCGTTTGGAAAATATGGGTAGGGTCGCGCATCCCATGCCCAAACATGCGCTTTTTTCATGTCGAGCATTTGAATTCCAGTATCATCGGATACAGGGTTATTGGCGGGGGTATTCCAATAGGAATACAGAGCGCGTAAGTATTGCATTTGAACAAAATCGTCCCGCGTGCCATCTGAGTGGTTCGGAAGGCTGCTTTCACTCGATTTTGCATCAATAAATTTGTTGGGTTGATTTGTACCTTTATTCACAGCCGCACAACCGATTTCCGTAAACCAGATTGGTTTACTACTAGGCGTCCAATTTGTTGATGTGGCCTGACGGATCCCACTTATGCGTTCATGATGAGGGTTCTGCCACCAGTTCTTTATGTCTTTATAGCGCCAAACCCATGCTTCGTCATACGCCCCATCTTCTATTGGCGTGCGGATTTGGGCAGCTCTCGCTTCTGAGGAATGGTAGTACCAGTCGTAGCCTTCCCCGCCCTCAATGTTGGATTTCAAGTAGTCCAAATTGTAAATCGAGCCCCAAGACGCATCGAGGTGATCTTGCCCCTCACGCCAGTCAGACATCGGCATATAGTTGTCAATTCCGATAAAATCGATATCTGCACACGCCCAGAGGGGGTCGAGGTGAAACAGCGCATCACCAGAACCATCCTGTGGATGATACCCAAAATATTCGCTCCAATCGGCCGCATATCCAATTTTTGTTTCACTCCCAAGAATGCTGCGAACATCTGCAGCAAGCGAAACCAATTGTGCAACGGCTGGAAAGCTTCCATTTGCGCCGCGAATTTGCGTCACTCCGCGCATTTCAGAACCGATACAAAATGCCGAAACTCCACCAGAAACTTCACACAAATGCGCGTAATGAAGTATGAACCTGCGATAACTCCACTCATCTGGCCCCGTGTAATTCACACCAGTTGCTGTTTGGTTGAAATCATTCGCAGACGCTGTGCCAAAGAAACTCTCGATCTCGTCCTCGGCGACCACAGTTTTATCAGGTGAACCAGACTGCCCAGGGGCCACAGAAAGTGTTATTCGACCGCGCCACGGAAGGGCCGGCTGATCGGCAGCCCCTGTATAAGGGTCGGACAATCCATTTCCGTCAATTTGATCCATCAAAATAAACGGATAAAAAACAACGTCTTGCCCCGAAGAATTGATATCAGTAATGGCTTCAATCACCGATTGGTCCGTGGGGGTGCCACCATAAATCGTTCGATCATCAATTTTGACGATTTCTTCCGCACCCAAACGATCCAAACTGGAAACCTGCCACGGCATTCCGAATCCATCAGAAATGGTTTGTTCAACTTTCGGCTTCAGTGAACAACTACCGGCCCTCAAATCATCGCCAAACCAACTCACAACCATCGATATAGATTTACACGCGGGCAACTCTTCTCGGAGCGCATCCATAGACGTCAAAAAATCTGTTTTCCCCGACGGAGAGTTGACGTTGACAGAAGTGTTCACACCTAAGCCACTCTGGAAATGGACTGGCGTCGTGGCCAAAGTATATTCCCCCGTCCCTGGTATTAAAGCCACGCCTTCAATCATATTGACGGGATCATCGACAGCATTTGTAATCTCGGGCTGTGCAGGCCGCACAACTTCAAAACTAAACTGAGGAAAACGATTTCCAAACTGCCCCAAAGGCAAGTCTTCAAACACGATATATGCAATTCCACGATAGGCGGGTACATTTCCCGCTCCTTGAATTGCCTCCATTTTCGGATCGGGCATCTGGGTACTGTCCCCCCGATAAAAGCGCATATTCAAGTTTTCGGACGATATTTCAACGCCATCGGCCCACACACGACCAACCCGTGTAATCTCGCCCTCACATAGTGCAACCGCAGCACTTACCGAGTACGCATAACTCGTGACCGATGGGCCTTTGGGCGCGCCTTTGCCACCACTGCGCGTGGTGCTTTTTTCTTCTTTGAAGCGCGTGGACCATATTACCTGCCCGGGTACGCGCATGCGCCCATAGAGTTGTGGGATTGCGGTACCTTCGCTCGCCCCCATAATCCGGAACCGATCCACGCGGCCGGTTTCGACGGCCTGCGATCCAGACCCCATAAGGCGTTGATCGATAACTCGGCCAAGGGTCGCACCAACAGCGCGCCCAATGATCGCAGACGAAATGCCAAGTGCTGCTCCCCCAAAAGAGGCGCCTAAACTATAACCAATCGCAGAAAGAACTATCGTCGCCATTAGGACCCCTCCTCGGGAAACTCAAATCGCGCCACAATTCGGCGCTGCCACGGCGCACTCAGGGGGCTTTCCAGCACCCCGTGCCCTGAATATGCATGAATAAAACTTGGCTCAGATCCGACATTCCCTTGAATGCCAAGATGCTTAGCAACAGCGCCAACGCGCATCCGAAACAACAGAACGTCCCCCATTGCCGCATGATCAAGGGGCTTCGCAATTAGATGCACAAGCGCGGCTTCCCAGAGTTCTTCAACCCCCTGAGGTTCGCTCCAGTCATTCGTATAGGCTGGCACCCGCGTTGGCTCAAACCCCAATACTTCCCGCCAAACCCCACGTAAAAGACCTAGGCAGTCAGTGCCCGCGCCTTTTTGCGACGCTTGGTGGCGGTATGGTGTCCGAAGCCACGAACGCGCGGCTTGTACGATCAACTCGCTTTGCATCAGCCCACCTCAACCGTTTGTTGAGAAGAAACAAGTTGGCCCCCTTCGTTAACGTCTCCCGATGACGGATAGCTCATAAGCCAATCTTCCCCAGGAATGTCTGGAAACCCTTGGTAGTTTAGAAAATTCTGGAATTTCAACTGGCACGTTTTTACACGTTTGTCACATCCAGCTTCAAACCGAACAAGATCACCGGAGTCCAACGACAATCGAAGGGCTTCCCAAAGTTCAATCGTGCGACCTTTGTCCGTGAGGCGGTCATTCTTGATAAAGCCAATAAGCCCTTTTGCATTCCCACTTAGAACTTTAAAACGACCGCGCTCAAACCACCGATCATCAAACCCTAGAAAGTCATCAAAAAACATCTCGCGCGCGTTTTTTATTGTCTCGACAGGACGCGTCGTAACATAGCCAGCAGTATCAAGATTAAAGCGGCAAGAATGATCTCCCAGTACAGCAGAGCAAGGTTTTTGGTAGGTCCGTCCTTGGGGTTGATTTAGCGCTTCTGTTAGACCGCGCAACTCAGCTTGAAACGCCCCATCTCCACGCGTCAATTCACCGATTGTACCGCGAAACTGGAGCGTTCTTTCGATTGGATTCTGCCAATTGACTAGCCACGCCAAAACCTGTGCCCCGTCATAGCGCCCGGCTGCGATATCTTCTTCGCGAATTGTGTCGCTGTTGAGCGCACCTAGGGCTTCAGTATTATCTACTGCAAGGCCCGTCGTTTGCTGTAGCGCACGCGCCGTAAGCCCCGTATTGGCGAGAAAATCAACGCCATCGAAGGCAATGTTTTCGTCGTGATCCGTAAAACCGAGGGAAATACCATCGGTTCGCGTAACGGCCCAACAGCGGCTAACACTCGTGATACCCGACTTAAGATGCGTTTTCAGTTCTGGAGAAAGTGTCATTATACACGCACCTCAACAATCGGCACATTTGGCACATCACCCGCTTGAAAGCTTGCAACGGACGTGTGGATTCTATCGGCATCGAAACGGACAGGGACGTCAAACTCAAAACCAGCCGTGATCGCGACGCCTACATCTGGTGGGTGCGAGAATGCGACGAGGCCCGTCGAAAAGTCGATGTCAAAATCGATACTTTCCTGTAGAATATCCCCCTGGATCCCAAGACGAACAGTCCCTTCAACGGGTTTTTTAATAGGCCGTGTATAGGTGTAGCTCCCAGACTCGTAAGTCTTATTGAGTTGCCACACGGCCTGCAATCCGTCCCCATGCGCGATGACTTGATCCTCAAACGTTGGCTCCATTGAGGGGCGTCCAGATTTAAAATCCGACCAGTCTTTCCACCGGAAGCCATGAAGTTGCCCGCGCCGCGCCTCAAAAAACGAAATCAACAACTCAATGTCATCAAGGGAGCGCATTCCAACACCCGCGTCATAGCGGCGCCGAGAATGCGCCCACGGCGTGTTGCGCTCTTCAAAACCATTGGCGAGCGTGACAACATCTGTCTTGCGTTCTGGTCCGCCAACAGACCCGAAACTCAAGGATGCTGGAAACCTTACCTCATGAAAACCCATCGTAATTCCTCCCTACGCGTTGCGCTGACCACGTCCCATGGCACGACTTAACTGCGCCGCGATTTGTCCCTGACTGCGCTGGAAACCCTGCGCATCTGGGGTACTAATGTTCATGGTAATATTCACGGGACGGCCTCCCCCTTGGGTTTTCACCCCGAGACTGCCATCTGCCCCCCGCGCCAAAGGCATGATCGCTTCCGGACCTGCCTCCCCCATCAAGCCCATGCCGCCACGCATCGGAAAGTTCATCGGGCCGGAAATCACGCCCCCCTTCGCAAACGGCATGACTTTGCCTTGAGTAAACGCTCCACCCTTTTGAAAGGGGATCGCACCGGAGACCGCATTGCTAACCGAGGTCGCAATGATTCCACCGAGTTGGTTGGTCACTGGCTTGATTGCTGCAGCATAAGCGGTATCGATCATGGACTTCGCTACCGTATTGAGAGCATCCGAAAGCTTCATGCCGTCAAACGCAAGCCCGTCAAATGCTCGCCGCAGCCCGCGTCCAATTCCTTTCGAGAGCGTATCAACTTCGTTGCCCGTTGCACTCAAAGTTTCGCGCATCTTGATCAATTCTGCATCAAATGCGGCCGCCATTGCCACCGCACCACTCATGCTGTTTTCAAGGGAGTCGACCCTCTCATCAAATTGGCCAATACCATCTACATCTTGGATCATGATCGCGCTCCTGATTTTTTATGTGTTCAAAACGTCGGGATACAGGCGCGACAAATCCTCAAGCCGGCTGCGGCTCAAGGGCATTTGTTGTTCCTCGCTGCCCAACATCATCATCAATTCCGCCGGGGTGAGCCGCCAAAACTCTTCTGGTTGAAGGCCCAATCCGCGAAGCCCCGCACGCATAAGCGCAGGCCAGTCCATGCCGTATCCTTCTCCAATCGCCACTAAAGCGCTCCGGCTTCAGAGGTTCCGGGGATGGTGAACGCAAGGACCAACAATTGTGCCGCAATACGGGCTGCTTCAATCGGTCCGCCCGCAATATCGGCCTGCAATAAGTCCTCACTGCGCCCTTGCCACCCACCGCCGCGAAGCCCAGCTACAATGAGTGCCAGAACATCGCGCGTGGAGTATTTGCCCGATTCAAAACGCTCAACCAAGTCAATGAGCGTTCCCGTTGCCAGCGTACTTTCGAGCTCAGCGAGTGACCCAAGCGTTAGCTTGAGAGCGCGACGTTCCCCATCCAGAGTAAGCTCAACCTCTCCTGCCCACGGATTCGCCATTACAGCGCTGTGAACTGAAGCGCGCCCGCAGACGCCATCGACAAGTCGTAGGTTGCCTCGCCATTGTGGCTTCCCGAGTATTCAATCGAGTTCACTTGAAACGGCCCTTCGACAACGCCGAAATCGGGTATAATCACCTGAAAATTCGGAATTTCTCCGTCGAAGAAAATTTGGCGCGCACGCTCATTGGTTCCCTCATCTTTGAAAATCCCCGAACCACTAATCGAGGCTGTTTTTACCCCCGCACCGCCGAGCAATTCGCGCCAACCGCCTTGGCTCTCAAGGCTCGTGACATCCACGCTCTCTGCATTAAAACTGATCCGCGTGGCCCGAAGCCCAGCGATAGTCTCAAACAACCCGCCACCGGTCATGTCGAGCTTGATAAGTAGGTCTTTGCCGTTTTGGGCTACCATGGTCATTACTCCAAAATTTGGGATTATTAGTCTTCCACGCGAGCGCGAAATCTCAGATCGATCCGGCGCATTTCGCTGTTTCCGACACGCCGAGCTATGGCGCGTTCAAAATTCAAATAAATCAGTTTTCCGCGGCTCAACCGTAGGTCTGCATCAACCAATCGGTCCGATATCACGGCCGCAATTGTCTTGGCTGTTTGAAAGCCAGCAGCATCCGTCACCACACTGATCGTAAAGGTATGCAACGCCCCGTGGCCCTGACCATCCGAGCGGTCACGCACGTCTTCTGGCCCCAAACTCACATAGGTTTCGGGCAGAGTTCCGGAGGGCGGATTGTCATAAACCGCATCCCCTACGAGCGACACCAACGCTGAACTCGATGTCAGGCGTTGGTAAATCGCCGCCTGAAGTGCGGCTGAAACACCATAGCTCATGACACCACCTCTTCTTGACAGATGCAGACCAAATACTGACCACTCTCATAGGCATCGGTCACCGCTTGAATGCGATAAATCCGTGCCCCTTCAATAAAGCGTTGATCGGCTTTGGGTCGACTAGGCGCACCATACGGTGCCGCACGGACTGTGATCTTGAGGCTCGTCGACGAGATCGTCAAAAAGTCGCCCGCTTTCTCGCGGGCAGCGCCGGGATCAATGGCGGCCCAATGGGTACCAAGGGCGGCCCATTTCTCAACGAACCCGCCAGAGTTATCCGCCACCCGTTCAGGTGCCTCAAGCACAAGCTGCCGATTTAATTTCGGAACGCTCATGCCACACCCCCACCTAGAATTCGAACTGTCCGGAAAGGCTCAATCAGCGATGACACACCAAATGGCATAGACCCGCGATTGCCTTCCCCTTCGGTCCGATGCTCGTAGAAATGCGCCGCAAGCAAGAACATCGCTTGCCCCAAATCCGCCGGCATCCCTTCCCAAGCACCACTAAATCCAGCCGTAAAAATAACCTCGACAAGACCGCCAAGCGGAACGGTGGGTAGACACGCGCCAGTGGCCTGAATTTTTGGCCGCTGATTATCGCGCTGCAACACATAGCGAGTAGGATCAACAAGCGTCGCATCCCCCAAACGATCCTTCACCGTGAGACTGTTGATGGCGGACACGGGTGCCACTGGTAGCGCCTGCTCCGAAAGGCCGCGCCAACCCGTAAGCTCCCACTGAAACGCGCGTTCAATCATCATTTTACCGGTTCGGGCTTCAATCGCGGCCATCGCGGCCCGTAGACAAGTATTCAAAACATCGTCCTGAAAACCGTCATCGGCAAACCCGGTGCCCAACCGCAGGTGGTCTTTAAATCCCTGAATCGGCAATGCCGAAGTGGGAACTGTGGTCTGCTCGATTAACATCATGGAAACTCTCCGAAATATCGATTTTCATGTACCGTTTGAGGTGCAAAATGGCGCTCCCCTCAGCCCGTTTCAAAGGGCGCGCACCTACCGTGTCGCTCGGACGGAGGGGAGCAGCTAGACAACACGGCCCATAAGATGCGCGCCCCAGCATCCCTCCCTAAAAAAGGGAGGGATCATTCACCACAAGCCTTAGCTCACGGAGAATTTCAGAACCTTGATCGCCGCAAAGTCGCTCACGTCGCCGCCCACACGTTTCGTCGCATAGAACAGAACGTTTGGTTTGGCAGAGAACGGATCGCGCAACACGCGCAAATCGGGGCGTTCGGCGATGGTATAGCCATTGGAGAAGTCGCCAAATGCAATCGCATTCGCTCCCAAAGCAATGTCAGGCATGTCTTCGGCAATCATCACAGGATACCCCATAAGACGCGCAGGTTCGCCGGCTTGAAGGCCATCGCTCCAAAGGAAACGGCCATCGGCGTCCTTCATTTTGCGCACCGCACCTGCCGTCTTGGAATTCATCACGAAGGTCGCATTGGCGCGATATTCGGCCCCAAGCGCATAGACCAAATCAACGATGGAATCCGAAGCATTTACGGAAGCAAAATCACCATCCTGGCCCGTGGCAACATAGCCAAGCTTGCCCCACGTCCATGACGCATTTGCAACGTCGGTTTTGGTCAAGAAACCCGTAGGCTTGTCAACACCATCGCCATTGATAAACGCCGCCGCCTCAGCACGGGCAAACTTGTCCGCAATCCGGCCCGCAAGCCAGCTCTCGATATCAAAGGCCGCGTCATCCAAAAGGCGTTGCGAGGCTTTTGGCAGGGCTGACAACTCATGAAGCGGAATAGCAATCCGGTCAAACGTCGGAGAAGACGTTTCAGACATCGGACCAACTTCATTCGCCCAACCCGTGCCGACTTCTGTGTGGTCCACAATCACGTCATAGGACGTCGCTTCGACCTCAACAACCGATGCAATCGAACGGATCGACGCCGTGGTATACAGCACGCCTTTGATGGTCTCGGAGGTTTTGGGATCCACAAGGTAGCCACCTTCGGCAGACACTGCCGTATTCATGGATTTCCCTTCAAGGACCAACCCGCGAAGCGCATCATCATCCCCAACGCGCAAATAGGCGTCGAAGGCTTTTTGATGGGGCGCAGATGTATCGGCATGAGCCGACAAAGCAGGGCGTTGGGCAGTCATATATTTACGTTCCAGCATGGTAAGTCGCTCTTCCTGTAATTTAACTTGTGATTTGGTTTCGTTATTTAACTCTTTGATATCGCTCACGAAGCCGGTCAGCGCGGTCTTTACCTCCGCGGTCGGCGACAGACCGTCAGACACAGCTGTCCCGGCCCGAGCCCTTGTCTCGTTTTTGCTCATTAAACAATCCTGTTTGAGAGGTTAGATCGCTGGCTCAGCTATCGTTGGCCAGCATGTAGCGAGCGTCATTTAGCACTCCCGCCAAATCCCGCATGAGGTCGCTTTCAAAGGGGGTTGCCCCTTTTGCGCCGACCCGCGCGTCTGGAAGCATGGGGAATGTCACAAGGGACACCTCCCATAATTCCAATTCCGTTAAGAGCCGCTGGCCCTTGTCATCTTTTGCCGCTTTCTTGGTACGGTACCCAATGGAAAGCCCGTCGATCGCGCCCGCTTTAATCAGCGCGGCCGCTTCGCGTCCCTTTTCCACTTCTTCAAGCAACCGGCCCTTCACATAGAGGCCTTTTGCGTCTTCACGCACCTCGTCCCAAAGGCCAATTGGCTGGGCGGGATCGTGTTGCCAGAGCATTTTCACACTCCGCCCTTTTGCCGCGAGATGCGCAAGCGAGCGTTCATAAGCTCCTTTTGCAACCACGTCGCCGCTCTGATCGCTTTTGCCAAAAAGACTCGCATAGCCTTCGATCTTAATGCCATCCGTAATCGTCACCCCGTCCTCGAAACGACAGAATTTTCGCTCAAGGCCCGTTTCTAATTCCTGTGAAGTCATGTCATTTTTCCTCATTTCGGTGCCATTTCCATCAGGGAAATAATCCCTTGGGCAAGGATCACCCCGACCACACCGTAAACCGCCAACCAAAGGCGTCGTTCCAACCGTTCAAGCGCCTGTTCAATGCGACTAAGCCGTTGATCTAAAGCTTGAAACTGCAACTTTGTTACCCGCTCATTCGCGTCTATTCGTGCCGCCGCGGCATCAAACCCTTCATAAAGGTACCGCGACCCACCAACATGATGTGGCTGTTCGCTCATTCGTCCTCCGAGAGTTTGGGCAGCCCAAGAATGGCGCGCTTTTCGGTATCCGTCAGGAAGCTTGCATCACTGACCCGCCGCCACTGGTTGTCGCGTTCCGACGACAGCGCCGAGACTTGATCCAGATCCGGTTTCAGCTCGACTTTCTCGCCGCTATAGCGGCTCAACCACTCCGCAATACTTGCCGCAACCCGTGTCGCCAGCGGCACAACCGTCAGCCGGTAAAACGCGCGATTGGCTTCTTGGTAATTCGCATAGGTCGCGTCGCCCGGAATACCCAACAACATCGGCGGCACCCCAAAGGCCACGGAAATCTCGCGCGCAGCGGCCTCTTTGGTCTTTTGGAACTCCATGTCCGACGGTGAGAAGCCCATCGGTTTCCAGTCCAAACCACCCTCAAGCAACATCGGTCGACCCGCGTTCGCGGCCCCCTGATGATAGCTCGACATTTCGTCCTGCAAGCGCTCGTATTGGTCGTTCGACATGCTCGCGCCATCGGGACCCTTGTAGATAATCGCCCCCGACGGACGCGCCGCATTGTCCAGCAAACCCTTGCTCCAACGACTTGCCGCATTGTGCACATCAATCGCGCTTGCGGCCGCTTGCATCGGGCTCAAACCATAGTGATCGTCATGCGGATGAAAGCTTTTTACGTGGCAAATCGGGCTAACATGACCAGAAACATCAAACCGATGCTTGCGCCCCCCCACGGCATATTCATACGCAATCGGCCAGCCATCCGCCCCCGGAACAAGGCTCATCCGGTCGCTGCGCAAAACATGAAGCTCCAAAGGAAGCCCCTCCTCCGCCGCAACAGCCTCAAGATACCCATTCCCCGTCAGCAACAACTGCCCATACAGGTTTTCAAACAATTCCGCCCGTCCCTGCGCCCCGTTTGGAGATGCAATCAACGAAAGAATCGGGTGATCCTCATACCGACGTTCCCGATCCTGAAGCACCAGTGGCAATGCCGCCGCCGCCTCCGCGATCATCTTGACCGACCGAAACCCCACAGGATTATTCGAAAACCCCGTTTTGGTGAGGGAAACAACGTCGCGCGGGCTCCATGCCACACGCCCGGAACCATGATACGCAACCACTGGCCCCGTGGCGGAAGCCTTGGTGGCAGTTGGGCCAGTTGCCGCAACCGTCCCGCCGCGTTTTAGGAAATCAAATACCATGTGAAGAAGCTCCTGTTTCTTCGCCTAAAAGAACACCCACCGGGCGGGCCATCAGAATTCCCAATCGGGTAACCTATTGACACATATGAATAAGAAGGGATGTTTTTGGTTCCATTCTCGTTGAAACCACTCTCTCACAAGTCCCTAAAGAACGCTTAAAGGGTGCGTACGCGGGGGCGTTGCGCCATCTTGTTTGGGGTGATCAAAAGATTGGTGATCGCCCAAACAAGCGCGTCCACACGGTCGGGGCTGCCCTTGCCCTCATACCCTTGCTGCGTCATGCGACACATCTGATCCTCAAGCGCTGTGAACGCCCCCAAATGGTGCACGCGACCTTGGGCATATAATGCCGCCACAGGCTCGGCCCGCGCCGCTTTCCCCTTGCTCGCCCGCACCGCTTTGTAACTCACCATCGGGTCCAACTGTCGGATCACCGATTCCACCAAATCACCGCCTTGATTAACCTCGGCGACCAAACAATCGGCACCGTGGCGCTCCATCGCATCTAGTGCGGCTTGCGCCCAAACGCTGGGCGCGGCCCCGCTGATCGTCGCGTCTTCCAACACAACGGCATACCAGTCTTTGGGTTCGCCCACAGTGCGCGCGCCCACCACTAAAATCCCACATTCGTCGGACCCTTTATGGCCCGTCACAGGCGGATCAACCGCCACAACGATGCGTGTTAAATTGTCGGCCTCATTGACCCGCGCCTGATCCAACGTCCCAAGCGTCCACATCGCACCCTGAGTGTCTTCCAGTAAAACACCGTCCAATTCCTGCCGCCCCAAACGGGTGCCCGCATACCGCGCACGCACTTCTTCAAGGAAACTCGCCGCCAAATAGGCGCGATTTGCTTCGGTTGGCGCTTGTGTCACAACCGTCGACTTATTCCCTAAAATGCCTTTTAAAATCGATATATTACGCGGGGTTGTTGTCACGCATTGGCGTGGCATATCCCCAAGGCGCAGCCCGAATTGCAGCATATCCCACGCCTCTTCGGCGCGCTTCCATTTCGCCAGCTCGTCCACCCAAGCCGCATCAAACTGCGGCCCGCGCAGGCTCTCTGGATCATGGGCCGAAAAAATCTGGGCAATCGCCCCATTCGGCCAAACCAAACGCTTCCGGCTGGCTTGCCACTCGGGCCGACGATCTGGCGGAGAACACGCCAAAATGCCGCTCTCGCCAAAAACCATAACTTCGCGCACTTGATCAATCGTTTCCCCAACGAGCGCCACACGACGCGAGCGACCCGGATCGAGGGGGCGCGCCCCCTCTACCTCCGACCGTATCCACTCGGCACCAGCACGGGTTTTACCCGCACCACGCCCTCCCATAATCACCCAGGTGCGCCAATCGCCTGTCGGCGGGAGTTGGTGCGGTAGGGCCCAAAATTCAAACAACCAAGGCAGAGCCAAAAGCGACTCGTCCCCTAATTCATTCAGAAACGTCTCCTGTATTGTTTGCTCTGCGCAAGCGAGCCAAGCGGCTCCCGATGTCAAGGCGTGCTCGGTCAAAGTCGAGCGCGAAGTCATGGACAATTCCGGACTTTTGTTTGCGAAGTTTTTCAACACGCGACCTTTCCTCAAATAGAGTTTGCAAGGCTTTGGACAAATCCTTCGAAAGCGCAACGGCCTCCTTCGTGTCCAAATCTTGGCTTGTTTCATTTGTTTGCAAGACGCCTTCGACGGCACCGATCAAACGTTGAACCTGTTTTTCGGCCACCAAAAGCAAGCTTTCGGCACTGCCAATATCCTCAATGGGTGTAATAAGTGTCATATTCCTATTGTCCGCCTCTCATGCTTTGCCCGCACGAGAGAAATGTGGCTCAATCTAGCGCTCTAAAATGGCGCTTTTAACGGGGTCACATCCCTTCTAGCTCGACCTGTAAATTGACACATCAGGGCCAAAAAATCAATGATTTCGAAGTGTTGCGCGGCAACACCCACCGAACGCACCCCCACGCAACTCCCAAAAAACAAAGGGAAACCTGTCGCAAACGCGCACAAAAAAGGCGCCCGAAGCGGACGCCTTTTCCTTCATTTCCTGCCGCTGAAACCCCTAATTTTCGGGTGTCTCAGCTTCGATTTTGCGCCAAATGGCTACGTTGTCATTGTGCTCCTTAAGCGTCGTGGCAAAGGCATGTCCGCCCGTCCCGTCCGCCACAAAGAATACGTACTTCGTGCTGTCTGGGTTGACCGCAGCTTGGAGTGCCGCCTTCCCTGGATTGGCAATGGGTGTCGGTGGTAGGCCCGCGTGAACATAGGTGTTCCACGGCGTATCTCCGCGCAACTCACTCTGCCGCAACCCGCGTCCCAACGCGCCTTTACCTTCCGTCACGCCATAAACGACTGTCGGGTCCGTTTGCAAAAGCATCCCTTGGTTCAAGCGGTTCACAAAAACGCTGGCAACCTGCCCACGTTCTTCCGCAATCCCCGTTTCTTTCTCAATTATCGACGCGAGAACAAGCGCTTCCTCCATTGTCTCAATCGGAAGATCTGCGGCGCGGTTGGACCACGCTTCCTGCAAATCCGCGGCCTGCCGATCTTTCATCTCCGCCAGTAATTCTGCGCGCGTCTCGCCGGACGCCACTTCGTAACTCCCCGGTGCCAGCCATCCTTCTGCTGGAATTTCATCAACATCACCCGTCAAGAAATCCGCCGCCTTCAGCGCCTCAACAACCTGCCAACTTGTGGCCCCTTCAGCAAGGGCAACTCGGTACCGCAAATCTGCATTCTGCCGCGCCTCCTCAAACCCTTCTGGCACCGCGTCCGCGACCGGATCAAAAGCGAATTTTTCTTCAAATCGATTGGTCGCAGGGTCAAGCTCCCTTAGTTGAACTTCGCTGCGTAACACACCGATTCTATAGACAATTTCCGACCCACAAGTAGAGCGACCATTGCCCGTTACGATATCAACAATGCCTTCCATCGAGGTTCCAGCGGGCACCAAAAAGCTCCCCGCCTTAAGAGCGGCAGCCTTGTCGGAATAATTAACGCCAACACGGAAAATATACCCGTTGGTGATTGCCGCCTCTTTTTCCAAAATATCGGCCACGGTCCCCATTTTAAATCCCGAATCCACCTTCAAGCAGATCGCGGTTTCAAGCGGGCCTTGGGCTTCATATTGCTTGGTCGCCCACATCGCGACGCCGCCGAAGCAAAACAAAATAAGCACCAGGAAAGTCAGGGCGCTTGAGGCCAGATTTTTCCACATTAGTCTTTTACCTTACCAAAGATAACGCTCGCATTTGTGCCACCAAACCCAAAGGAGTTGGACAGCGCGACGTCAATTTTACGTTTCACCGCTTTGAGCGGCGCCAGATCAAGGCGTGGCGTCACATCAGGGTTCTCAAGGTTGAGCGTTGGCGGTGCAACTTGGTCACGGATCGCCAGAATACAGAAGATCGCCTCAATCGCCCCCGCAGCCCCCAAAAGGTGCCCCGTTGCCGATTTTGTAGAGGACATCGTTGCCGTATCTGCAGCATCCCCCATCAAGCGTTCCACCGCGCCGAGTTCAATCGTGTCGGCCATCGTAGAGGTGCCATGTGCGTTGATATAATCAATATCCGCGGGGGTAATCCCCGCCCGCTTGATCGCCGCCGCCATGGAACGATAACCGCCATCCCCGTCACTCGCAGGGGCCGTAATGTGATACGCATCCCCCGACAGGCCATAGCCCAAAACTTCGCCGTAAATCTTCGCACCACGGGCTTTTGCATGCTCGTATTCTTCCAGAACAACAACACCAGCCCCCTCGCCCATCACGAATCCATCGCGATCACGATCATAAGGACGGCTCGCCGTTTTGGGATCGTCCCCACGCGAAGTCGACAACGCCTTACAGGCATTAAAGCCCGCGATGCCAATCTCGGAAATTGGGCTCTCTGCCCCCCCCGCGACCATCACATCCGCATCGTCCAACATGATCAAACGCGCCGCGTCGCCAATGGCATGCGCGCCCGTCGAGCACGCCGTCACAACCGCGTGGTTGGGGCCTTTAAAGCCGTATCTTATACTCACTTGGCCCGACGCAAGATTGATCAATGCACCCGGAATAAAGAACGGCGACACACGGCGCGGGCCTTTTTCCGCCAAAACAAGCGCGGTTTCCGCAATCGACGACAACCCGCCAATGCCCGAGCCAATCATCACACCCGTGCGGCATTTGCTTTCTTCGTCTTCCGGAATCCAGCCTGAATCTTCAACCGCTTGGGTCGCAGCCGCCATCGCATAAAGGATGAAATCATCGACTTTACGGCGGTCTTTGGGCTCCATGTATTTATCGGGGTTAAACGTGCCATTGCTACCGTCCCCTAAGGGGATTTCGCAGGCATATTTGGTGGCAACACGTTCGGGATTAAACCGCGTGATCGTCCCTGCCCCAGATTCTCCGGCGATCAGACGGCTCCATGTTTCTTCAACACCGTCGGCCAATGGTGTGACCATTCCCAAACCTGTGACAACTACTCGACGCATAGCGTTTCTCCCGCCTTAAACTTTTGTTCCTTGCTTGATATCGTGCTCTCCCCCTAAGGAGCAAGGTAAAGAAACAACCCTAGGGGATAAAATCCCCCCGTTTTCGTCCTCCAAACCGGCTTACCCCCTATTTTCGCGTCAATATTTATTAAGGCAAAGCGGCAATCGCGTCCGTCAGATTTCGCGTAATTTTGACCAAAACCTCGCGTTCCTCTTCGCTCAGTGCCCCAACCAACTCGGCCTGACGCGCCACATGATCCTCCACCACGCGATCAATCAGCGCGTGCCCCGCCGCCGTCAGGCAAATCAAAAAACCACGCTTGTCCTTTGGATTGCCCCGCCGTTCCACCAGCCCCGCCGTCACCAACCGATCAATCCGATTGGTCATCGTGCCAGACGTCACCATCGTGCTGCCAATCAACGCCCCCGGCGAGAGCGAAAACGGCGCGCCCGAGCGGCGCAACGTGGCGAGTACATCAAAGCTCGCAGCCGTTAAATCATGACGTTCAAAAACCCGTTCCATCTCTTGGTTCAACACATTGGCCAAACGCACAATGCGGCCAATAACCTCCATCGGCCCGACATCAAGTTCGGGCCGCTCCTGCGTCCACTGCGCAACAATTTTGTCAACATGATCCATACACACAGGATGCTGGTTTTTATCTTCACGTCAAGAATAAAGGAAATACACCTTGCAATAACTGGTCAACCATTTATCTTGACGTCAAGACGAAAGGACAAACCCCATGTCTTCCAAATCGACCCTCTATCTCGCCGCCCTTGCGCCCATCCTATGGGGCACGACCTATATCGTGCTCAAAGATTTTCTGCCGCCCGACCATCCGATGGGTATGGCGGCGTGGCGGGCCCTACCTGCGGGCCTTGTGCTATGGCTCTTTTCGCGCGAAATCCCCCACGGCATCTGGTGGCTGCGCGCGACCATTCTAGGTGCGCTAAATTTCGCCATTTTCTGGACGTTTTTATTCTATGCCGCCTATGCCCTCCCCGGCGGTGTCGCCGCAACATTGGGTGCGCTTCAGCCTCTTATGGTCGTCTTCCTCGTCAGAATCGTCCTGCATCGCCGCATTCGCCCGCGTTCCTTTTTTGCTGCCAGCCTTGGCGCGTTCGGCATCGCGGTCTTGGTTCTCACCCCCGCCGCAACGCTTGATCCCCTCGGCATTCTGGCGGGGATCGTAGCCGCCGCTTCCATGGCTTTGGGCAATGTCCTCACCCGCCGCTGGACGCCGCCAGTCTCGCTTGTGGGGTTCGTCAGTTGGCAACTTATCGCCGGAGGCCTCATGATCGCGGCTCTCGCTGCTGTTTTCGAGCCACCAATGCCCAGTTTTACCGCGCAAAACTGGCTCGCCCTCGCCTATCTAGCCGGATTCGGCACGGCAGGCGCGGTCTTCCTTTGGTTTCGCGGGCTTGCAACACAGGACACGGAAATCATCTCGGCCCTCGGCCTCCTTAGCCCTATCACTGCGGTACTTGTTGGCTGGACCTTTGCAGGTGAGACGCTCTCCCCCCTCCAAATCGGCGGCGCGATTATAACCCTCTGGGCCGTCTGGCTGGCTCAAACCAAGGGGAAAAACCCCCAACCGACTGCTGAGAAAGCATAATAACGAAAAACGGCGCCCCCCATTAAGGGAGCGCCGTTATAGCTAAAAATTCTGTGAGAGGCTTAGGAAGCTTCTGTGATGAACTTCGTCGCGTCGCCGAAAGTTTGAATAGTTTCTGCAGCGTCGTCAGGGATCTCGATGCCGAACTCTTCTTCAAACGCCATAACCAATTCAACTGTATCAAGGCTGTCTGCGCCCAAATCGTCGATGAAGGAAGCGTTTTCAACGACTTTCTCTTCTTCTACACCAAGGTGCTCTACGACGATCTTTTTAACGCGATTTGCGATGTCGCTCATATTATTTCCTCATTCTAGTGTAGGGTGCTACCACCCGTTTCTTTCCTGCCCAGAGTGGGCGACTTAAGCCCTGCTAACGCAGGAAATCCGGCAAACGCTTATTCCGCTGTCGGTTCTTCTGCGCTTCCTTTAGCATATCAATCCGCCAAGGCAAACGCTTTCCAGAAGATAGATATACATTCTTAAGGATCAAGAGCGCAAATTATTTTCTCACTCGGACCCTATTCTAAAAATAGTTGCGGGGCATCCCCTAAATTAAGGCATGCCCACACTTTTAAGCCCTAGAGCATCGCCATGCCGCCATTCACATGTAACGTGGTTCCCGTCACATATGCGGCCTCTGGGCTGGCCAGATATACAACGGCTGCGGCGATTTCGGCGGGTGTTCCCATCCGACCGGCAGGAATCTGCACGTTGATCTTATCTTTTTGATCATCCGTTAGCTTGTCCGTCATCGGCGTCGCAATAAAACCGGGAGCCACAGCATTGGCGGTGATTCCGCGCGACGCAACTTCATAGGCAATCGATTTGGTCATCCCGACCATCCCTGCTTTGGACGCGGCATAATTGGCTTGGCCGGGATTGCCCGTCGCGCCAACGATGCTTGATATATTAATAATCCGCCCCCAACGCGCCTTCATCATCGGGCGCATCACGCCACGACACAGGCGCATTGTTGACGTCAGGTTCACGTCAATCACCGAGGACCATTCCTCATCCGACATCCGCATAAACAGCTGATCGCGGGTGATCCCTGCATTGTTCACCAAAATATCAACGGTGCCCATAGCGGCAATCGCTTCTTTAGGAAGCGCATCCACGGCCGCCGCGTCACTCAAGTTACAAGGCAAAACATGCGTCCGCTCGCCCAATTCTGCCGCCAGTGCCTCAAGCGGCTCAACCCGTGTTCCCGAAAGGGCCACCGTTGCGCCCGCACCATGCAAGGCCCGCGCAATTTCGCCGCCAATACCACCAGACGCACCCGTAATCAGCGCGCATTTCCCTGTAAGATCAAACATTTGCATTCCTTATTTCGTGCTTTCAACTGCCGCAAGGACGTCCTCGGGCGTGCCCACAGCGCGACAAACCACGTCTTTGTTAATTCGGCGGATCATCCCCGCGAGGGCTTTTCCCGCGCCAATTTCCCAGACCTCAGTCACCCCTTGGCCTGCCATATACTCCACAGATTCGCGCCACCGCACTGAGCCCGTGACCTGAGCAACCAGCAAGTCGCGGATCTCACTCGGCGACGTTGTCGCTTCGGCGCGCACATTGGAAATCAGTGCAACAGACGGCGCCTTGATCTCCACATCTGCCAAAGCCTGCGCCATGATTTGCGCGGCAGGCTCCATCAACGCGCAATGGAACGGCGCACTTACAGGGAGCAAAATCGCACGTTTTGCGCCACGGGCTTTCGCAATCTCAATCGCGCGTTCAACGGCCTCTTTGTTGCCTGAAACCACAACTTGCGAAGGATCATTATCATTGGCCGCCTGACAAATCTGCCCCTGTGCAGCCTCCTCGGCAACCTCTTTTGCAGTAGCAAAATCAAGCCCCAACAAGGCCGCCATCGCGCCAATACCTACCGGAACCGCCTTTTGCATGGCCGCACCACGGATACGCAAAAGGCGCGCAGTGTCCGCGAGTGACAACGCACCCACCGCCGTCAGTGCTGAATATTCGCCAAGGCTGTGCCCCGCGACAAATGCCGCATCCGTCACCAAAACACCTTCGGCCTCAAGCGCGCGCAACGCGGCAATCGAGGTGGCCATCAACGCGGGCTGTGCGTTTTGCGTCAGGGTCAGATCGGCAATATCACCGTCCCAAATCATCCCGCTCAAATTCTCGCCAAGCGCCTCGTTGACCTCGTCAAATACTGCCTTGGACGCAGGATAAGCTTCTGCAAGAGCCTTCCCCATGCCAATTGTTTGGGCGCCCTGCCCCGGAAATACAAATGCGCGCATGATACCGCTTCCTTTTTATAGTTTTCTTTTCAAATACAACGCTGCGCAGCTTTTCGCAATGTTCGCCTTTGCAACCGCGCGCAATACTTGTGTGTACCTGCACGTATTCACGCCTTTGCTTGCCACCCCCACGCACCTATAGTTTGCGCAACCAATTTCGGAGCAAAACATGGCCCTCACCAATTCGCCCGCCCTTTATGGCAGCGTCACCAAAACCTTTCACTGGCTCACCGCCCTTCTTATTTTCACCGCGTTCCCCCTTGGCATGATCGCAAACGACTTCCCAATGGCAACGAGCGACGAGGTCGCGCAAAAAGCGTGGCTCTTTAGTGTGCATAAAACCGTCGGCATCACTCTGTTTTTTGTGGCCGTCCTGCGCATTCTTTGGGCAACGACCCAACCCAAACCCGGCCTGCTGAATACCGACAAACCCGCCGAGGCCACGGCCGCTGAGGCCGTGCATTGGCTGCTGTATTTCTCCCTCGTTCTTGTGCCCCTGTCGGGCTGGCTTCACCACTCCACCGCGGCCTTTAGCGCGCCGATCCTGTGGCCCTTTAGCGCGATCCTCCCCGAACTCCCCAAATCTGAATTGTTCTCGCATATTACGTCTGGCTGGCACGGAGTGTTCACTAAGCTACTTCTCGCCTCCCTTATTCTGCACGTCGCAGGAGCCCTGAAACACGCCTTTATTGATCGCGACTCCACGCTCAAACGCATGCTTCCCGGAAAAATGAGCACCCCGACCCTGCCACAGCAACGCCACAGCAAAACCCCGCTGGTGATTGCAGTGGCTCTCTATGGTGTCGCCATAGGGGTGGGCACATTTTTGGGTCTGCAAACCCCTGCCGCCGCGCAAACCAACCTCGCAGACGTGCAAAGCGACTGGACCGTGGAAAGCGGCACCATGGCCGTCACCGTGCAACAATTGGGCAGCGCCGTCACTGGCAGCTTCGCCGATTGGACTGCCGATATTGCCTTCGATCCCACTTTGGAGGGCGACAAGAAGGGCCACGTCGAAGTAACCGTCGCCATCGCCTCCTTCACCCTTGGCTCCGTCACAGATCAAGCCATGGGGCCAGACTTCTTTGACGTATCCACCCACCCGACCGCCGTTTACGCCGCCGATATATTCGCAACGGGCGACACGTATGAGGCGCGCGGGACCCTCACTCTTAAAGGCACAACCTTGCCATTAACCCTGCCGTTCACCCTCAGCATCGAGGATGATGTTGCGACAATGGCGGGTGCGGCCTCGCTGGCGCGTCTGGATTATAGCATCGGAGCGGCCATGCCCGACGAAAGCAGCCTCGGCTTTGACGTCGACCTCAAGGTAGATTTGGTCGCCTTCAAGTAGCGACAACAAAAGCAACAACAAAAAAGGGGCCTCGCATCGCTGCGAGGCCCCTTTTCTGTGAGGTGTAGAAAACTTATTCGGCTTGCATCGCCTCAACAGAGATCGCGATTTCAACTTCGTCGCCCACGAAGGGAACAAAGGCGCCAAGTCCGAATTCGCTGCGCAGAACCGTTGCTGTCGCATCAAATCCAGCCCAAGGCGTTTTAGCCATAGGGTGCTCTTCCATTGCCGCGTTCAAAACCGCATCCAAAACGACGGGTTTGGTAATGCCATTGATCGTCAAGTCACCCGAAATTTTCGCGTTGGTGTCGTCTGTAACTTCAATGTTTGTGGACACAAACGTCACATCCGAATTTTCCGATGCGTTGAACATATCTGGCGACATGAAATGGTCATAGCGCGCTTCCCAGCCTGTCAACAAAGTCGTTACAGGGAAGGACACCTCAACCGAACTTGCTGCGGGGTCTTCTTGGTCGAACTGGATGTTTCCGTCAAAACCCGAGAACATGGCCGTGGTTGTAGAAAGGCCGAGATGGTTGATTTTGAAAACGATCTGGCTGTGGCTAGGGTCGAATTTATAAGCAACAGGTGCGGCAACTGCTGCGGAGGAAACGCCTGCAAAAGCAAGGGCAACGACGGCGGACTTCAGGGTAGTGGTAAACATTATTAAAGCTCCAAAAGATTGAATGTCTGATGGAGCTTAGATGTTCATTGATGGCATATTTCTCAACCCACGTTCCCTCCACAGGGTCTGTGCACTTGCGCACAGTTTTGCGGCGGAAAACCGATTGCACAGAGTTTGACGCGCCCCTATTGTGCTGGGATCGGCATTTCGCGTTCATGACGCACTATCGCACCACGTCGCGGCGTAACGACCGATGCTTTCGCCATTTCAGCCTCGCCCATGAGGATATCGCGCGCCAAAACCTCGCGCAGCGCTTCAAGGCGGTCGTCCTTATCTGTCACCAGATCAATGCAATGCCCCTGCGTTTTGTGGCGCAACATAAGGCGCGCATAACCGGGCAAATTGCGCTGTGGATCGCGCGACAGGATCACGCTGCGAATATCGTTAAAAGGCATCCGCCGCAAAACGAGGTTTTGCCCCTTTTTGTTGCGCAAAACTTCGCGCAACTCGCGCTTCACACTGTCCACCTGTAACTCGTAGGTGGTGCCTTGCACCGCAAACCAAAGCGCCAAGAGACCCGTCAGCACAAGCACCCCAGAGAGCGCCGCTTTAAACAACGCGATATCGGCCCCCATTTCGGACCCCGGCATAACCCACATTCCAACGGCGATTCCGATGGAAACAAGGGCGACGCCCCCCGCCAATGCCTGCGCAAACCGCGCCCAAAATCCGGTATTGCCCGGCATCCGCACGGCATATCCCCACGAGGTCGCTTGGATCGCAAATTTCTTGGACCGCGCCGCAGCGGCAATTAACTTGCTCTTGTCTGACATGTGATTGATCATTGTACATTCCTGTCTTGTATTAAGGCTTGCTTAATATTCTCGAATCCAAACACGGCAGAACTGTGTCAGCAGTTGGTTAATACCGCGATAGTTGTATAGCGCTCCTCTTTACCCTGCAGGCTTGCATCCCCTCATTACCCTGCTATAAGGCCACCTTCTTCTGCGGCATTTTTAACAGCGCAACCTCTCGTGATCGGGTGCAGAAGGAATGACCGATCTTTGAAGTGCGCCCCATATGAACGGAGATCGCATGCCACTATACGAGCATGTCTTTATTGCGCGTCAGGACTTGTCCAACACGCAGGCCGAAGGCCTTATCGAACATTTCAGCACCATCCTCTCGGACAACGGCGGCAAAGTCGTTGAGCACGAGTATTGGGGTGTTAAAACCATGGCATACAAAGTGAACAAGAACCGCAAAGGCCACTATGCCTTTTTGCGCTCTGATGCCCCTTCCCCAGCCGTCCAAGAGATGGAACGTCTGATGCGTCTACACGAAGATGTAATGCGCGTTTTGACTATCAAAGTCGACGAGCACGCCGAAGGTCCTTCGGTTCAAATGCAAAAACGTGAAGAGCGCAGCGACCGTCGTCGCGAGCGCACGTAAGGAAGGCTAAACCATGGCTACTAAACCATTTTTCCGCCGCCGCAAAGTTTGCCCATTCTCTGGCGACGATGCTCCGAAGATCGATTACAAAGACACACGTCTTCTGCAGCGCTACATCTCTGAGCGTGGCAAAATCGTTCCTTCCCGTATCACCGCAGTTTCGGCTAAGAAACAGCGTGAGTTGGCCCGTGCAATCAAACGCGCACGCTTTCTCGCTCTGCTTCCTTACGCTGTTAAGTAAGGAGCGCACATCATGAAAGTTATCCTTCTTGAACGCATTACAAAACTCGGCCAAATGGGCGATGTTGTAGATGTAAAATCCGGTTATGCGCGCAACTATTTGTTGCCACAGCACAAAGCACTGTCCGCTTCCAAAGCGAACATCGAGTCCTTTGAAGCGCGCAAAATCCAGCTCGAAGCCACAAACCTTGAGACCAAAACTGAAGCAGAAGCGCTCGGCGCCAAGCTTGACGGTCAACAGTTCGTTGTGATTCGTTCCGCGTCCGACTCCGGTTCGCTCTACGGTTCCGTCACACCACGTGACGCTTCCGAAGTTGCTTCCGCTGGTGGATTCGAAATCGACCGTAAGCAAATTTCTGTGGTCTCCCCGATCAAAGAACTCGGCTTGCACAACATGTCTGTTAAACTTCACCCTGAAGTTATTGTGACGATCGAATTGAACGTTGCACGCTCCAACGAAGAAGCTGAACTACAGGCCTCTGGTAAATCCATCCAAGAGCTCGCAGCGCAAGCTGAAGCTGAAGCTGAATTCGAAATCGCCGAGCTCTTCGACGAAATCGGCGCTGCTGCGGATGAATTTGGCGACGACGACTATACACCTGCTGCTAAAGAAGAAGCAGTTGCGGACGAAGACGAAGCTTAAGCTTCCCTTCCCCAGCAATTTAAAGGCCGCGCAGTTCATTCTGCGCGGCCTTTTTTTCATGCGCCCAGTTTAAATTATTTTTTTCTTGAAAATAAACGCTCCCCCCCCCCAGACTTCCCCTAGATCATATTGAAAACGCGCAATTTTCTAGGAGCCCTTATGAGACATAAATTTACGGCCATCGCCCTTTTCGCCGCCCTCGTATCAAGCCAAACAGCTTGGGCGGGTACGGCATTTGAAGAAAGAGTAGATTGCCCAATTGGCGGCATTAAGACCGAAATCGTCAGCACATTTTCTTGTTCCTATGAGCAAGAGTTTACGATGAGTTTGTCTCAATTATCGACATGCGATTTCATCACCCATCTGCCTGTTTGCAAAACTGCTGACTTCCCGATCTATAAAGATTTTCTTCTCTCGGAAATACCGAAGCTCAAGGCAATGGTTAAAACCGATTGGTACAAAAAATCGCAAAAGGACTCTCGGTATTTACGGGCCTACCTTGTAGAAAAGGAGCTTGGCACTCTATCCGAAGCAGAAATGTTCACGCTCCTACAGCAAGGCCACATGTATGATTCCGCCCGTTCCTATGGCAATGCCAAATATTACGCCGCATATCGCGAAGCCGCCAACGCCTTCCGAAAAGTCGCAACGAATGAGGAAAAACGGTACATCTATTTGACCGCTGCTTTCGCACGCATTCGCAGCGGGGAGCCCGAGACAGCACAAGAGTTGCTTGATGCGGCGGCAAAATACAAAACACCCGGTGATCCACGCCTCACCAAATATGCAGCTCTGGTAGAGGCCTGTATCAAGAAGCCTAACGCAAAAAAATGCCAACCAAATTATACGTTCGATTTGGACTAAAATAGGAGGGGGACGCGCTTACATGCTCCGTCAAAAGAGCCATGCTCGCCCCCTTTTCCATGCCCCAAACATGCAGCGGCTTGAGCCGAGGGTCTCGACATTTTCAACCTCGTTTTTCCACCCGTTTTGCTCTATAATGCTTACACCTAAGCACTGTTCAGAAATTATTGGGAGTTATGACTATGTCTAATACCTCAGCCAATTTCGTCGGGGACATTCCAAGCTACTATGACAGCGGTCTTGGCCCCAATATCTTTTTTGACTATGCCGATTTGCTCGCAACGCGTTGCGCCAGCTTACCGGCCACCAATGTCGTCGAACTTGCAGCAGGGACCGGTATTCTAAGTCGCCGCCTACGCGACCGCTTGTCCCCAGAAACGCGCCTTGAGGTTACGGATCTAAACCTTCCCATGCTTCAGGTGGCCAAAAACAAGTTTACAAACAAAGACGTAGTCGATTTTACCGTCGCCAACGCCATGGATTTACCCTTTGAGGATTCCGAGTTCGACATGATGGTTTGTCAATTTGGGGTGATGTTTTTTCCTGACAAGCCCGCGTCCTATCGGGAAGCTGCGCGGGTTCTCAAAAAAAACGGGTACTATCTTTTCAATGTGTGGAGCGCGATGTCCAAGAACCCGTTCGCGCAAATCGCCTATGACGCCGCCGCAAAATTCTTTCCCAACGATCCTCCCGCGTTTTATAGGGTCCCCTTCCACTATGGTGATCCCGTCCAAGTACGCGCCGACCTTGCCCAAGCGGGCTGGCACGATGTTGAGCACGAGACCATTCAACTGCAAAAGACCATTACAAATCTAGAAGCTTTTGCAACGGCGTTGGTTTTCGGCAATCCGATTATCGACGAAATCCGGCAACGCGGCGAGGTGGAACCGACTGTGGTTGCGGAAGCAATCTTGGAGGCCTTCCACAGCGTTTTCGGCCCTAGTCCCATTACGATCCCCCTTGAAACGACCACTTTTGTATGTCGCGCTCCTTAAGAGAATATCTATGGATTGAGGCTTATAGCGCCGACAACCTCAAGGCCTTGCAGGATGGAATCAATCGCGATTGTCGCAAGAATGATGCCCATTACACGGCTGATCACACTCGCCCCTGTCGTGCCAATAACCCGATGAATTTTCTGCGCCATGAGGAGAAAAACAAGCGTCACAGCGAGGACAGCCAGCAAAAGCACTGCGGTAACCGATTGTTCAGCAACGGAAAAGCGATGATTATCCGTCAAGATAACCACCCCTAACATCGCCCCTGGGGAGGCAATTGACGGCATCGCCAGTGGGAAAACCGCGCCCGACAGATAGTCTTTTTCCGCTTCGTGAATTTCTGCTTCGGGTTTAGATTCCCCAAAAATCATCGTCAGGGCAAAGAGGAAAAGGATAATCCCCCCAGCGACCTGAAAGGCACCCAGCCGAACACCAAGGCCTTCCAAAACGAATTGACCTCCGACCAAAAATCCAAACAACACCAACGTTGCAATCAGAACCGCTCGAAGCGCAAATCGTTTGTGCAAATGGGGGGGCACTTTGGCCGTCGCAAAGAGGAAAACGGGAACCGACCCAATCGGATCGATGACAGCAAATATCGTTAAGAAATCTCTAAGGACGACTGACCAATCCATATTTCAAACTCCTCGACGCTGATCTATCAATTTTAATAACAAAAAAAGGGCCGCCGCTGGTTTATCCCCCACGACGGCCCTCGATCTTTAAAGCGGGTTAGGCCTTACATTTCTTCGAGAGCTTCCACAGCTTTCTCAAGGTCTTCTTTGGTGACTGTTTTTTCGCTGACCGTGGCCAATTCAAAAACATAGTCTACAACTTTATCTTCGAACAATGGAGCGCGAAGTTGCTGTTGCATTTGTTGGTTTTGTTGAACAAATTCAAAGAACTGACGCTCTTGACCTGGATACTGGCGCGCTTGCGTCATGATCGCTTGGGTCATTTCAGCATCGGAAACTTCGAGTTTCGCTTTCTGACCGATATCTGCCAACAACAGACCCAAACGCACGCGGCGTTCCGCAAGCTTCTTGTGCTCGTCTGTTGTTTCGATTTCGGGGTGATCATGGCCTTCAACATCTGGGTTGTCTTCGTGCCATAGTTGATGCGCGATTTGACCAGCTTCGGCTTCAAGCAACGATGGGGGAAGCTCGAAGCTTACCAAACCGTCAAGCGCATCAAGCAATGCGCGTTTTTGAACCGCACGAGCAGCGCCCGCATATTCCGCTTCAAGACGTTCAGCGATTTGACCTTTAAGACCAGCAAGGTCCTCGGCGCCAAATTTTTTCGCCAATTCATCGTCAACCACAGCGGCGATTTCCGATTTTACAGCTTTCACTGTGCAATCAAAAATAGCTTCTTTGCCCGCAAGGTTTGCCGCTTGATATTCCGCAGGGAACGTCACTGTAACGGCAACATCGTCGCCAACTTTAGCACCAATCAATTGGTCTTCAAAACCGGGGATGAACGAACCGGAACCGAGAACCAATGGGAAATCTTCGGCTGTGCCGCCATCAAACAATTCGCCATCAACTTTGCCTGCGAAATCGATGGTGATTTGATCGTCTTTTTTGGCTTTGCTGCCAGCTTTACGATCTTCGTAATTTTTGACGGTTCCAGCAAGGTTGGTCAAAGCTTCGTCCACAGAAGCGTCATCCGCTTTTGCGATGAGTTTTTCAAGTGCCAGAGCTTTTAGGTCAACTTCTGGGATCTCGGGAAGAGCTTCATAAGCGACGGTAACTTCAACGTCATCGCCCTCTTTCCAGTCTTGGTTGGTCATTTGAATGTCTGGCTGCAACGCAGGGCGGTCGCCGGAATCTTCAAAATGCTTGCCAAGGCCGCCATCGATGGTCTCTTGAATGGCTTCGCCGATAACTTTCTGGCCGAATTGCTTTTTGAGCAACGCCATAGGCACTTTGCCTTTACGGAAGCCCTTCATTTCAACATCTGGCTGCGCTTCTTTAAGCTTTTCGTTAACTTTTGCGTCCAAATCGGCAGCGGGAATAACAAGCGTGTAACCGCGTTTTAGGCCTTCGTTCAGGGTCTCAGTAACCTGCATGGGGGGTCCTTATAGCAAAATGGCCGCGCGGACGCGGCAATGAGTTAAATCTCGGTTCTTCTATGGGGATGAGCGCCATGATGCAAGGAGAAAGGCCGCAATCGCACCGTCATCGGCACACAAAGGCCACGAGCGGCAATATCCAGCTTCTTTTTGAGGAAAACCGCCCGCGAAGATCGCCCTTCCCCGAGGATTGTTGTGCGACTTGCGCCCCAAATCATGCTATAAAACGAGAGGTTCACAAAAAATCGAGGAAGGCACGATGATGGAAAATGCCCAAGGCGGATGCCTGTGCGGAAACCTTCGCTACGCTGTGGAAAATCAACCCAGCCGCGTGACGATATGCCATTGCAAGTTTTGCCAACGCGCCACGGGCGGCGCCTATATGGTCGAACCGATCTTTGACGCGCAGGATTTTCGCCTCCTCAAAGGAACACCGAAAAAATACGTGCATACGTCGGCGGGCAGCGGAAAAGAGGTTTTCGTTCATTTCTGCGACACATGCGGCACAAAGTTGTTCCTGACCTTTGAGCGTTTCGCCAACATTGTCGGGGTCTATGGCGGAACGTTTGATGATCCGAATTGGTTCGATCTGACACCGGAAAACTCAAAGCAAATTTTCCTAGGTGTGGCACAACGCGGCACGTGCATTCCGCCCCATGTGAACACCTTCATTGAACACGCGACCACGCAGGATGGGGCTCCCATAGAACCAACCGTGTTTGAAACGCACCAAATCATCGGAACCTAAACCGCGTTTGCGACGGACACGGATCAGGGCATCAGGGAAGACGTTTGAAGCGCATAAAGCACCGCTAAATGGCCAATGCCAGCGAGGCTGATGGATAGTCCCATCGGCATCATGCCACGGGCACGCATCGAAACCCAGCCGCGCAATTGCGGGAGGGCCAACGCACGGGTGGCGGTTACGGCGACAATTCCCAAAAGCATCGCCCCCGAGAAAACCAGCGCAAAGAGCGAGAGCGTTCCCGACGGAATAAAAAGCATGAGCACCGCAAGAATTTTCACATCCCCACCCGCAAAAATCCGCAGGAGAAACAGGGCAAACCCGATACAAAACACGATCAAGGCGGGGAGGATGCGCGAAATGGCCTCCTCAAGTCCAATCAATGGAATGGTGACCACAAACAAGCCAATCCCAAGGAGCGAGGCCGTATTTGGAATCCGCATCCACCGCAGATCGCTTTGCGCGACATAAAGCAGAACCGGCGTAAAAAGCAAAAGCGGCAAAAGCATCATTTCAGGGCCGTCAAGCCACAGATTGATGGGATATCGCCCTTCGCTCGATCGCTGTGACCAAGGGGGTTTCCTGCGCGGGGCTTGGCCCAACCAGAAGTAACCGACGTAATAAGTCGCTCAGATTTCGGCATTCGGCCTTGTCATAAATCTGTCTGAGGTGACTGCGCAGGGTGGAGGACGAAATTTTCAACTCCTTGGCCAAAACGTCGCGGTTTAACCCATGGCTCAACAGCAAACACACGCGAAATTCTGCGCGACTTAACCCCGCCGGATTAAGGTCCGACAAAAGCGGTGCTGCGAGGGTTACATTCAAGGTTTCTGGCTGACGATCCAAGAGGGATTCTGAAAACACCCCCGGCGAGCGGCACGACCACGTTTGACACAGCGTGTCGCACAGGGACGTCAGCATCGCGCCGGCCCCTGATGACAGGCGGTTGGCGAAATGCAGTTCCAGAAGGTAAACCCACTTCCCGTCCTGCCCCAAAACGATCACCACAGTTTCGGCCAGAGCGCGTTGATTTCTCAACTCCAACAATTCTGGCGCATCCCCATAGGCGGCCATGCTGGCGTACCAAACCGAGCCAACTTTGGCGTGCGCTATATAGGATCCTAAAATAAGGTCAGCAAACGAGCGATCCAACGCGCCGCACTGCGCCTCTCGCTGTAAGTCCACGGAAATAGATCGAATTTTCCCGTCTTGCGTTTTCGCGGCCTTCACCAGCGTCGCGGCTTTTGCCCCAAATCCCATTGAGATCGCCTTAAGGCCTTGCCGAAAGGACGCGACGCCCTGCACCGCTTGGCACCAGCCAGCAATGCCTTCGACCAGACTTACAACGCTCAAAGTATTCCCTAGGGTATTATCCCCATAATGTCCCTTAGTACCCACTTTATGCACCCCTTTAAATCATACTCGGGTGCCTCAAAAAATCTCAATGCTGGTTCTTCCAGCCTATGTCTTAATTTTAGGCCTGAATTCTTAATTCTGTCAACAAATTGCCACATTTGGCGGCTTTTTCACTGCATTTTCAATCCTAGCATGTATTTTTAGATGAATTGTGTCCAAATTAGGGCAAAAACCCTGCCCTCTTACTCGGCAAAAAACCGTGTATAGCGAATAACAACCGGGCCAATGGAAATTAAAATCAGCGCGGGAAGCATGAGGGACGCGAGCGCGACGGACATTTTCACGGGCAGTTTATTGGCCATTTCTTGGGCCTTAATTTCCCGGAACTCTCGCATCTCTTTGGCGTAGGCCGTCAGAGCCTCTGACATGGATGTCCCGAATTGAACCGATTGGCTGACCACAGCGGAAAACGAGCGGATGACATCCACATTTGTTCGCTGGGCCATGTCTTGCATTGCGGCGTCCCGATCACGACCGGCTTGAATTTGCCGCTGAACCGTGAGGAACTCATAGGCCATCTCGGGGGCAATTTCGGCCAATTCATTTCCAACCCGCGTCATCGCGGCGTCAAACCCAAGCCCCGCTTCAACAGAAATTTGCATGAGGTCCAAGGCGTTGGGAAAAGATTCCTCGATCCGCATCCGCCGTTCTTCAGCGCGATCATTGAGCCATTTGATCGGCACAAAATACCCCAGAAATATCAAGACTGAAAGCGTGCGCACAATGGTGCCATTTGACAACCCTGAGAGACGGCTGGAAATATCAAACGGCAATTGAATATCCGGCACGCGACTAATGAGCAAAACCGCCAACAGAACCCCGGGCAAGCCGAGGCCCAAAACAACACGGACCAAGGTGAAATTTCGCAGGTTGTGGGGGCCGTTATATCCAGCTTGTGACAATTTGCGGGCAAGATCGCTGCGCTCTTTCATATCCCCCGGTAGAAACGCTTTCCAAATGCCTTTGGGGTCGTGATTGGGTGCTTGCAAAAGCCCGAAATCCCGCCGCTGTTCACGGCGTTTTGTGGAGCCAGCCGCGATGCGATCTGCGGCGGGGTTGCGCTCCCCGACCAAAACCGCGACGCCCCCAAGGATGGTCAACGCGCCCAATCCCATCCCAATGATAAGGACCATTTGCGGCGTGATATTCCACGCACTCGTCAGTGTTGTGAGTGTTTCAAACATGGTCGCAACCTTTCATATTCTAAATCTAACGAGTTTGGCGAGAATAACGGCGTTCACCACCGTGAACGTCACAACCGCGATGGCCATGGGAATGAAAAGCGGATCGTCATAGACATCCTGATAGTATCGCGGATTGAAAATTGACGTGGTAACGAAAATAAACACGGGGATCGCCGAGAGGAAATACGACGACAAACGGCCCTCCGCTGAAATCGCCTGAATCCGTCGCCGCATGGCGATCCGGTTTTTAACCACTTTGGACAAGACATCGAGCACCCGCGCCAAGTCGCCCCCCGTCCCGTGTTGAATGCCCAAACTGGCCGAGAGATAGTGGACGTCCTCAATGTCGATACGATCTGCAAATTCCGCAAAAGCGTCGACCAAATCGTCGCCAAAACTTACTTGGTCTGCGATCAGACCAAATTCGGAGCCAATCGGATCCGGCATTTGCTCCGCGACCGAGGCAATCGAGGTGTTCAACGGATGCCCCACACGCAAGCCGCGCGACATTAAATCCAGCGCCTCAGGCAAGAGTTTGGTTATCGCCTCAATGCGCGCCGCCCGACGGCGGCGAATAATCCCGATAGGCAGGAGAAAGCCAACCGTAACACCTATCGCAATGGCCATCCAAAGCGTCACCTTCATAGCTGCCATTGCAGAAATAACGGCCGAAATGCTCAGACAAATCAGGATGAGCAGCGTTGGCGAGCTGGTCATCCCCGCTTGCCGCATCGCCTTTGGAAGGTCGCCAACAAACGGCAGGCGCGTTATCCACCCCCCGCGTTCCACCGGTTTGAGGACAGCAAGTATTTCCGCCGCCGTCGCCCCGCCCGCGATCATTTTCATCCGACGATTGCGTGCTTCATGTTTGTTCTCGGAGCGGCGCAGAAGTTGCCAAACGCCAGAGAGAAGGAAAAACACGCCCACCGCCAAAAACGTATAGACAAAATACAAAGCATAGGGGTGGGACATAAGCTGTTTCATTGCGCTTTCTCCCGTATAAACATAGACGCATCGATGCTAATCCCCGCAGCAATCAGCGCCTCGGCGGCCTTGGGGCGGATGCCCGTCGGAATGAATTCCCCTAGAATATCGCCATTTTCGCTGCGACCCGTTTTGCGGAACACAAAGATGTCCTGCATCGTAATCACATCGCCCTCCATGCCAGTAATTTCGGAAATCGACATCACGCGGCGGCGACCGTCGCTTAGGCGGGACAGTTGCAGCACGAATTGCAATCCGCTGGCGATTTGGCCACGGATGGCCGCCATCGGAAAATCTACGCCCATCATCGTCACCATTTGCTCCAACCGCGACAGCGCGTCGCGCGCGGTATTGGCGTGCACCGTGGTCATCGATCCGTCGTGGCCCGTGTTCATCGCCTGCAACATATCGAAGGTCTCAGCACCCCGCACCTCGCCCACGATGATCCGATCAGGCCGCATCCGAAGCGCGTTGCGCAACAGGTCCCGCTGCGCCACCGCCCCGCCCCCCGACGGGTTGGAGGGCCGTGTTTCAAGGCGCACAACATGGCCTTGCTGTAGTTGCAATTCGGCGGCATCTTCGATGGTCACAATCCGCTCTTTTTCAGAAATAAATGCCGACATAGCATTGAGCATGGTGGTCTTACCCGAGCCCGTGCCGCCGGAAATCAACACATTCATCCGCGCATCCACCAGCCCTTCCAGAAACTTCGCGGCTGGCCCCGTAAGGGCGCCACTCGCGACCAGTCGCGCCAGACTATAGGGTTGGCGCGAAAACTTACGGATCGAAATCGAAGGGCCATCGATGGCACAGGGCCGGATGATCGCATTCACGCGGCTGCCGTCCTCAAGGCGCGCATCCACCCAAGGCTGGCTTTCGTCCACACGGCGTCCAATCCGTGTGACGATCTTGTCGATCACCCGCAAAAGATGCTTCTCGTCGCGAAAGCGGGCGTTGGTGCGCTCCAGCACACCAAAGCGTTCCACGAACACGCTTTTATGGCCATTCACCAGAATGTCGTTGATGGTGGGATCGGCGAGGAGCGGCTCAAGCGGCCCTAATCCAAGCACCTCATCCATCAACTCGTCCACGATCTTCTTGAATTCTTCGCCGCGTAACGGCGTGCCTTCCTTGCTCAAGACTTCGCTCACCAAGGAGGTTACTTCCTTGCGCAGTGCTTCATCTTCCACCTTGTCGATCACCGAGAAATTCAACCGATCCAGCAAAGCGTCATGCAGGCGGCTTTTGAGTTCCAGCCGCTTAATCAACGTGTGTTCCGTGGCACTTTGTTGAGGATCGACGAGTTGCAACGGGGTCTTCAGCGCTTTAACAACCACCGCTCCGGGGAGGTCGATGCTTTTGGCTGAATTTTCTTTACCGTTTCGTGTAAAATTCTTGAACATTTTGGCTCTCCTTAGCTCGACTGAATTGATTTAAAAATGGCATCGGAACCCTGGGTGGCTTCGCGCTTCATCGGGTCTGTCTTTGCGGTCGTTTTCTCGCCAATGACCTCGACAGCAAGCTTCTTAATCGCTTTGGTCAACGCGGATCGGCTTGCCGCCACGGACAGCGGCACCCCGCGATCAAGGGCCTCGCGTGTGGCTTTTGGATCAAGGGGAAGCCAATGTCGCAACTCCCGCTCCAACAGCTTCGCAGCCTGCACATGGTGACGGCCCTTAAAAATCGGCTTGGCCTCAAAATTCACAATAATATCAATCGGTAGTCTCGGACTTTCTTCGGAATAGGCATCAATCAGACGTTTTGACTGGCGGATCGCAGGTACCGAACTATCGGTAATCAAATACAGCCGATCACTCATGTTCAGCACCGATTGCACCCACTGCACCAAGGTGCGCGGCAGGTCCACCACCACGTAATCAAATTGAAGCGTCAACTGCTCCAAAAGCGCTTCAACCTGCTCGCCAGTGAGCGACTCCATGGGCACAAATTCAGTTGGCGCTGTGATCACCGACAACCCGCCTTTGGTGGTCAACATGGCTTGCGACAAAAACGTAGCGTCGGGGATAATTTCGTCTTTGGCCATCCGACACAGCGAGTCGTTGGCCTCGATATCCAAAAAGCTTGCGATCCCGCCAAACTGCAAATCCAGATCGACCAAAGCAACCTTTTTGACGACATTTCGGCGCAGAAGTCCCGCCTCGCCGCGCAAGGCATCCGCTAGGTTGACGGCGACCGTGGTGCCGCCAATCCCGCCGCGCGCTTGGGCGACGGTGATGATTTTGCCACGCTGTAAAGCAAGCGGCGCAACGGCGGCAATCGGTGCCCTCAAGCGCTCCAAACACTCCGTCAGGTCCTTTTTGGTCACCGGCATCGGCAAGACATCTGCCACGCCAGCTTGCAAAAGTTTACGCGCCGCCGCCAATTGCAAGTCGGGGTCGCTGATGGCAACCACCCGCACATCCGGCCCTGCAGTGCGGCACAATTCCCGCACCGCCACCTCGTCCTGTTCGCTCTCCCCCGAGGTTCGAAACAGGATCATCTCGCCCGAGGCCGCCAGTGCATGCGCGGTGCCGTTGGCTTTTGAAAGGGTCATATCGCGGCGGTTCAACTTGACGTTGTCAAGCGTACAGACAACTGCGGAAATCGCGTCTGAGTCTGGGCCATTTGCGGCAAAAACCGTGATTTTCTGAACTGGCTCTGTCATTGACTTAACCTCCTAATGTTATCCATTCGTCCCACTCGCCAAGTCCTCTCCCGGAAGGGAGACACTCATTGAAGGAAAATTTATTGTTCCACCAAGGCCACTTGGGGCCGATCCCCCAGCAAGGCTGGCAAGCTGTCCGAGCGGGGAAATGAAGGTAAACGTGGCCCCCACAAGTTCCGCCGTGACCAAAGGAACATAGGGGCCCCCCAGAAACCCAAGATTGGGGTCGAACGTGTAGGAAATTTGCAAATCGTCGATCGCCACACCGGGCGGAAGGATCGCGTTGATACGCGCCCATATTTCACTGGCGGTCGCGTTCGTCGCTGACCCTGTGCAGACGAGCGCCGCTTGCGTGGCACAAATATTCGCCCCCGCGCCGCAACTGGTTCCAAACCGCGGCTTGGGCACAACGGATGTTGATCCGCGCGCGTTGATACTGGGCAAACCCGCACAGGCCGCAGGGCGCACCGCCGCCAAACGGGCCGCAATATGCATCGCCTTTTCGGCGGCAATCCGGTGAAAGGCAAGACGGCCAAAATCGATCATCCCGAACAACAACAATAGGAAAAGAGCCAAGGCGATGGCGAATTCCACAAGAGTTGCCCCGCGCTCATTGCGCCAAAATTCAACGGTCCGCGCCAAATATGTGCGATGCGCCCTCATGACCCGAAAATCCGGCTTTGATCGGTGACGGTGGTCGTCACATCGTTGAGCGTATAGCCCGCGACGGCAAAGAAGCCCGAGAAAGGCATTGTGATCGTAATCTCTGCGGAAACTTGGGCAATAGGCGCGATGCCTTTGCGATAATCCCCCGCGATACAGCTATAGGTGGGGATCACCGAATTGACGGTAATGCCGTTGGGAAACAGCGTGGTGCCGCTGGAACTGTTGCGCACGATTCCGGTGAGTTGCGTGGTATAGCCCGCGACAGACCCCCCCGAGGTGCAAATATCGCGCGGCACAATCCGCGCCAGATACCGCGTCGCATCCCGCACCCCCGCCGCTGCCGACTGATAGGCCCATAGCATCCGCGATCCCTCAATGATCATGCCAAAAACCAGCAACGCAAACGGCAGCGAAATTGCCAGTTCAACGAGGGCCGTCCCGCGCTCATCGCAACGAAAACCACCAAAGGCGCGTTTGATCCAATGTTTCAACATGCCACCCCCCTCACCGGTACAACTGCACGACGTCGCGGAAAATTCCGGTCGCCCCCGCGCCGCTGCCTTGATCCGCGGGGCCAATCACTTCGCCCCAAATATCCACAGTGTTTGAGCTGACGGCCGCCACGGGCTCTGTCAGGAAAATTTCGACGAATTCGGCCACTGGTACGTTTACGGCGGAACCCTGAATATTGTTGGCGGCACAGTCGATCGCAGCCGCCACAATGACGCGGCGTTCAGGTCCAATTGAAGCACCGCCTGCGGTATTACATTGCGGCAATCCGCTTTCCGCCAGCCCATTCGGAAGGATACCCGCATTGCCGCTCGTCCCTTGTGGGTTGGCAATTTCGGCCTTGTAAAGATCATAGCGCGTGTCGAGCGCAGGATTGATGAAAAACGGGTCGGCACCGCCATAATTGGTCGCGATGTAATTGGCATAGCCCGCTGACCAGTCCCCATCGCCAAAGCGCCCCCCAGCACAGCCCCCCGCGTTAAAACAATCGTCGCGCGGCAAGCCCACTGTATCGGGGGATGGGTCGTAGTTGTTTGGACAGGCGTTGCCGTTTGAGGGCACCACCCCCTTTATAACGTTCGGTGCAGGCGCATAGTTCGGGTTATTTTTCTCGCTCTTTAGGATCGTCTGGAAAATGTCAAACCGCACGTTAAAAATTGCGTTTTCGATGCCGTTCTTTTGGCCGGGTTCCGTATCGACCCCATTGAGCGCGTAGCACTGTGTGATCGATCCCACCGCCGCAAGTAAACACGCATCCAGCTTTACGCCGTTTTCCCCCGCGCAAGGGCCTTCGGAATCGACCAGCGCCTTGGACGGGTCCAAAAACCCGAAATTCCCTGGTGCCCAAGCCGCGCCATTGCCACCGGAACGAAGGTTAACCATCGTCCCTTTGTTGGCCGCCGACGTCCACCCACTTGGCTGGCAAAACATCATCGGCGTCACGTCACAGGCGAATTGGGTCATGCCCGCAATCGACTGGGCTTGCACGTTAATATCCTGAAGGGTCTCGCCGCGCAGAACCATTAAGGCCCGATAAAACGCGACGGGCACCTCGGCTTCCGTGGCGGCCACGCGGACAAATCTGGCAAGGGCTGGGTTTGTCGTTATCGCCGTAGGGGCCGCCGTGTCACTGGCAGGCAACGTCGAGAAAAACGTCAGGGTAAAGTCATCCGCCCCCGATAGCGTATGGTCGCCGCTGCCAAACTTGCGACTGTCGACGATCAGATTTGCGGCCGCAGTTGTCGCACGCGTTATGGAATCTGGGCTCCCATCCAACTCTCCTGCTGCCGCGAGGGCCACATTGTCGGTGAAGCTCTGCATATCGGTCTGTGTGATCGAGACCTGCCCCAAATCAAACGACATCGCCACCAGTCCGAGCATCACAGCAAGGGCCATCCCCCAAAAAACAAGGATGGTGCCCTTCTGGTCCTGCCCAAAGGTGGCGATATGTGACCTGCGGTTTGACATGGTTTCTACAGACCTTCGTCGGCGATTACGACTCCACGCCGCACTGTAATTCTCGGGGTGGAAATCATTTCCGGAACGGGCGAAACATCCTGCATCAGGTCGCTAAGCTTAAGGGAATCGAGCGGTTGGTCCTCCGCGCCGACATTGTTGCGCAATGTTAGGCTCAGGATGCCCGCTTGCTGGGCGAGCGCAAGACGCTGCCCTTGATCTGGCGTCACTTCGACGGTCACGGTACGCGCCACTTCTGGCGAGTCATTGCCGATGTCGGAGTCCTGATCGACACCAATAACCTTGATATTTTGCAGGATCGTGACCGTGCGCAATCCGGAACTCCGTCCCTCGGTCAAAAGCACGTCAACGGAATCCCCAGGCGTCACAAAACCGCCCACGGCGGTCTCGGCGTTCACTTTGATGGCCATGGCGCGGTGGTTGGCCGAGAGCGACTGAACGATTGTCACTTTTTCGCCCCATCCCGAGACCCGATTGGCAAAAAACAACTCTCCCTGTGACATGGCTTTTCGCGCCCGACGTGGCTCGACGCCATCACTCGGAAGGAGGAAGTCGCGGTCCGTCAAGACGCCCACTGGCAACGCATCGCGCGGCCAATAGATCGTGGTAATGAGTTGCGATTCAATGGCTTGGCCAAAGGCGATATCGCGGCCCGCGACCAAAACCCCCACGGTCTCGCTTTCTTCTTGCGAGGCCTGTTTGCTCAGCATCTGTGCCGTCAAAACATCCTGTGCAAGATAGACAGACCCAGCAGCAACGCCAAGGCCCGTGACGACGAGAAGAAGGGATGACAATCGCATGTGATTAGGTCCTTTTACAGGACGACCCTTCCGCGGCCCAAGGGCCCCGATACGGTCGTTCATTGATTTTAGAAATCAGCTATTTGTCTTTGGCCATTTGGCCCATGTGCAAACTAAATAAGGAAGCAGCGCGTTTTGGAAAATTTGTGTCTCAATGCTTCACAAAGCGTATACTTCCGGCGACATTTGGGCCGCCGGAGAGTTCAATTATTAGATTAACATCCAGTCGTGCTTAAACAGGTTTCAGCTGCACCCATTTTACCACCAACAGCCGTACCCAGAGTAGCGAGTGCGGCTCCACCAAGGGTCACAGCCAAAATCAGCGCAATGCCGTATTCAACCAGCGTGACACCACGCTCGTCGGACTTAAAACGTGACCAAGTTTTTGCAAAAATTCTTTTCATAGTATTCTCTCCATTTTACGCACCCAAGGTGCCCAGATAAATAAACGGCCCGCCCTCTGGTGGCCATGTTCCATTCTAGCTTTTGCATGGGGGCGCGCGCTTCATCTCTGCGGCTGAATTATTCGCGCCGTGGTTGTGTTTTCTGAAGAATTCCGTGGAAACAGACGCATTTACCGGATTGTAACCCTTCGGAATTTCATCATGGAATCACTGAGTCCCGCCCAGAAATGACCCATTAGTCGCGGATAGGACGGTGGAAATTGCGGCCAAAACGAACGGACTGACTTCATTTAGCGTTTAAAAACAAGCAAGGTTCGCAACATCCGTGTGGCCTTGGGCATATATTTGAGCGCGGTTCAGCTTGCCCAAAAACCGTCGCCCTCACCCCAGAATCCGAATTAACGCATCCCGCCACTATCATTCCGCTCCGCATAGCATTAGGGAGTTGGTATCTTAAGGAGATTGATTGATGGGAGCTTTACCAAGCGTACCTGAACTGGTTGCGGCGGCGCAAACCAATGCCAAAACGTCCGAAAATCGCATTTCGGAGATTTTGAAACTTTTGGACGGCCAGAACGGGTCTGACGCCCAAGTCGAAGAACTGCGCGCGGCGACTGTGGCGCTCGAATTGACCTCGGTTGATATCTTCTCGGTTTTCGAAGCGCGGATGCAGAATACCTTTAAACGGGGTCCCTTTGCACGTAAATTAAAAACAATGCTGGTCGCGGCGGAGCAAGCGGATCTTGCCGAGCGGTTCCACCTGTATTATTTGGCCATCAACGTTCTGAAGCACGGCAAAGGCGCGAGTTATCGCGAGTTGCTCAACGACCCAAGCACGCTTATTGTCGTGCGGCCCGCCGAAGACACCGTCGCCGACGAAACACTCCCCGCTGTAGGCCTTATTGACGTCACTGTTCCGGGCTTTTTTGACGGGCTAAGTACGACTATTCTTGAAGCCTATCATTTCCTAGAAAACAGATAAGTTGCCGCGCCACTAAAGCACTAAGGCAAGGCGTCGATCCATTGAAGCGGCCTTTCGCCTCAAGGCTTCGCAAACTATCGCGGCCCGCATAGGTTCGCTTTTTCGGATCACTCAAAGGACAACCATATGCTGCGCTGGGGATTGCTTGGAACTGGGTTTATCACTCACAAAACTGCAAAGGCGATTGCCGCTTCAAACGGCTCGACCATCCGCACCATTGCAGGACGCAATTCCGACGCCGTGGACGCCTTTCAAAAGGAATACAGCATTCCTACGGTCTCTTACGGGTATGACGAAATTCTGGCGGACCCAGAGATTGACGTCGTTTATATCGGCTTGCCAAACCACGTCCATCACACGCTGACCATTGCCGCCGCCAAGGCTGGCAAGGCGGTTTTGTCCGAGAAATCGCTGACCACAACAATGGAGGAAGCGCAGGCTCTGGCTACTGCCGTCCGTACCCACGACACCTTTTTTGTCGAAGGGTTTATGTATCTTTCCCACCCGCTCTACGCTCGTTTGATGGAAATTCTGTCGGATGGTCGCTTGGGCCGTCTGCGCGCGATCACCGGCTTTTATTCGGCGGATATTTGGAACGTCACCAACCCCCTTGGGCGCGGCACGCTCTATAATCTGGGTTGCTACCCCGTGTCGCTGCTGCATTTGGTCGTCCAGACTCTCTGTGGCCAAGACATGTTTGCCACGGGTCAACTCGCGGGACTGGGGAATGTATCGACGCATGACGGCACCATCTGTGACGCCGCCGTGACCGCGAAATTCGCAAATGGTGTGCTGGCAACGCTGCAATCAACCGACAGCTACGGCATGGAGCACGGGTTTACGATTGCGGGCGACAAGGGCACGCTTGCGTTCGTGACTAATCCGTGGCTCCCCGTGGCGGGCCGCAATCACCTTCGTTGGACCCCCTATGAGGGCGAAGTCGAAGACATTTATGTCGATGCAGACCATGATGCATTCTACACCCAAGTTAAAATGGTCGAGGCCTCCCTTGCCGCCGGTCAAAAAGAGGCGCAGCGCCCCTCGCCCCGCCTCACGGACTCCCTCGAAATAATGGCATTTCTAACGGAATGGGAGCGGCAGTGCCTAGCGGCTCAACAACCATAGACAACGTATCGAATGGCCGTGATAAACTCGTCGTTCCTTAAACCGATGATGCGCCGAGGGCTTTGCAACAGGCGTACATTTCTAGCCCCCCCCTCGCCCTATTTAATTTCGCGGCCAGCCCACAACATACGATCATCGAGCATAAACAGTCCCACGGTTTCATTCTTTTCTTGGCCACTGTATGTAATCCCAAGGGTCGCGGTATTATCGCTCACCCATTTTCGAATGACCCCTTGGCATGTTTCCTTGGAGCTGCCGGTTTGCTCTCGGCACTCACGAAATTTCTTTGAATAAGTAGCTCTTAATACTTCAGCATCTTGACGTGTCCCATCCCTGTAGACTACCGACGGAAAGGCCATTCCATCGACAATCATGTCCCGAGGTGACTCTGTTACGCCAGACTGCATGCCGTACAGGGTGACATAGGCCCCACGGCTAAATGGCCCTTCGCCATCGGCGGCAGGCGTTTCAAACAGAAAGCCACACGCACGGGCTTCGTTCCAAAGCACATAGCGGGCTACGTTGGCTTTTTTCGAAGGGGTTTCCCATAGAGATATATTCCCCTGCTGAGGGCTCTGCCTAACATCCGCCAATTTGAGGCGTGGGTACGTATTTCCGCAGGTTTTTTGGATACCAAATGGAAAATATGGCATATCGTGGCTCAGTCGTTCTTGAGTGCTGGATTCGTAAGCATCAATATTGGCCAACTTCTTCGCCTCTTCTGACGATGTGTCTTCGCTTGGCACACAGGCGCTCAACGCCAGCGACACCACTGAAGCCCAAACCCAAAATCCGCGCGCCCTAGACTTTTTCAATATTACGTCCCCCAACGGATTTAATTCCGATTTGCGCTCACACCCAATTGCCGTCACGCATGATGTTCCACAATAAGGACCACAGCGCCTCCTTTTGGGCAAGCGTAACTTAGCCGCGCACAGCGTAGCTTTCGGAAGGGAACCGCAATCTCCACCTCCCACCAGCCCTTATGACAGCAGATTTGGCGCTGTTAAGGACGCATTGGTTGGGGTAACAGGGGCCAGCAACGCGCCAATCCTGCGCCCGTGACTTAGAAAGTCTGCACAGCCTATGTCTGATCCGTGCCTGAAATTGGTATTAGTAACCCCTGAAATTCCCTACAATACCGGCGCGATTGGGCGGACCTGTGTGGCGCTAAATCTGGAGCTGATCCTGATCAAACCCTACGGGTTTTCCCTTGACGAGAAGGCCGTACGACGCGCGGGAACGGATTACTGGAAACATGTTCATCTGAGCGAATATGACACGTGGCAAAGCTTTTTGGATCAACGAAACCCGCCGCGCGATAGCATGTATTTCTTTGAGGAACATGGCGAACAGAGCATTTATGCGCCTGACTATCAACAGGACGCTTATTTGGTTTTCGGATGTGAATCCAAAGGCTTGCCACCTGAAATTTTGGACGGCATGGGCGATCGCGTGCATAGTTTGCCGATGCTCAATCCGCTAGTCCGATCCCTTAACTTGGCAAATGTCGCCACCGCCGTCGTCTATCAAGCCATGCGCACGCAACTCGGCGGCTAGCAGCGCTTAGCAAGGTTGCGCTTTGTCGGGCCATAGCCGACTTTCGTTCACAGTGCCGCCAATATCCGTTCCGCGCCCAGATTGATATTTTCAGTTGTTTCTCTAAGGGTGCGCTTTATTTCACAAGGAGCCCCCCCGAACAAATGTCCGGAGTTGTTCTGAATGGTCATGGCGGTTCGGAAATGCTTGAGTGGCGCGATGATCTCCCCGTTCCCGTGCTGCGGGAAAGCGATGTCCTTGTACGGGTCAGTGCCACAGGCGTAAACAACACGGATATCAACACCCGGACGGCTTGGTATTCCAAGGGCGAAGCAGAAGCAGACGAAGCGTCATGGTCTGGTACACCGCTTACATTTCCACGCATTCAGGGAGCAGATGTTTGCGGCAAAATTGTTGCTGTCGGCGCGGTAATCGACGCGGATCGAATTGGCCAACGTGTCCTGATCGAACCGTGTATCCGCGAGGCGAATGGGGACACACTCAAAACGCCATAGTATTTTGGGTCTGAGTGTGACGGTGGATTTGCCCAGTACACGCGGGTTGCAGCACGCCACGCTCACGCAATCAATTGCGATTTGACAGATATAGAACTGGCGTCCTTTCCGTGCTCCTACTCTACAGCCGAAAATATGCTGACACGCGCCAATGTGCGCAAGGGCGAGACCATTTTGGTCACGGGTGCATCTGGTGGTGTCGGTTCGGCGACGGTTCAATTGGCGCAAGCGCGTGGGGCAAAGGTCATTGCTGTCACAAGCGCTTCAAAAGCCAAAACTCTCTTAGAACTTGGTGCGATGAAAACACTTGATCGTGGCGATGATCTTGTTGCCGCGCTTGGTGCGAATAGCGTTGATGTCGTTATTGATTTGGTGGCTGGCCCGAAGTGGCCGTCATTGCTTGACGTGTTGCGCCCCGGCGGACGCTATGCAGTTGCTGGGGCCATCGGGGGCCCCCTTGTTGAGCTTGATATCCGTACGCTCTATCTCAAAGACCTCTGCTTCTTTGGCTGCACGGTTCTTGAGCCGCAAGTTTTCAGTAATCTTGTTGGGCGGATCGAACGCAAAGAGATCGCACCTTTGGTGGCTGAAACCTATCCGCTTCGCGATATCGCAGCTGCACAAAGCGCTTTTGGCGAAAAGGGACATATCGGAAAAATCGTACTCGTATTGGACTGACGGAATTCGTTTGAGCATATCCGAGAGCGGATATGCTCACCTAAATCGCAAACATCTGCAAAGTCCGCTCAGCAGATTTTAGTGCCGATTTTAGCCAACAGCCACTTCCAGCCCGTTTTGTTGAAAAACGCCATGTTGCGAGCGCAGAACATAAACCGCTCTCGTCAGGACCCTCTGATACCGCTCGCCCTCAATTAGTTTATCGTTTTTGTCGGGATTGACATTTCCTCGATTTATCCGATATTGGGGCCACGAAAAACGAGGCGTTATACATGATCATCTGTAGTTGCCAATCCATAAATGACAAAAGCATCCACGCCGCGATTGAGTGGATGCGCGCCGCTGACGATAAAGTCATAATAACCCCAGGTAAAATTTATCGCGCTCTTGGCAAAACTCCGCAATGTGGCGGCTGTATGAAACTTTTCATTGCAACCATGCGGACCAACACTAAGTTCGGCGTACCTGTGGAGTTGCAAGGACTGCGCAGCGACAAAAAAAGGAGAACGCGCCATGAAGGGTGATAAAAAAGTCATCGAGGTCCTGAACAAGGCTCTGAGGATTGAGCTAACGGCGGTAAGCCAGTTTTGACTTCATTACCGTCTGCAAAAAGATTGGGGTTACGGCAAACTTGCCAAAAAAATGCGCGAGGAAAGCATCGAAGAGATGGAGCATGCGGATAAGCTGATTGACCGCATCCTGTTTCTTGAGGGCCATCCAAACCTCCAAACCCTCGATCCACTGCGCATCGGCGAGAATTTGCGCGAGACGCTGACATGCGATCTTGAAGCGGAGATGGAAGCCGTTAAATTTTACACCGAAGCGCGCAAAGTATGTTCTGACGCGTCGGATTACGCCTCCATGCATTTGTTTGAGCAACTGATCCTTGATGAACAAAACCACGTTGATTTCTTGGAAACGCAGATTGGGTTGCTGGATCAAATTGGGGTCCAAAACTATGGCCAGTTGAATGCAGATTCCGCGGATGTGGCGGAATAGCAGGCACTCCTCCAATGTCTCGGCAAATTAGGATTACCGTTTTGCCGACGCTCTGATTATGGGCAGGTTGGCTGATTAAAGCGCGACCCCGCCAAGAAACAGCCTTAAACGCGCCGCTAAGTGATAAGGCGCGTTTAAGGTGTCCTCGCCAAACCTCGCATCCGTTATCACCGTTTTGGGTGGGCCCTTTGGCAAGGACCATACTTTCGAGTTGATGTCCGATGTTGAGGCTTAAAACGGGCTTGTCCAAATACAGCCAAGACGGAACGCCGTCCTGCTTTGGTACCAGTTTGGGCCAAAACGCGCGAAAAACGGCTCGGTTTATCATGACCAAACGCTAGTTTCTTGCTCTAATGCTGCTCAAGGGCGACAATTGTGGGGTTTGGGTGACGGGGTCCGCATAAACTTGCGCCTCGACCTCATAGGCATCGCGCAAGGTCTGTGGCGTGATGGTTTCTGACGGTGGCCCACTGTTGAGCACTTTTCCTGCTTTCATCACGACCAAATGATGCGCAAATCTTGCCGCCTGACCGATGTCATGCAACACCACAACCACAGTGCGTCCCCCATTGGCGAGATCGGCAAGGACCTCCAATGTTTCGTATTGATAGCGAATATCGAGAAACGACGTCGGCTCATCAAACAGCATCACGGGGGTGTCCTGTGCCAGACACATCGCTAGAAACGCGCGCTGTCGCTGACCGCCCGAAAGATCGGAAAGCTTGCTTTGTCTGAGGGTATCAATGCCCGCTTTGACCATCGCCGACTCGATCGCTTCCTGATCCCCTGCGCGGCGCTGTCCCAATAAATTTTGATAGGGCGCGCGGCCATAGGCCACGAGTTGTTCCACGCGAATTGCGGGTGGCACGACTGGGCTTTGAGGGAGCAAGGCCACATGGCGCGAAATTTTGCGCGGCGATGTTTTGGTCACATCCAAACCGTCAATCAGAATCCGTCCCGATTTCACCGCGAGATTACCCGCCATCGCCCCGAAAAGTGTGGATTTCCCACAACCATTGGGCCCAATTAATGCGGTCAAACACCCCATCGGGAGGTCTTGATTGATGTCTTTCAACATGAAGCCGCGATAGCCCGCACGTAGATTTTGCAACTTTATGGTCATAGGCCCTCGCGTCGGCTTGTCAGAAGGATGAATACAAAAAACGGAGCGCCAAAAAGCGCGGTCAGAATGCCCGCCGAGATTTCAATGGGGGGAGCCAGTGTGCGCCCTGCGGCATCGGACAACACAACAAGGGCCATGCCCACGAGCATTGATGCGGGCAACACCGCCCGATGATTTCCGCCGACCAATTGCCGCGCCATATGGGGGGCCATGAGGCCAACAAATCCCAAAGCGCCGACAGCTGCGACAGCTGCGACAGAAACGGATGCCAAAGCCGTTGCCAAGGCCAACAGAAGGAAACGCTCGATCTTGACGTTCATCCCAAGACCCCGCGCATGAGCATCCCCAAGTCGGATCAAGTCGAGCCTAAATGCAAGGAGCAACGCCACGCCGATCAGGGGTAAAATCAGCGGAGCGGTCCGTGCCACATCTTCCCACCCCCTACTCCAGAGCGATCCCGTCAACCAAACGAGGGGCGCGGAAAACTCAAAGGTGGGCGCCGTCACGAGGATATAATCCACCCCCGCGTCGGCCAAGAACCCGACCGCAATGCCGATCAACGCCAGCCGCGCTGGACTTGCGCCGCGCCGGAGCGACCCGATCCAAACCAGAGACGCCGCAGCAAACCCGCCCACCGCAGCCAACACGGGCGACCAAAGGGGGCTCACGCCTGACAGGACACCCAGACAAACCGCGAGGGCCGCGCCCGAGTTGATCCCGATAACTTTTGGACTGGCCAATGGGTTGCGCAGGAGCGCCTGAATGATCGCTCCAGAGATCGCCAAAGCCGCTCCGGCAATTAGCGCCAAAACGGTGCGCGGGAGGCGCGATTGCAGGATGATAAAATCTTGGTGTGGTCCCTCAAGACCGAACAACGTGTTCACGATAACCGAAGCCGAGATTGGCACAGCCCCCGCCGAAATCGACCATATTACCGCCAGCACGACCACGCCCAACAAGCCGACTAGAACCCATACTCTACGACTCATTCTAGCGCCTCTGATGTCAGAGTGAGATAGAGAAACCACGGCGCGCCGATCAATGCCGCGACCAATCCGACAGGGATTTCACTCGGGGCCGCTATAAGTTTGGACAAAGTATCTGCGACAAGCATCAAGGCTGCGCCAAGGGCGGCGGCGGCAGGAACCGATACGCGATGATCGCCCCCGAACATCACACGCGCGAGGTGGGGCACGACCAAGCCCACAAAGGCAATCGGCCCTGCCACAGTCACACTTGCCCCTGCCAAAATGGCCGCGAGAACAGCGCCAAGAAACAACGTCCAGCGCGGATCAGCGCCCAAGCCGCGCGCCGAGGCATCCCCCAACGCCATCATATTCAAACGCTGCGCGAGGGCCACGCCCCCCTGCGTTCCAACAAGGGTAAACACTGCCAGTGGTGCCGCGTCGTGCCAGCGCATGTCGCCAATATCGCCGATGGTCCATCGGATCACCGCATGGGCCAGATCATCTTCAAGCGTATAGGCAAATCGCACCGCCGCGAAGGAAAATGCGCCAACGGCCACGCCCCCAAGAACAAGCCGTAGCGGGTCGATCCGCCCGCCAAATCCCCCCGCAATCGCGAAGGTCGCCGCCCCTGCCGCCAAGGCTCCGGCCACTGCCATGCTATTGAGCGCAAGCCCCGTCGCGCTAGGAAAAACGAGGGCGGCGACAAGGCCAAGGGCGGCCCCTTGATTGATGCCCAGAATTGCAGGAGACGCGAGCGGGTTGCGCGTAAGGGCCTGTAGAACCACACCCGCAAGCGCGAGATTCACCCCCACAAGCGCGGCCACAGCCGTACGCGGCATACGGATATCGCGCATCGTTGTCGCGGCAATATCCTCCGCCCCCGTTAAAAGCGTAAAAATATCGGTTACTCCAACGTCAGAGCGCCCCCCCGTAACCAGCGACCCAACAGTGGCCAGCAGGAGGACAACGGCAATTGCCGCTATCTTCCAAACGTGGCTACTCATTCTTAGGCTTGCCGGAATATCAGCTATCGCTGCCATCTGCGCCCACAATGGTCAAAAGGTCTTGGGCGGTTTGCTCGGCGGCCACCATGCCGCGCAAACGGGACCACGTGTTGGCCTCAACGTTGTAGACGCGCGCATCCTTCACGGCTTTCAGCGCGTTCCACAACGCGTCATTCTCCCAATTATCGGTGACGGAGGGATCGGCATATTCGCCAATGATAAGCACGTCAGGATTGATTTCCGATAGCTGCTCTAGGGTTGTCGTTACATAGTTGGATTCATACCCTTTGCCCTCGTTTGGGGTCATCGCTGGTGAAAATCCAAGGCGCGCCAACAGAGACCCGTTGTAGGAGGACGGCGCATGTAAAAAGAGCGCTTCGCCATTCGCGACGCCAAATTGTGCCCGCACGTTTTGGGCATAGGGCCGAATTTTTTCCGCGTAGTCGGCCATTTTCGCCCTATGGTCGGCCACACGCGCATTCATTGCATCCGCTTTGCCAATCGCCTCGCCAATCAGGAGCATCTGCTCGACAGAAGCTGTGTAATCGCCGCTCAAACTATCCATCACAACCGTCGGCGCGATTTGCGAAAGCGTGGCATAGGCGTCGGTGTGGCGGGTTTTATCTGCGAGGATCAAATCAGGTTGCAGCGACGCAATCACTTCAAGGCTCGGGGTTTTGCGTGTACCTACGGAAGTCCATGTATCGCCAATCACAGCGCCATAAACCGGCATGATGCGCTCGGGTTTATTGTCGTCGGCAATACCCACGGGCACCACACCCACCGAGACCAAGGCGTCAATATAGCTAAACTCCAAAACGACAATCCGCTGTGGGTTTTCAGGCACCATGGTCGTGCCAAGCTCGTGAGAGATTTCGCCCGCAAACACGGGAGTTGCGATGCCGACCGCAAGGACGGAAAGAAGAACGCGACGCGTCATTTTCATAAGAGATCCAAATAATTTTAAATTTCTGGCTCTTATCAAAATGGCTTGATGATAATGGCTGACTATTTTACTTAGATATAATAAACGAGCTTGTCAAACCCCGCCGCGCAACTTTTCTCGCCGAAAGTCACATCTTAAAAAATGCCCCATTCGCCCCCCTCTCGACCGCCTAAATCCCCGATGACACAGCCATATGATTTCTGTGCAACCTTCGGGCGGCATTCGGGAGAAGCCCTCGCGGGAACCGGCGCGCACCCCGAACGTATGATATTGATCCGCTGGCCAAAATCGCGCTGGTCGTATGCGATGCGTGAAGCGGCGGACATGGGCGGCCCCCTGCGCGACGCCATCCAAACCGTTACAAATGCGGGATGGCGGGTGAACCTCGTTGATCGCAAAAATGACGCAGGCCCAATTGGACGCGTGATTGTCGTGCCCAGACGGCAATCCTTTGACATCCCCCCTGATCAACTGGCGGATTTCCTTTTGAGCTTGGCCGCCGATCATCCCCTCACAGAATATCGGACCACGCACGCAACCACAGAAGTGGTCTTGTGTTGCACGCACGGTCAACATGATCGTTGCTGCGCGAAATTCGGTTTCGCCGCCTATCGCCTCTTGGCGGCTGCCGCGCAGGAATATGGCGACCGTTTTGACGTTTGGGAGAGCACGCATCTGGGCGGCTGTCGCTTTTCTGGCAATGCGGTATTCACGCGGTCGATGCGTAAATATGGCCGTATCGGAGCCACAGACGCCGCCGCAATACTCGCGGCGGAAAGCAATGGCCAGCTATGGCTTCCGAGTCTGCGCGGAACATCGCACCTGTCGCCCGAGGCGCAAGTGGCCGAGATCGCCGCGCTTCAAGCGATTGGCGGGCATACGCAATTCCCCGCGCTTGAGATTGATCTCCTACAGGCGACGGATAGTGCGCGCGATTTTCACGTCAAAACCCATGACGGAGTATATTTTGTGCGTTGTGAATCGACGATTTCTAGAAGCCACGATTCATGTTCAGATTTAGGCGATGACCTCCCCCTTAAGGAACGGCAGGCGTGGACCGCGGTGCAGGTTCGTAAGGGTGTTACACCCCGCGCAAACGATCTAGCCGCAGCCGATGGCGCTGGTCGGTGACCCGCCACGCCAAGGCATAAGCGGCAGCCACGGCCCCTAACGCACTGGTTGCCGAAATCAGGAACATGATGACCATCTGGTATTTCGCGGCCGTTAAGGGATCGGCATTTGCGAGGATCTGCCCCGTCATCATCCCCGGTATTGAGACAACCCCGATGGACGCCATATTTGTAACCGTCGGCAATAGGCCAGAGCGAATTGCCGTTCGTAACGTCGGTCCGAGCGCCTGAAACTTGCTTTCTCCCATGGAAAGCCGCGCTTCGATAATCAACGCATCTCGGATCAACGCATGGCTTAAAACATGCAAAGTGAGCGCTACACTCCCCATGGCGCTTCCGGCGATCATCCCAAACATTGGCAAGGCGACGCGCGGGGAAAACCACGGTTCGGCCTGCACAATCACAGCCAATGTCGGCAACGTAATGAGAAATCCGCAAGACAACATAACCGTCGTCCCCAAACTGGCCGTCCAAAGCCGCCCCGCAGGATGCGCTTGCCGAAGCAAGACCTCATACCCCGCAAAGCCCCCCATTACGATCATGGCCACAAGCGTAATTGCAATGCTATCGACCTCGAAAATCCAGCGCAACACGAAGGCCAGCAGAACGAGTTGCACCACCATTCGCACCCCAGCGATCAGGAGGCTGCGGCCAATCCCAAGCGAAAGAGCCAAGGATATCCCGCCATTAATCAGCAGAAACAAAGCGGCGATGAGGATTTTATCAAAACCGATATCTGGTGTCATGCCTTCACCACCAATTTGATCATAGACTCGGACATGCGTTGTGCTTGCGCTTGGTCATGTGTCACCAAAACTATCGCGCCACCCTGCCCCATAAATTCTCGCAACACCCCTTCAACACGATCAACGGAGACAGCATCAAGGGCTGACGTTGGCTCATCAAGTAGGAGCACTTTCGGTTGATTGGACATGGCCCTCATTATGGCCCCCCGTTGCCGTTGCCCCGTCGAAAGCCGCTCGATTGGCGCGGTGAGGTCATGGGCGCTGAGGCCTAGTTTTTCAGCTTCGGAGGTCATGTCCTTAGCAAAATGCCCCGCGAGGTGCGGCGTCCAAAACTGACTCACTGGCGGCAGGTAGCGCACAAGTTGCCGCCAGACGGTCGGTTGATATGCCTCGCGCGCCCGCCCGTTCAAGACAACGCTACCCTCGGCCTGATCGAGGTCGGCAATCGCGCGCAACACAAGCGACTTCCCCGACCCCGAGGGACCAGTCAGCGCCGCGCATTGGCCCGCCGAAACCCTAAATGAAACGCAGCTTCCGTTCAGCGTACGCAAATTCTGCACCTCAAGCGCCATCTGCTGCCCCTTCGCTATGAAACTGATTTGAGATAATTAACTCGCGCAGTCAACCCTTTGCCTGTTCCGAAAAGAACCTCAAGTTGTCGCAGTCCAAAAGCAGTCTCATGGGTAACGGCACCATTTCACCCACCGCGCAGCATAAAATTCTGTGGAGCAAAGCGTTTTGTTCACGCCTTTGAAAAATGGGGCTGTGGTACATCTAGAAAAGCGGTATTGGTTGGGTATTATGGGCATTGGTGCCCATCTGGGAAAGAAAATGAGTAGAGTTTGAAGCGGGTTGCAGCAGAGTTGCGCGTCGATTTTGTCAATGGTTCCGTGGCGCATCGGCTTCGGTTTGGTGGCGGACGTGGTCAAGACTTAGCGAAGGCTATGGGGCTGCGTGCGGGCAAAACGCCAATTATTATTGATGCGACGGCGGGATTGGGGCGGGACTCATTTCTTTTAGCGTCTTTAGGTGCGCAAGTGACCATGATCGAGCGTTCAGAGAAAATGCATGCGTTGTTAACGGATGGCATGGAGCGCGCCGCGAGCGAGGGTGGGCAGCTTCGCGAGATTATTGGCCGCATGACCCTCATGAAAGGCGACGCAAAGGATTTGATCCCTGAACTGTCCGGCGAAGCAATTTTGATCGATCCAATGCATCCCGAACGGAAAAATTCAGCGCTTGTAAAACAAGACTTGCGCCAAGTCCGCGAAATCGTTGGCACAGACGATGACGCTGCTGATCTGGTGCGACTGGCGATAAAACATGCGCGTAAGCGGGTGGTTCTTAAATGGCCAGCCAAGGCCGATCCGATTGAAGGCGTTCAGGCGTGTTCACACCAAATTCGCGGCAAAACAACTCGATATGACGTCTTCATGATAGGGTAGCGAAAACCTCGCGCCAATCACGGATCTCTCCAACGGGTAATGCCTTAAACGACGGCAAAAACGGCACAGGTCTCCCCGTGCCGTTCTTGGTTATCTAAACCGTTCGAAAGCTGAATTTATTCTTCAACTTAAGATTTAAGCATCAGCCTCTGGGTCCATCAAAGTGCCGGCCTCGATTGCAGCAGCCATTTCGTCGTCATTAAGGAAGCCATCGCCATCTGTGTCGATTTCGTTGAACACAACATCGGTGAGATCAGGCTGTGACACTTGAAGCTCAACGAGAGATGCCATTCCATCGCCGTCGGTATCAACCTCAGCGTTCATTGCATTAGCAGAGAAAGCAAAAGAAGTCGCGAGAGCAGCTACGAGAATTACGTTTTTCATGTTATTTCCATTCAGAATTAAGCGCTCCATAATGGACCGCGTTTTGGGTGTTTTGGGAGATGATGTTACGCAAGGGCGTGCTTTGCGGCATCAAGTTCTTTGTTCGCTTTTGCGTCGTCCTTTGCTGTGTGCGCGGACTCAGCGGCGTAATAGTGCTTCATTGCGGAAGCCCTTTTTTCGCCAAAAGGTGCCTTGTCACAGCTGGCTTTGACGGATTTCATCTTCTCCGAAGTTTTGTTGGTGTTGAGGTTCATTGGAGTCCATTCCTAGACCTACCGAGAAATTAGAAACGCGAGATTGAGCTGTTTTAGGAGATATGCTTGTCTATCGCGTCTCTCTTTTACTCGTAAATATGGGGGCCGTAGAATTATCAGCAGGTACAATTCGCAAAGCTAAGGGCGCTAGACGCCTTTAGGTGCGGATGGCTTTCCGGTGGGCTTAGGAGATGCTGGTTTTGAAGAAGGTTTTGAAGTCGATTTCATGGGAGAACTCCTCGTAAGGACCGAATGATTCGATCCGTAGCTCTATTTCTCACGTCCGTTGAGATTTGAATAGTGAATTTAAAACAATGATGATATCGGATATTCAAATAGGTGAAACATGGATGTAGAACTCGCACGAACCTTTCTGGCCGTTGTCGAAACTGGCAGCTTTTTCAATGCTGCTGGCAAGGTAAATGTCACACAATCCACCGTCAGCATGCGCATCCGCTCGCTTGAGCAGCAGCTCGGACAACCGGTCTTTGAACGTAGCAAATCCGGTGCGACGATGACGGCTGCGGGACGCAATTTTCAAAGGCATGCCACAACACTTGTGCGGACGTGGACACAGGCCAAGCTCGACGCGGCACTCCCTGCGACACTGGAATCGGTCTTGGAAATTGGCGCGCCACCAAGCCTGTGGGACGGCTTCCTGATTGATGCCATCCCTACCCTTCAAGCCAAAATCCCCAACATGGCAATTAAGGCATCCTTGGCGACCTCAGACATCTTAGGACCGAAACTTAACGATGGCTCGCTCGACCTCGCCGTGATGTACAGGCCGCAAAACACGTCGGGGCTCGCGGTTGAACAGCTTTTCGAGGACGAGTTCGTTTTGGTCAGCAGCGATAGCGACTCGTCAACCGATCCCTTCGGCGAAAACTACGTGTTGATTGATTGGGGATTTGAATTTCGCACACATCACCTGCTGAACTTTCCACAGTTCACAACACCAAGCCTGCAACTTGGGATTGGGACTTTGGGCTTGCAGTATTTGCGGACCGTACCTGCATCTGGATATTTCCCCCGACGCTCAATCGAGCCAGAAATACAGGCTGGCTGGTTGCATTTAATTGAGGACGCTCCGCGATTTGCCTACGCAGCCTATGCTGTTTTCAGCGAAAGCCAGAGCGATGGCATGGCAGGCAAAACCGCACGGATGCTGCGTAAATATGCGCACGAAAACTTGAATGTCAGGCGTCAAAAAGAAGGGCGCTAACGGCGTTGCCGCTAATCATTGGGCGATGCTTGCTCCGCGGAGCGAGCGGATTCCCGAGATCTAATCGGTTGGCGCGCACCTTGTGTTCTTTGGGCTGCTCTGTGAAAGACGGACATGGCTTCACAAAACTCCCCAGTTTTTGACCACGATCTTGACGGTTGGGGTCTATCGGACATCGATCTGTCAGGCGGCTGCAGTGCTGGGAACGTAGATTTGCACGAGATAAAACTCACTGACGCTCAACGCTTTAAAGGGGCCGTCATTTCCATGAGGCCCGCAGATGAACGGCTTGGTCAACTTGGTCGAAGCGTTCACTAGATGGTCGCCATAACACTTGAAGACGCATCGGCCCTGCGTCAGGTCACGGGTGAAATATTTCGCAACGATTGCCTTGATGACTTCTCAATATTCGAGACCGAATTCTACGACTGTGCGTTTGTGGATTGTACTTTTGATGGCGGAAAAATCGGGTTGTCGAAGTTGCAAAACTGTCGGTTCACCGATTGCTCTTTTCGCGACGTAAAGCTGCTTTCCTGCCAGTTCTACGACGCGGACACCGAGCAACGATGCGTCTGGTCCCGATGCGACCTCTCCGACGCCAACCTCGTGGATTGTGACCTTTCCAGCAATCAACTGGTGGCGTGCAAGGGTTTCATGTTGCGGCTGGAAAATTGTACCCTGTCCGCCGCAGAAATTGACATTGACCTTCATCGCCGCGTCAACGCGCGCTTCAACATGGGCGGGATGTCATGCTCCCGTACCAGCTTTTTTGAAGCCCGCATGAAGGGGCAATATCTACAAGGAAGCACCTTTGAAATCTGCGACCTTCGCGGCGCAGACCTCGGCGGCTGCAACCTGTCTTCTGCAAATTTCGCCGGTTCAAACCTGAACAATACCCTCCTGAGGAATGCTTCGCTGACAAGCGCAAATTTGGCGCATGCGGATATTGACGAGTTGGACTTTTCTCAAGCCCGCAGTTTGGATGATCTGACCATCAGTGCCGACCAGAGCGAGACCTTGCTTAATTATTTCGGCGTTAAGGTACTGTCGCACTGACGGCATTAGGCGCGAGCCTGACGTTATCGGTGCACAGCCGTCAGGGCGGAAAAAGAAACCTGCCGGGCGGAGGCGTCCGCGCATTGAAAATACAACAAGGCTTGCCTTGCACATCCGGCCTTCGATGTGGTCCGCCTTCCCAAAATGAGAAACGCGTTTGGTTTGGCCCCACAAGCCAGAACGCAAATTCTAACGTTACCCGTTTCCATCATAGGATTGACGCATTACTGATTGAAAGCTGTTTCAGCCCTAAGGGGAAATTTGAATGAAATCCAGTATTTCTCCTGCGGGAAACTCGCATTCCAGTCGCACAGCCATGCTCAATTTTGTCGCCCACGACCTCAGTTTATCAGGCCCATTCGCGCCAAAAACTAAAAAAACTATCAGCATGGCCGCTATCTCGGCAGAACATTTGATGGGAACCCGCCCTACAGCGTTGAGGGGTTTTCATTCAGCTGGCCAAAAAAAGAGCCGCCCATTTTAGATGCTCTTTCAGGATACAAAAACAATATCATGTCCAATTTTTATCACTTAATCTCGGCGGAGGATTACATGCGGCCTATGCGGGGACACCCAGTGAAAAACCAGGTTTTCTATATGTGTCAAGCAAAGAACTAGGTTCGATTCTCTACCGATCAAAAAAGCTAACTCTATTTGGAAACGCAATATTTGTAGCCTGCTTCGCTGGCCCCCCTTCCCGCAAATCAGAAGACGAAGATGCATGCGAAATATCTGCTTTGTTTTCAGAAGCGGAAGGCATTGGAATTAGACTGAGAATTCGAACGGGAGTTTCTGTCGACAGCTATTGGCCTGATTTTGATATGGCCGACATAGAATGGGTTGCACCCGTGGCCGAGGTTGAAAAAGCCATACTCGAAATAATTGTTGCTGAATGAAAGCCTACTAGCGATATAACCGCTGGGATTGGCGATGGATTGAACAGTACCTTTAAACCAACCAAACCGAAGTTAACCTCTCTCCGACGAAGCGTCGCAAACCTCAGTCCAAACGCCGCGTTTCACCCCAATGCCCGCTTCGGGAAAACTGTATCGCAGAACCATATCTGGCCGCCAAAGTTTGCGAGGGGCCGTAAGTGTCTGTGGAAGGACGTGCGGAAAGGTGCCGTTTGCTTCACTTAGAACACGTTGCTCAGCGGAGAGGCTGTGTGGAAACCCGGCTGATCTTGGTGCCCTTAAGAGTTTTTGACGTTCGTGTCCATTTTGGCACGATATCGTTATTCCGCTACCCTGATGGATCATGGTGGCGCTCAGGACAGTCTTCGGCCTATCCGAGCATTTGTGTTCTAATTTGAAGGCGAGCGGGACCTTTTACGCCTTCATGGCCGCTATCATCGCCGGAATGCCCATCAGGTTCATGACGCGGGTCATATTGTAGGCCAGCACATGCAGCGCCATCTCAGTTGCCACGTTTTTCAGGGTTCGCATTTTGAAGTGGGTGGCCCCCATCCATGATTTGATCGTGCCGTGGGGATGTTCGACGGTCATGCTGCGGACCGCCAGTTGAGCTGGGTTTGCATCCAGTCGTGCTTGCACCCGCTCAAGAACATCTTCTTTTTCCCAACGACGCACACGCCGGTCTTTGCTCGTT